>JACVQK010000083.1 GCA_015661155.1 Dehalococcoidia bacterium | reverse complement strand
TGCCATGAGTCCTCTGAGGTATGGGTCTACAACGGGGATTCGGGCAGCTACTACTGCCAGGACTCTCTCCGCGCAGGGGAATGCCCTAATTGCGACCACAAAGCCCAGCCACTGGTCTGCTGTGACGGGTGTTGGGAGAACCTCTGCCCCTACTGCTGGGCAGAGCATGAGTTCGATGCGAAGTGCAGTGCTGACGAACCTTGAAAATGAAAGGAGGTTTAGACCATGGCCAAACTCAAAGCCGGCTCCGTGATAGTTGACCTGGAAGACGGAAGTGTCCATGGCGACCTGGACCACTGCCCCCTGGAGGACCTGCTGGAGAGCGCCCAGGCCCTTCTCTCGCTTCTCCCCCTGGTGAAGCACAAGGGCCTGTGGGGGCTGGGGAAATCCTACGACGCCGGCTGTTACCTGTATACGACGGCCAAGAAGTATGAGCCTCCCTCCAACCTGCACCTGGAAACAGACATGGGGTATGAGAGGAAGTTCTCCATCAGGCCTATCTCTGAGGGATCGGAGAGGTACTGGCGCCTCACACCGTGGTCCCGGCTTGTAGGCAGTGTCCAGGGCGACCAGGTGTCCCCCGACATCGAGGGGAAGACTGACCACTATCGCCCACCAGATCCGCCACGACTGCCCACACCACAAGCCCGTCCGCAGAAGACAAAAGCTGCTCAGGGACAGGGCCCCGTCCAGAGCAGGCTCCTTTAGGGCGAAACCCGGGCTTCTACCCCGGGTCTGCGGGAGTTGGCCGCCCTGCACCGATGAGCCCGGCCAAGAAAGGAGGTGAAATAAGATGGAGATACAAACACGCAAGCTAAGAGAGACCCTGGAGCTGCTGGCTCCGGCTGTCCCCAAGAGGACCAGCCTACCCGTGACCTTGAACGTCCGGCTGGGTGAGGGGATGGCCGTAGCCACCGACCTGGAGACCAGCATCACCGTGCGCTTGCCTGAAACCGAGGGCGAACCTCCCCTGCTGCTTCCCCACAGGAAGGCCCTGGAATACCTGAAGAACGTGCCTGGGCTGTCCCTGACCACGCTGAGCAGAGAAGGCAATAAGGTGGTGCTCCAGGCGGGCCTCACCAGGCTGAGCCTGGACAGCGCCGGCCCCGAGGATTTCCCACCCCTGTCACAGGGGGATCTCACAGGCAAGGCGGAGGTGGACGGCGACGCCCTGGTGGAAGCCCTGGAGGAGTTGGCCCCCTATACTGCCAAAGAAGAGAGCAGGCCGGTGCTCACGGGGGTCTGCCTCACCCTGGGGGCTCCCGCCGAGGCCTGCGCCGCCGACGGCTTCCGCTTGGCCTTCCGCCAGCTTCCCTTCTACATGCCGGAGCTGGAGGGCTGCCAGCACCTCGTTATCCCGCAGGGGGCTGTCAAGGCGCTGGGGCAATTGTGGCGAAAGGCTGGCAAGAAGCCAGCCACTCCGTCCAACGGGCTCTTGGTACAGATGGTCCTGGCCCGCCGCCCTATCCGAATGCAATACAGCCGGACCTTCATGGAGCTGGCCTTCGGGGATGTGTCCCTGGTAACCAGGCTGGTGGAGGGGGAGTTCCCCAACTACCACCAGCTAATCCCCACAGAGTACTCCAGCCAGGTGACCGTCATGGCCGAGGCCCTGAGCCAGGCCCTGCGGCAGGTGGGACAGGTGGCGGGAAGTGACGTCATCCGCCTGAAGTGGGGGGAAGGGAAGCTAGTCCTGTCGGCTCGGGAGGAAGAGGTAGGAGAGGCGGAGGTGATGGTCTGGGCGGAGACCAGGGGAGAGCCAGGGCGCATCGCCTTCGGCCAGAAGTACCTGGTGGAGTACCTGCGGGGCAAGTACCAGCAGGTGACCATCCAGACCAACGGGGGGTCCGCTCCCGGCCTCTTTACCTCGGCAAACGCCGCCAAAGTGGTAGTCATGCCCATGTTCGTCCAGTGGGACGGCGAGGGACCCAAAGAGGAGGCCACCGTTGAGGGAGCGCCGGAGGAGGATGTGGAGGCATTGGCGGAGGCCCCTGAGTCGAGGGCAGAAGATAGCCCTGAGGCTGAGCAGCCCTCGAAGGAACCGGCAAAACCGAAGACCCGACGCGGGCGAAAGCGCAGCGGGTAAAGGCGAGTTGAGGGGGGCAAGGGTGAAAGCCCTTGCCCCCCTCGGGTTGAAGAAGAAAGGAGTACCCAGGCTAGACGTGTACTGCAAGCGGCGCGGGGAGTTGGTTACCGTGACCCCATGCTCTACGGCTCCAGCGTCTCCCTGGCTCACCCCTTGTACGCCTGGTACATGGAGCCCACGTAGTCGCTGCCCCCGGTCTGGGGCTCTGGGAAATGGTCCCGGCTAAACTCTCCCGGGCCCTTGGAGTTGAGCCGTGCTGGCACGGCATGCTCACTAGGCCCCGGTCCTTCCGCGGGCTTACAAGGTTGACAGGTTATTCTACGGACTGCACCTACAGGTCAGCAATAAGAAATCTAACCTTCTCTTCAATCTGATCGCGAATCCTCCGGACCTCTGCTAAGGGCTTGCCCTCCGGGTCTTCAAGCCCCCAGTCTTCACTGGGGATGAACAATGCTGGACAGGCTTCCTCGATGGAGCATCCCATGGTGATGACCCGGTCAGCACGATCGACCATTTCCTGGGTTAGTAGCCTGGGGCTGTTCAGCGAAACGTCTATGCCTCTCTCGCTCATCACCTGGGCTACCACTGGATTCACTCTTTCCGAAGGGATAGTACCAGCAGAATCGGCTTCCACAGACCCCTGAGCCAGGTGCTTCAGAAACGCTTCGGCCATCTGACTCCTGCCAGAGTTGTGAACACATATAAACAGCACTCGTTTCATGACTCTGTCCTTTTTCCGACCTTGTCTCCTGCCCTCCCTGCAGCGTTGCCTTCGCCCCGAAGCCAACGGTATAAGAGAGCACCTGACGTTGCTCCCACCAATGGCCCAATCCAGTAGATCCATTGACTCGACCATACCCACCCGACAAGTGCTGGCCCGAAGGACCTGGCCGGGTTCATTGAGGCACCGGAGATTGGCCCAGCGAAGATGGCTTCCAGGCCGACGGTCGTGCCGATTGCAATGGCCGCGTCTTGCCCAACGGCTCTAACGTCAGTAGCAACTGCCATGATGACGAACATTAGGATGAAGGTCAGTGCAATTTCAAGACCGAGTGACTCTAAAGAGTTGCTCTCTGGCAGGGTAGCTCCCATATTGGCCACCGAGCCAAATAGTAGTCGGTGCGCAACGCTGGCGATGAGAGCCCCCAGTAGCTGTGCTCCCCAGTATGCGGGAACCTCCCGCCATGGGAAATGACGAGTGAGGGCAAAACCCAGTGTCACGGCAGGGTTGATGTGGGCACCCGAAATATGCCCAATGGCGTAGATCATTGCAGCTACGATCATCCCGAAGGTCAGCCCAACCCCCAAATGGGTTACTTGGCCGCCGGAAAGCTCGTCAATGATGATGGCTCCAGGCCCGGCGAAGACAAGACTCGCTATACCGATGGCCTCGGCAATGCACCGCCTCCAAACTGGGTCGACGATCCTTTCCATGTCAGGCCATTCTCTAGTATTTCGAGACGTTGATCTCCGTCATCTTCCCGGTGACCAGATAGATGACTCGTTCGGCAATGTTCGTTGCCCGGTCCGCCGTTCGCTCCAGGTCATGGGCAACCCACAAGAGATAGGTGGCCCGTTGAATCGTTTTCGGGTCCTGAATCATATACGTTAGCAGTTCCCGATACACCTGGTCGTAGAGAGCATCCACCTCGTCATCGGCTTTGCCATCTCCGTAGCCTTGTCGGCCATGCGCGGGATGTCGATCAGGGGTTTCAACGGGGGCTCCTCACCCATCATGAGGCTGATTTTCCCGATACCTTCTGCGTAGTCACCCATGCGCTCCAGTTCTACTGATATGTGAAGTATGGTGATGAGCCTTCGCAGGTCCCGGGCCACAGGCTGCTGAGTGGCAATGAGTTCAACACACTTATCTTCAAGCTGGAACCGCTGCCGGTCTATGGCGTCATCTTCCTGGATAACCTGTCTGGAGGCCTCCAGGTCCCTGCGTTTCAGAGCGTCCAGAGTCTTGGCAATGGCCTTCTCCACCATGCTCCCCAGCACCAGAAGATCGTCTTGCAACTCCCGCAAGCGTTGATCAAAGTCAGCTTTGGGCATGCTCCCTCCTATCCGAACCGGCCAGTGATGTAGGCCTCCGTCCGCTCGTCTTTGGGGTTGGTGAACATCTGTCGCGTCTCGTCGTACTCGATGAGTTCCCCTGCCCGGTCATTGCTCATCAGGAAGAAGGCCGTCATGTCTGAGACTCGTGCCGCCTGCTGCATGTTATGG
>JACVQK010000041.1 GCA_015661155.1 Dehalococcoidia bacterium | reverse complement strand
GAGGCTCCAGGTTGAGCACCTCCTCGACCCGACCAAGGCTCTGAATTCTGTTGTAGTCGACGATGGCAACCAGGTTGTCCAGGTGGTGATGACCTGCAAACAGGGCAGCCTCCCACGTTGAGCCTTCGTCATTTTCGCCGTCGCTGAGCAGGGCAAAGACGCGGTGGCTGGAGCCGGCCCGTTTCGCCACGAGAGCCATCCCGCACGCGATGGACAACCCGTGGCCCAGAGCTCCCGTGGACGCCTCGACTCCCGGGATATCGGTGTGGGTGACGTGTCCAAAAAAGTGAGACCCGTTCTGGTAGAAGGTGTCCAGCCCCTCGCGGGGAAAGAACCCGCGCTCGGCCAGCGCCGCGTAGAGGGCGGAGCAGGCGTGTCCCTTGCTTAAAATAAAGCGATCTCGGTCGGGCCAGTCAGGCCAGGCCGGATCCACCCGCAGAATACCGCTGTACAGGACGGCGAGAATATCGGCGGAGGAGAACGCCGAGCCGACATGGGAAGCTCCACTGCGGTGCGTCATGTTCAACACGTGGCGGCGGATTCTGGCCGCCAACTCCCGGGACCGTTCTACCTTTGCCCCTAGCTGTCCCACTTGCAAGCACCTCCGGCCTCAGTCTGCAACCTGGCCCCAACCATGGTCCGGCCCGGCGGACGACCCATGCTAATCACGCTTCAAACTCGCGAGGATAGTGTCCTTTGGGGGTTTGCCCAGCACCGTCAGGACCGTTGCCATCAGTATCCTGATGTCCACCCAGAAGGACCGCTTGCGGACGTACAGGAGTTGCAGCCTGATCTTCTCGGGCCTGATCTTCTCCAGGTAGGTCTTCTCCGGGTCGGGGCTGCCCTTTAGAACGGCCCCCTCATCCGGGTTCCATAGCGAAGCCCAGTCCGTGATACCTGGACGCACCGTCAGGGTCTCTTTCTCCTCATCGTTGAACATATCCACATACGCCTGGACCTCCGGCCTCGGGCCTACCAGGCTCATCTCTCCCTTGAGCACGTTGATTAGCTGGGGTAGCTCGTCCATCTTGTACTTCCTGAGAGACCTCCCCACCTTGGTGATGCGAGGGTCGTCGTCCGGCGTTGAGGGGCCGCCGATCTGGTCGGCATTGACCACCATGGTCCTGAACTTGTAGATGTGGAACGGTTTGCCAAAGCGCCCAACTCGCAAACCCCGATAGAAGACCGGCCCCCTCGAGTCCAGCCTGATCACCAGGGCGACAAGGGTCAAGAGAGGCCATACGACCACCAGGGCAGCAAGGGAAAGGGCTATGTCAAAGGTCCGCTTTAGCATGGGGACGGCAATGTTCCAGGTCCTCTCAGGTCAGAGGAATCCACCGCTCTCTTTGTGACATGTGGGCAATCGATACCGTGTCACTAGCATAGCAGCGACGCCGATTTTTGACAACCTCATACACAATCTTGCAGACACGGAGCACCACGGGGTAGAATGAGAGGGCACCATTGAGAACGCGCTTGTAGCTCAGCTTGGATAGAGCGCAGCCCTGCGAAGGCTGAGGTCGCGGGTCCGAGTCCCGCCAAGCGCACCACTCCATTGCCAGAACGGGCGATTAGCTCAGTTGGTTAGAGCGCTTGCTTTACACGCAAGAAGTCAGAGGTTCGAGTCCTCTATCGCCCACCACCACCGGGCTTAGCCCAGACCCACATCTCACGAACCGTAGAACATGGTCAGGCCAGATCAGCAGCAGTTGAGTGTGGGTGCAGGGCTCGCCCTGCCAGGAAAAACTCCCGGGAAGCCTGCTCCACCGCATCGGGCCGGTCCATATAGACCGTGTGCGCGGCATCAGGCACCCTGAGGAGCTTTCCCTCTCGCGGCAGCGCTTTCAGGAAGCCGTTGACATCCTCCTCTGGCAAACGGCTCTCAGAGCCGTAAATCAAAAGAACGGGGGCCTGGATACGGTGGGCCAGCGACGGGAGATTGAACCTGTCCTGGAGAAGCTCGGCGGGCTGGTAGGCATAGGGGCTGAATCTCATCTCCACGCTGCCGTCGGCGTTGGTCGTAATCTCATTGTCCAGGACATCCTGGAGAACATCGGCCCGCCAGCGCCGCGTCATGGGATTCTCCCGCAGTCGCCTCTCCAGGTCAGCCAGAGAGGGCCATGTGGCACGGCGGCGCTCGCCCGCCCCCACTCGCGCGTAGAAGGCCTGCGCATCGTAGGGCGGCTCAATCAGCACAACTCCTCGAAAATAGCTTGGATACTCCGCGGCGCATTGGGCCATGGTAGTTGCGCCGATGGAGTGGCCGATCCCGTAGGCTCCCTCCAGGCTCAGGGCCGCCATGAAGTTGGCCAGGTCGGCCACTCGGTGCCTATCGGTGTAGCCGCTCCGGGTTCGCGAGCTCCGCCCGTGGCCGCGAGCGTTGAGGCTCAGCACCCAGAAGTCCCGTTGCAGCCCTCGCGCCACCGCGTTCCAACTCCAGGCCAGCCGCCGGCTTCCGTGGAGCAGCACCACCGGCGGCCCGTTCCGGCCCCAGTCCAGATAGTGAAGGCGGACATCGCCCGCCTGAATGGTCCTGTTCCTTAGAGACATCTCTCCTCGTTAGCAGGGCGAGCCCTGCACCCACAGCCAGCTGCCGATGAACTGGTCTGACCATGCTCTACAGCTCGTAAGGTGTGGGCCTGGGCCGCGCCCAGTCTGGGGGACACCCCCAGACCCCCGGCGGGGGCTGTGCCCCCCGCACCCTCAAATGTTGCTCGAATAGCCTCACGCCACACTAGAAGATGCGCCGCTTGCGGTTGGAGACGTAGTCCACCAGAACATACTCCCC
This sequence comes from Dehalococcoidia bacterium, assembly GCA_015661155.1. GTDB lineage: Bacteria > Chloroflexota > Dehalococcoidia > Lucifugimonadales > UBA2985 > JACVQK01. The sequence goes on along the minus strand of JACVQK010000041.1, from coordinate 12,998 downwards.
CAGCCTCTGGGGCGTGGAGTAGAAGGCCCGGCCCTTGTTGATGCGCATCATCCTGTCCACGAAGTCTATGAGGGAGGAGTTGCTCTCCAGCATGAAGGTGTTGATGACTATCCCCTCCTGGGTGCAGCGCCTTACCTCCTTCAGGGTCTCCTGGATGGTGCGATAGCTGGGAGGATAGCTGAAGGCGGAGCGATTCCCCTCCAGGTGTGCCGTGGGCTCTCCATCGGTGACCATGATGATCTGGCGGGCCCCGGACTTGTCCCCAGCCAGGAGCTTCCGGGACAGCATGAGAGCGTGGTGCATGTTGGTGCCAGAGACCCAGTCGTTCCAGGAAACCTGGGGAAGCTCCCCCTCCTTGATCTCCACCGCGTAATCAGAGAACCCCACGATGTAGAACTTGTCCCTGGGAAACTGGGTGTGGATGAGGGAAGCAAGGGCCAGCGCCACCTTCTTGGCCGCCAGAAAGCTCCCGTAAAACCCCATGGAGCGGCTCTGGTCCAGTAGCAGCACCGTGGAGGACTGGGTCAGGTGCTCCACACGGTTGACCTCAAAGTCCTGAGGCGCTAGGTGCACGGGGAGGCCGCTCCCGTCCCGCAGCACGGCGTTCCTGATGGTCTGCTCCAGGTGAATGTCGAAGGGATCGCCAAACTCGTAGGTCTTGGTGTCTCCCGAGTGCTCTCCTCCGGCCCCCCGGAGGTAAAGCTGGTGCTGTCCGATGCGGTCCCGCTTGAGCTGGGAGAAGACGTCTTTCAGGGCCTTCTGGCCTATCTTCCGAATGCCCTTGGGAGTGAGATCCAGGCGGTCGCCTTTCCGCGCCACGTAGCCCGCCTCCTCCAGCAGCCTGGTCAGGCGCTGAAGCTGCTCCAGGTCCCGGCGGCTCTCCGCGTCCAGAAGGTCCCCCACCCTGTTGGGGTCCAGGTCTTCGATGTTGCCCCGCTGCATCACCTCCTGGACCTGGCGCTCCAGCTCGTCCATTCCCTGGAGGTTTCCCATGAGCTCCATGGCCTGCTCCCAGGTCAGGGACTCCTCCCCCATGAAGGGGTACTGGCGACTGAGGTCATCTGGGGGATAGAGGTAGTCCATGGATGCCGCCAGCTGGGCCAGCTCGCTCATGGTCTCCTGATCCAGCACTGAGTCCATAAGCTCCTGGAGCTCCTGGCGCATCTCCGGGGACATGCTATTCATGAGGGACTGGCCCTGGGCCATTCGTTGCTGAAGCTGCTCCATCAGCTCATCCAGGCTCCTGGGTGGGTTGGGGCCGAAGACCTCCCCGTACCTGTCCATAAAGCCCTGGAAGTCCGGCTCCATCCCCTGCATGCGATCCCGGAGCATCTGGTTGAGGTCCCGGAGCATCTGCCTGAGGCCGGCCATGTCCTGGGGGCCCATGCCCTGAAGCTGCTGGCGCAGGTCCTGGAAGTGGTTCTCCAGCATCCTCTGCTTTAGCAGGTCCACCAATTCCTGGAACTGCCGCCGCGCCTCTGGGTCCATAAAGTCATAGTCGCTGAGCTCCTTGACGGCTCCACCCAGGCTGGAAGGCAGGTTGTCCAGGGAACCCCTGTTGCGAGCGGCCCGCTCCTCCAGAAGCTGCATCAGGCGCTCTGTATTCGCGGCCCCCTCCGGCGATGCCTGGGCCTGCTGCTGCCGTGCCTCCTCCAGCCGCCGGTCAATCCCCTTGCGCTCCGTGTTTATGGCCTGGTCCAGGCGCCCCCTTAGCTCCCCCATCACGGAGTCCAGGTCGTACCGCTGGAGCTGCTCCTGCCGGCGGGCTCTGAGGCGTTCCAGCATCTCGTTCAGCCCTGGCAAACGCTGGCCGAAGTCGCCCTGCATCCCACGCTGGAAGAGGTCGCGCAAGGCCCTCGTCACGTTCCCGTGGCTCATGAGGTCCTCGGCCATCTCCCCCATGAGGTCCTCTTCCGTTGGCTCGAAGACCCCCTGGGTTCCGTCCCACTGGGAGTACCTGTACCTGCTCATAGTCATGTTGGTTAAGGGGGTCCTACCCCGGGGTAGGACTACCGAAAAGGCTACACACCACCATGATACTACAGCCCGTCTATCGGTTCAACGGTGGTACGGTTCGCACAGATGGACACCGCAAGGCCCAGGGGAGTTCCATAGCCGTTTTCTTTAACAATAACCCTGGAGCCAGCGAGGGGATTCGAACCCTTGACCCGCGGTTTACGAAACCGCTGCTCTACCACTGAGCTACGCTGGCTTTGAAGCTAAATTTACCCCAGTTGCCTGCTGTCTGGGGAGTTTGACGCCAATTTTGACGCCAACGCAAGTGGATTTTCTGGCCACAAGGCCGATGAAAGCCTTTCAGCAGCATCTTTCTGCAACTCTGGCGCTATGTGCGTGTAGATGTTCATGGTCGTGCTGATCTGCGCGTGTCCCAGAATCTCCATTGCGACCCTTGCAGAAACCCCTTGGGCAGCCATTAGTGAAGCGGCCCCGTGCCGTAGATCATGATAACGCATCGGGGGCAACCCTGCCAAGTGAAGCAGCTTGCGAAAGCGGCGGCTCACACGGAATGAAGTCAGGGGTCGTCCTATTTCGTCTGTGAACACCAGTGAACCCCACTGGTCGCCTTCCCATGCGTCCCCCATCGTTGCGCGTTCCTCTAGCTGGCGCTTCATGTGCCGAAGTAGTGCTGACATTACGGGCGCGGGCATGGCGATGGTGCGTCGGGACCGGGGCGTCTTTGGAGGGAAGAAGGCGAAGGCTCCATTGACCCGCTGTAGGGTGCGCTGAATGCTGAGGGTGCCAGCATCCACGTTAACGTCTGACCATCGCAAGCCCAAGGTCTCAGATTGGCGTAGCCCGCAGGCCAGGGCCACTGTGAAGAGGGCTAGGAGTCTATCGTTAAGGACGGCGTCCAGTATGCGACGGGCAGCATCGGGAGTAAGGGGCGTAATCTCCCTTACAGGCACGTGGGGAGCGTCTGCCAGAGCTGCTACATTCCGTCCGACCAGGCTATGCCGCATGGCGTGGTGAAGCGCGTTACGGAGTACGGCGCGGCAGTGTTCCACAGTACGGGGCGATGCGCCTTTAGCAGAGACTTCGGACAGCATCTCTTCCACATGCTGGGGAGTAAGGCGGGCTAGGGGCACACGGCCTATCTCTGGGGCAATATGCAGCCGTACAATCTGCTGGTAGCGCAGCAGGGTCTTTGGCCTCACGCGAGGGGTGGCAGCGTCACGCAGCCACGTTTCCAGGAACACACCGGTGGTCTGGCGCTCCCCTGCCAGGGGGAGGCCCTCAGCAATTGCCTTCTGCGCCCGTAGGAGCTTCTGGTTGGCTTCCTGTCGGGTCTTTCCATAGAAAGACCTCCGTTTGCCGTCTGAAAGTGTTACCCGCGACTCATACCGCCCGTCCGGGCGCTTCGTTATGCTGCCTTCGCTATTCCCTCTCTTGCTCATCGTTATCTCCTTCCGCCGTGATGGTCCTCCTAGCTTTGCCCTCCTCGAACGCCTCGCGTACCTTGTGAATGAAATCGGGGCGAAATGGGCTGAGCAGCTCCTGCATTTGCTGTAGCTCAGCCGTATACACTCCGAAAGCGATGGCGTCTTCGATGGATCGTGCCATCATTGGCGGTGGCAAATGCTGTAGCTCAGCCGTAGAGGCCACCCGCTTTGACGGCGTCAAGTCTGGTAACAAATCAGCATGGTCGCGTAAAGTCAGGATGAGGGCAATAAGGTTACGAAGGGCGAAATATTTCTCGGGCGGCGCGCCGTCATGTTTCGGCATAGCCTGTGTGACGCGCCAGAACCATTTAACTTGGCGAACATAGGGGCGCTCTATGGGGTAATGGCGTAGCAGTTCAAGTCCCGCAGCGCTGGCCTCCCAGGGCAGCGAGCCGTTCATCATACTCTCCGGCCAATAGAAATAGAGGTATTGCGTTTTGCGTTCTTTATCGAGTGGGTCCCATTCGGTTCGTAGCTTACGTCTGATGGTCGGCTCTGATGGCCCCTGGTATTCAACGCCAGACCGCGCAGCTTCCTGCTGCATCTCCTTCAAGATTCGCCCTGCCCCCCAAGATAGGTTGTTGGCCTTGATGGATTTGATCCGCTCTATCCAGTAGGGGTCTGTCTCTAGTGGCATGATGTTTCCTGCAACTGATTGGTATGTGCAAGCTATTGAGCGGGACTTAGGTTATTTAGCAGGCTATTCTGAGTGCTATTATAAAAGATATGGGCGGACACGTCAACATCCAGGGAGGTTCTCAAATGGCGACTTCAATTAAGGTTTTGCTCAGCGAAAGGGAGACTATGGAGGCCCTGGGGATAGGGCGGACGTTGCTTCGGCGCATGTGGGCGGAGGGGCGGATCAAGCCTGTAAAGGTGGGGCGTAGACTCCTATTCCACGTGGATGAGGTGCGCCGTTTTGCCGAAGAGATGCAGCGCGGGGCGGAGGCGTGACAGGGGGTGTTAAGCTCTCCGTTATGCAAGGAAAGCCCCTGGGAGTTAGCCAGGTGCGGAAAGCGAGCGTTGATGGTAGCAACGACTCAGCCTGATGATAACACAAAGCCACACCTGGATGAAGCACGTCTCTTGCTGGATGCGCTATTCGGGGATGCCCCAGATGGCACTTTCGTTGAAATTCGGATGTTCGGAGGTGATGAGGCTCCACGCCAGGTATTTCTGACACCTGGACATGGGTGGGACTTGAAGGCGGATTGGGACGGCGCGGTCAACGTCTACTACGGGGTGTGCCTGCGGAAACAGCGCGGCGGGAAGGCACACGATGTTGCACTAGCGACTTGCGTTTGGGCTGACGACGCGAAGCTGCCCCTGCCTGAAGGATTCCCCCAACCCTCGGCGATAGTGGAAACGTCCCCGGGCAAGTTTCAACATCTGTGGCTACTGCGAGAGCCTACCAATGACCTGGCTGCAGTTGAGGGCATAAATCACCGCCTCGCCTACATGCTTCAAGCAGATAACGTGGGTGACAGAGCAAGAATCTTACGTCTACCAGGGTATGTGAACCTGAAATACCCGGACAGGCCAAGGGCACGGATAGACTTGATTGGCGAGGTGCGGTACACACTTGAACAGATGGACTCGGCGCTCCCGCAGGTGGTCAGGGGGGAAACTGGAGAACCTGGAGCCCCTGAGCAGCCCAATCAGGAGATATATAGCAGTCTCCTCCAGCCGCGGAAGGCTGGAGAGCGCACCAATGCCATGGTGAGGCTCATGGGGCACTTCTGCGCCCTGGGCGAGACCAGAACCACCATCTTCCGCATCCTGTCCCTGTGGAACGAAAAGAATCTGCCCCCACTGGAGCCTGCTGAATTTGAGTACCAGTTTGAGCAGATGTACTCCCGGTGGGGAGCTCCCAGGGAGGAGCTCACCTTTGAGGAGGAGGTCCGCCGCGCCGTCGAGAACGTTGACGACCCCCACGAGCGCAGAGAGGCCCTGATCCATATTCTTGACGGCAAACGCCTGCCCGCCATGGAGTATGAGCTGTGGAGCGAGCGGCTGAAATCGGAGTATGGCCTGGCAAAGAGGGTATTCGCCGCCCTTGTACGCAAGGGGTCCCGCAACAGGACCTCACCGGAACCGCAAATCCCTCAAGGCCCAGTCCCTGAGCTCGCCCCGCTCCTGGATGAGGTTGCGGCCTTCTATCGTAGATTCGTGGTGTTAACAAAACCGCAGGGAGATACCCTGGCCTTGTGGACGGCTCACAGCCATGCTATAGAGGCGGCGGAAACCACGCCGTATATCAATGTATGTAGCGCAGAAAAAGAATCGGGTAAAACTCGAACCGGCGAAGTGGCCAACTGTCTCGTCGCCAGGCCGTTGACCGCTGACTCCATCTCTCCGGCAGCCCTTGCACGCTCTGTAGACCAGGGCGCAACCCTGATCCTCGACGAAGCCGACACGATTTTTGGCCGCGGGCGTCGGCCCGCCTCGGAGACCGCGGAAATGCTCCGCGGGCTGCTGGACGGGGGCTGGCGTCGAGGGGGTCAGTACGTGCGCATGGTGGGGGACGGTACCGAGATGCACCCCCAGAGGTTCCAGACCTTCGGAGCAAAAATGATCATTGGGATTGGCGGCCTTCCCGGCACCTTAAGCTCCAGGGCAGTCAAGGTCGTGCTTAAGCGGCGGCTGCCTAGTGAAGGGATAGAGAAATTCAGGGTTCGCAAGGTGAAACCCGAGGCCGAACGCCTTAATAATCAGCTTGCTATCTGGGGGGCACACTCCGTCGGAGTGTTGCAGGAAGCAGAACCGCCTGTGCCAGAGGAGCTCAGCGATCGCATGTCCGACTCCTGGGAGCCGCTTCTCGCCATTGCCGACCTGGCGGGGGGGGATTGGCCCGAGAGGGCGCGAAAGGCCGCCAAGGAGCTCTCTAGGACCGCGACGATGGAAGACGACTCCAAGGGGGTTGAACTGCTTTACGATCTCAGACTGTTCTTTGATGGCGCGGCCCGACCCACCCACCTGATCCTGGAGCACCTGAACGCTCCGGGCGAGTCCTCCTGGGGGCATTGGAACGCCGGGACTGGAATGAAGCCCCAGGACCTCGCCAAGTTGCTGAGGCCTTTCGGGGTGAAGTCCAAGAACCTTCGCCTTCCCACCGGCCAGATGAAGGGCTACGACCCAGAGGATTTCCAGGATGCGTTCTCTCGCTACCTGTCCGTCTACTCCGCAGAAAAAAACATTGAGGTGCCCCCCCAATTCCTCCGTCCCGCCGTCCCAAGGGGAGTTTAGGCACAAAAATGGCGGCGTACACCCCGTTGGGACGGACCCTGGGACGGACGGCCTCGGGCACGCCCCAGGCGTGGTGGGACGGCGGGACGGACAAAATCAGGAGGAGGGCGCTCGCGTTTTTTCTGAGGATAAAGATGCGGGGGATGAGGAGCTTTTTGGTGCTCCGAACCTCTATGCCCGTCGTCCTACCCAAGGCTGCCGGGCCTGCGGGTGCCGCCCGGGTGTTTTTGGGAGCAGGTGCAGCCTGTGTGGGGGGGACCAGTGCCAGAGGTGTGGGGGATGTGCTCTCCCCCTTTTTGAGATGAGGAAAAGGCCATGAGTTCTATACCAACCATCCTTTCACCACAGGAGCTTGTCGAAACCCTTTTCGATGCGCCTGGGGGTTCCTTGAGGGACCGGTTGATGCTGACCGAAGCCGCTATCGGAATGAATCTGATGTGCGATATCCGCCCGGGAGACCCTAGTTGGAGAGGAGTCGAGGAGCTTGTTTTGTATGCCAGGCATTTGCACGACCAGCTCGTGGCGGAGAACCGCCTTCGGTGGCCGTGGTTGTCGCGGGCAGGCGGCGGCGAGGGGTGAAGCGCAGCACCTTATGGAGGCCACTTGGGAGTAGCACTTTACACCAGAGTCTCCACTGATGACCAGAACCCGGAGACCCAGCTCCAGGAGCTCCAGGACTGGGCGGAGTCCCGTGGCCACACAGTCGTATCCCAGTTCAGCGACGTGGCCAGCGGTGCACGCCGCAGGGCCATGGGGATAGGTAATACATGGGAGAAGGCAGCAAACGAGTTGCCAGAACATTGTGACAAGGCACAGCGATGACAAACGAACGCCCCCTGAGGGCGAGCCTATGGTTACGGGTCTCTACCGACACGAAGGGCCAGGACCCGACACTACAGCGGGGCGACCTGGAGCGGGTCTGTCAGCAGCGCGGCTGGGAGATCGTCCAGGGCTATGAAGTCGAGGAGTCGGGCTTCGGCAAGAAGCCCAGGGAGCAGTTCCAGGCCATGCTGGAGGATGCCCGCAGGGGCAAGTTTGATGTGCTGGTGGTCTGGAGTATGGACAGGTTCAGCCGGGAGGGCGAGTGGTCGGTGAGCCGCATCATGGCCTCCCTCCAGGACTGGCACGTCCAGTTTTACTCCTACAATGAGCCCTTCCTGGACACCACCGGCCCCTTCGCCGGGTTCCTCATCCCGCTGTTTGCATGGCTCGCTCGGCAGGAAAGCATACGCAAGGGCAAGGCGGTGAAGCTGGGCATGGAGAAGGCGAAGGCCCAGGGCAAGAGTGTGGGACGCCCCTCGGTGGTGGACAGGGTGGACGCCGAACTGGTGGCTAGGCTACGGGGTGAGGGGAAGAGCTGGCGGGAGATCGCCCAGGCCCACCCGCCTGTGAAGTCTGGTAAGAGGAAGGTGAGACCCAGCGTGGGGACGATAAGGAGAGCGTAATGAGTGTGGTCAAGCGTTACTGTGGCAGGTCACCTATTGCAAACGGTATGGGGTATATGACGTGGCAAACACCAGGGCAATCGGTAGGGCACTCCACGTGGTAGTCCACAGGGCAATCCAGGAGAGTTCGGCACATGACAAAGGCTGTTAGGAAGACTCCGCCTTCTCGCGTCAGGTACGAGACAGCTAACCCCACGGTTAGCTGCCGGGTTCCGACGGAGGTCTACGACAGGCTCCAGGCAGTGAAGGAGGCGGAGGGCAGAAATTGTGCCGATGTTCTCAAGATAGGCCTGGGAATTCTTGAGGCACGGGCCGCAGGAGGAAGAAGAGATCATGGCTGACGCCTATTCCCATGGACTTGAGGATGGTCAATGGAATGCGGAGAGAACCTACAAGGTCGTTTACCCCCGCAAAGTGTGCCGCAAGCCGATAGCTGTGACATCCACGCAAGAGAAAGAGGCCATCAAGCAATATATGCAAGAGCATGGTTGGGGGCACGCCGAGTGCCATGACAGGAGGCAGTAAAGCCTTGTACAGCCGCACTACCGGAGCCTGCACCAGGAACACACCGTTTCACGGGGAGTTGGCATGTCCTCAGTTCTGACCGCCGAAGATGTCCGCCGCCTGGAGGCTGCAGCCCGCAGCATACGGGACCTCCTGATCATCCGACTCCTGTACCTCCACGGGCCCCGCCGGGGAGAGCTCCTGGCGATAGAGGTCCAAGACGTGGACCTGGTCAATGCCCGACTGCGGCTCTCCGTCCTGAAGAGAGAGCGTGGCGCGTGGCGCTCGGTGCCGCTGGATACTCGGACCAGGGAGCTCCTGAGCAAGTACATTCGGGGCTTGAAGCTCAAGCCAAGAGACCGTCTCTTCCCGCGGCGGCATCATCCCGGAAAGCGCCGGCAGTGGGGTGTCTCCCCCCACCGTCTGCGAGACTTCTCCATCACACGCCGTCTCACGGACCCGTCGCTGCGGGACAAGGGACTCGAGGGCCTGAAGGCTGTGGCGGACTACCACGGCCACAGAGACCCGCGCAGCACCCTTCGGTATCTGAGGCTGACCGAAGGATGGCGAGAGGAGACCTTCGCAGCAGGCATGGAGGAGTTGCTGAACGAGGGTCAGCAGGGTGATATCAAGGTGCTGGATTGCAAGGGTCGCTGCCACTACGCCCAGCCACAAAAGCGGGTGCTGTGCTTCTGCCTGTGTTATCCCAATCGGCCCCACGGACAGGGAGGGATGTAACCGATGATCCTACCCCTCACCAACGGGCAGGAGGGAGGCCGTCCCATAGGCCTGGGGAGGTTTATTCGCCTCTTCCTTGGAGGCGAACTGGATGCACCGGAGCTGGACCCCGGCACCCTGGCCATTGTCGGGATGGTCCGCGCAGACCGACGCCACGGCGCTCCCCAACGGGACATCTGGGCGCGCTACAGGGACTTCCTCTTCGTCGCCTGGGGTCAGGAGTTGGTGGAGCGATGGCGGGAGCAGGGTCGGGAGATCCCCGATGACCCACTGGAGTACGAGCAACTGGAGCAGATTGCCCGGGCCCGCATTCCCCAGCGCCTCTCCCGGATGCGCGTGGCCAGCTTCTACCGCTACTTCCGCAACCTGCGCACCCTCGGCTGGGTGGAGCCTACCTATCAAGAGGAAGGCTCCCTACTGGGCGGCGAGCCGGATGGCCGGGTGCGTATCATCGCCGGCCAGACTCTTCTGCCCATACCTCAGCCACGGCGTTACTACCGCCTCACACGCCGTGGCCTGGAGGTGCCTGTTGAAGATGGCTGGCGCAACCCGCTGCTGCTCCTGTACCCTGAGCGGGGACTCGACTACTACCGTGAGACCGCTCGCCAGGCCAGGGAGCGGCGCGGCGTCCTGCCACGGCGGGAGAGGCTCCCCAAAGCATCTGAGTAACCTCAAGCTCCTCCACCTTAGAGTTCTACTTGTTCTTCTCCTACTCTTTTTGGCCCGACCTGTCAGGGCATCACCTTTCACCTTTGCCAATGGTTCTGAGGAGATACCGACTGCTCCACTCCGAGTAAATCAGCCGCCAGGAGCCGCCTGCACTCCCCAAGCGCTGATATATGGACGTGCATCGTGGTACGCGTGCATCCTACGCGCCTGCAGTGTACTGAGTAGACACTGGGCGCTACTGTATCCCAGGTAGGCTACACAGGGGGGCGCAGTAGCTGCTGCAGTGGGAGCACCCTCCTCTCGTGGCTTTCTCTCGGTCTTTACGGGGCAGTCCCTTGCCCCTGGCGCAGCCCCAGCAGAGCGGCACCTGGTCCCAGCCGATCGTGGTTCCTGCGCATCCTCTACCCATCCTTTCCATCTCGCTTGCCTCCTGGCCCTGATTGCCTCTCTGCCCTCTTCCCCTGCTGTCTATCCACCAGCCGACGGAATTGGAGACAGACCCTGCTGCGATGCTGTTACTAGTAGGATGCAGTTAGAGCACATGCTGGCTTTTTGTGCGATTCTAATGTTGTAGCTTCGATAGCTACAACACCTTAACAACCGCATAGGGCTTGGTTCCCAGGGGTGGCATCCTGGGAGTCATAGGTAACTCCACCGCATCGCTGGACACGGCGGGGAGCCAGCGCCCCTTCCCTAGGGTAGTAACCTGGGAAGGGTTGAATAGCGCGGCATCCTTCCCCAGTACCTAGCCAATAGGGAACAGAGCAAGGATGCGAGGTAATGCGGATGGGCGTAATGTAGCAAGCTACCCGTAAGGCTTGTGTACCTCGAACCTGTGCGGCACAACGGGCTTGAATAGTGGTCAAGGTTATCCCGATATTCGGGATACGTGGGAGAAGGGGAGGATGGTAGACATACTTGCCCGCGTGACCTGGCCGTCCTTGACCATACAGAAGCAAGCTAGAGAACATAACCCCTGGCCGGGATGGAGGGGTGTCCGATGCTCCCCAAATCCACAATAAGGAGAGAAGAGCATGAAGACACCACCCTACATCGCAACCCTGCTACAACCCAACGGGAAGAAGGCTCCCAGCCGCAAGGTGTGGAGCATTGACCTGGAGCATATCTGGGTTCCCTTCTTCACCGCCACCAACGTCATGGAAGAGACCTCCGTCCCCTCCGAGGACCTGGGAGCGCCCTTGCGACTGGCCCTGGCCAAGGATGGAAGTGTGCGGTTCAGCCAGACGGGACGTCCTGCTCTGAGGGTAGCCCCGGTGCTGAACTCCCACATCCAGATGGTGCGGGAGAACTTCACCGCCACCCTTATCAACTACACGGGGAAGGTGGCCGCCGAGATGAAGGACGCCTACCGCGCCCAGGTAGAGGCTGCCCAGAAGGCCGCACTACCCATCCAACAGTATCAGGACACCGCCATAGCCGAGGCCCTCCGCCAACAGGCTGAGGCCGAGGCCAAGGCCGTCCTGGAGGCCGCTGAGGCTATCCCAGAGGCCGCCGAAGTCGAAGTCGCCATCCCAGAGGCTGAGCTCGTCGCCGCCTAACCTATGGGGGAGCATGGGGCATCTCTCCATCCCGGCCAGGGAGACCAACACACAGGAGATGACGATGGCACAAGTGCGCTTCAAGTGGTGCACGCCTGCCCGTCAAAGCCAACTGGTGACTCTCTTCCAGGAGTCTAAGGGATTCTGCGTCTACGGTGACAAGCCCTGCCCCTTTGAAGAGCACCACTATGAGGTACACATCGAGGGGTTGATACAGGACTGGGTGGATGATGACCGCAAAGCGGATATTGAGGCATGGAAGGCGGAGCAGAGGCGGTTCCATATCACCACGGAGCCGCGTGGAAGGCCCAACTCCCAGTTCGACTCAGTGGCAAGGGAAGCCTTCCTGCTGAACAGGCCCATGTTCTACCTGGAGAGCGTGGGCATCGACGCCTTGAAGAGACAGCCAGTGGCAAGGGTACGGGTAGCGGGCACCGCTGTTAGACTCTTCGTCTTCCTTCCCTTCAAGACCTTTGGGCGGAGGGGAAGGAAGAGGGACCAGGTTATCCACCACCACTGCAACCTGGCAGTCAAGGACTGGCTTAAGGAACAAGGGATGATTTAGATAGCTCCGATTGCATCGGGGCAAGGCCCCTGGGGTTTCACCCGTACAGGTGAGACCCCAGGGGCCTTTTGCTTTGTGCGTCCTGGGAGGAGCGCCTGGAGGGAGGGCTGAGCACAGGCTTTCCCCGGCTGTGCTCTCCTCCTTTGGCGAAACCCGGGCGGGACAAGAGAGCGCCAGGTATCCTTCACTCCGAGCGAAGGAGAAGGGAAGCGCAGGCCACCGCGGGGCCTAGCCGCCCGGGTACGGTGGAGATGGCCACCCACCGCTGATGAGCCGGGCCAGGAGAGGGAGTGGACAAGATGCCGCTGTATACAGTGACACGCCACGAGGGAGTGAACCTATGACCCAACCCCTGATCCCCCGTGATGTGGAGAACTGTGCAAACTCCACAGAGGTCCCCGGCTCACTCATCGGGGACGAGAGGAAGTTTGTGGAGTCTGTTCTGTACTTCCTCAAGGCCCCGGTCATTGTCTGGCCAAGTTACGAGGACGACTTCAGGGACCGCTGGGACCAGGTGCTCCTGCACCGCTTGGCCCATGCCAGAGAGGTCTTCGCACAGAAAGAGTGCACCGAGTTCGAGGCCATGCTCTATGTGTCCTCGGCCTCCCTCGTCCACCCGCTGACCCACGAATGGGCGGAGATCTACTTCTGGCTCTTCCGCCGGTGGAGGCCCGAGGCAGCAGTTGACAATGACATTGGAGGCCATGAGCTTGACCCCCAGGAGAGGGAGGAGTTGGCACGGCTCAGACGGTGTATCTTCAAGGGGCAGATGCTCCACCTGAAGGGGCAGAGGGCGCCAGGGGAGAAGGAG
>JACVQK010000040.1 GCA_015661155.1 Dehalococcoidia bacterium | reverse complement strand
ACCCGGACCAGGATGGGGATGAATCCCCTGAAAGCCACTGGCGATACGGGATGCTCGGGGCCAGAGCGTCGCCTGTTCCCTCTGTTGCTAGCAGCCATTGCGATGCACCTCTTGACCTAGTATACCTTTCCCTTTTCCACCTCACAAGACAGGGGCCCTGTTTACGGGGCGCCCCTCTAGCACCCTGCCCCAAAATCGCCAGGCGTAGTACAATTATCGATAGCCCTCTTCAAGACAACACAACGGGGGAGCACCATGCCGCAGGAGTACATCGTCGTCAGGGGAGCCAGGGAGCACAACCTCAAGAACATCGACGTGACCATCCCCCGGGACAAGCTGGTGGTCATCACCGGCGTGTCCGGCTCCGGCAAGAGCTCCCTGGCCTTCGACACCATCTACGCCGAGGGGCAGCGCCGCTACGTGGAGTCCCTCTCCGCCTACGCCCGCCAGTTCCTGGGGCGCATGGAGAAGCCCGACGTGGAGTACATCGAGGGGCTATCCCCGGCCATATCCATCGACCAGAAGGGGGTCTCCCACAACCCCCGCTCCACCGTGGGCACTGTCACCGAGGTGTACGACTACCTGCGCCTCCTCTACGCCCGGGCGGGCCGCCCTCACTGCCACCAGTGCGGCAGGCCGGTGCAGCGCCAGACGGTGCAGCAGATTGTGGACGCTGTTCTCAACCTGCCCCAGGACAGCCGCATCATGGTCATGGCTCCCCTGGTGACCCACCGCAAGGGAGAGCACAAGGAGGTCTTCGAGGAGGCCCGCAAGGCCGGCTACGTCCGGGCGCGGGTGAATGGAGAGATTCGCGACCTGTCCGAGGAGATCGCTCTGGACAGGCAGAGGTGGCACAACATTGAGGTGGTGGTGGACCGCCTGGTCATCGGGGAGAGCGCGGAGACCAACCGGGTGGCCGACTCCGTGGAGCAGGCCCTCAGGCTGGGCAAGGGCGTGGTGCAGGTATCGGTGGCGGAGGGAGAGGAGCTTCTCTTCTCCGAGCAGTTCGCCTGCGTCCACTGCGGCATCAGCCTGGGGGAGATGGAGCCCCGTACCTTCTCCTTCAACAGCCCCCACGGGGCATGTCCCACCTGCACCGGCCTGGGGTTCAGGCTGGAGATAGACCCGGAGCTGGTCATCACCAACAAGAGCCTCACCCTGGCCGAAGGGGCCATCACGCCCTGGGTCAGGGCCGGCTCCTCCAGCCCCTGGTACACCAGCCTCCTGGAGTCCCTGGCCCACACCCACGGCTTCTCCACCCGCGTGCCCGTTGGGGAGCTGACAGAGGAGCATATGGCCCTGATCCTCTACGGCAACCGGGGCCGGAGGGTGGAGATGCGCCACCGTACCCGCCAGGGACGGCTCTACTCCTGGGACACCACCTTCGAGGGGGTGATCCCCAACCTGGAGAGACGCTACCGGGAGACGGAGTCCGACTACATTCGCCAGGAGATAGAGCGGTACATGGCCTCTCGGCCCTGCCTTGAGTGCAACGGCCAGCGCCTCAAGCCCCAGTCCCTGGCGGTCACCGTGGCCGATAAGAACATAATGCAGATGACCTCCATGACCATCGGCCAGGCCATGGAGTGGGTGGCGTCTCTGGAGGGTGAAGGCGCGGGCTCGCCCCTTTCCGCCCGGGAGCAGACCATCGCTCGTCAGATTCTCAAGGAGATACAGTCGCGCCTCAAGTTTCTCAAAGATGTGGGCTTGGACTACATCACCCTGGATCGCACCGCCTTTACCCTCAGCGGGGGCGAGGCCCAGCGCATACGCCTGGCCACCCAGATAGGGTCGGGCCTCATGGGGGTTCTCTATGTGTGCGACGAGCCCAGCGTAGGCCTGCACCCCGTGGACGACCATCGCCTCATCGACACCCTGAAACGGCTGCGAGACCTGGGCAACACCGTCATCATCGTGGAGCACGACGAGGCCATCATGCGGGCGGCAGACCACATCGTGGACATGGGGCCCGGCGCAGGGGAGCACGGGGGCCGGGTGGTGGCCACCGGCACCCTGGAGGATGTGGCCCGGTGTCCCGACTCCATCACAGGAGCGTACCTCAGCGGCCGCCGCAAGATACCCCTGCCCGGGGAGCGCCGCCCCGGAAACGGACGGGAGCTGACCATCAAGGGAGCCAGGGAGAACAACCTGAAAAACGTGGACGTGTCCATCCCCCTGGGGAAGCTGGTGTGCATCACGGGGGTCTCCGGCTCCGGCAAGAGCAGCCTCATCTACGAGGTGCTGTACAAGAGGCTGAGCCAGACGCTCAATCACGCCCGGGAGAAGCCGGGAGAGTGCGACGCCGTTCTGGGAGTGGAGAGCATCGACAAGGTGGTGAACATCGACCAGTCTCCCATAGGGCGCACCCCCCGCAGCAACCCCGCCACCTACACGGGGGCCTTCACCCCCATTCGGGAGCTGTTCGCCACGGTGCCCGAGGCCCGGGCACGGGGCTACAGTGCCGGCCGCTTCTCCTTTAACGTCAAGGGAGGTCGCTGCGAGGCCTGCGCCGGAGGAGGGTACATCCAGATCGAGATGCAGTTTCTTCCCAACGTCACCGTCCCCTGCGAGGTGTGCCACGGCCAGCGGTACAACCGGGAGGCCTTGGAGATCACCTTCAAGGACAGGAGCATCTCCGAGGTGCTGAACATGACCGTGTCCGAGGCCCTGGAGCACTTTGGGAACTTCTCCAAGGTGCGCTCCAGGCTGGAGACCATGCGGGACGTGGGCCTGGGGTACATCCGCCTGGGCCAGCCCGCCACCACCCTGAGCGGCGGTGAGGCCCAGCGGGTGAAGCTGTCCACGGAGCTGTCCCGCCGCGCCACGGGCAGGACCCTCTATCTCCTGGATGAGCCCACCACGGGACTCTCCTTCGAGGACTGCGCGGCTCTCCTGCGGGTGCTGCATCGCCTGGTGGACGCTGGGAACACCGTGGTGCTCATCGAGCACCACCTGGACCTGATAAAGAACGCCGACTGGGTAATAGACCTGGGGCCAGGCGCCGGTGAGAAGGGCGGGTACGTCATCGCCACGGGCACTCCGGAGGAGGTGGCGGGGGTGGAGCGCTCCTACACCGGCCAGTACCTGCGCCGCTTTCTGGGCCTGGAGGACGAAGCCAGGCCGAAGCGGAAGGCAAGGGCGAGGGCGGCAGGATGAAGCTGGGTCTGAACCCCCATCGTCTAGTAAGCTGAGAAGAAGGGGAGTGCAGAGGGGGCAAAGCCCCTTCTGACGGGGGTCTGGGGGTGTCCCCCACTGGGCGCGGCCCAGACCCACATCTCACAGACCCAGATTTCGGCTTATCTGTGAATGCCTCTGAGGAGTGTGTGGGTGCAGGGCGTGCCCTGCCCCCTTCCAGGCATGGAAGGGGGCAGGGGGATGGTCGAAGGGGTTTTTCAGCACCCTCCAGATGGTTGCTACGGCATTGTTGACATTATCTAAGAAAAGTATCAAACTTTGCAAGGGAATCTTGGGAGGGGTGCAAATGGCTCAAGTAGCTCTGGCTCGGCTGATTCGGAGGGGCGTTCTGTGAACCTTGGTGGGATATTCAGACCCAAGCCTACCCTCTCCGCCGCAGAGCTGACTCACGGTCTGCGTATGCTGACCTTTGAGGGCGTGACATCTACGGCCTTCACCAGCATCACGACCAGCGGTTTCCTGGCAGCCTTCGCCCTGGCCCTCGGAGCCAGCAACTTTCACATCGGTGTCCTGGCGGCCATCCCCTTCATCACCCAGCTCTTCCAGATTCCCTTCATCCTGCTGGTGGAGCGACTGAGGCACCGGAAAGCTATTGCAGTGACGGCATGGCTTGCGGCGCAGTTGCTCTGGTTTCCCATAGCGCTCATCCCCGTGTTCCTTGGGGTTCCGAGCGCAGCGGCGGTGTCTGTGCTTCTGGGCCTCATGGCTATCCGGGGTCTCCTCGCCGCCGCCACCAACTGCGCATGGAACGGATGGATCAGGGACCTGGTCCCCCAGCAGGTGCTGGGCCGCTTTTTCTCACACCGCCAGGCGCTATCTACCCTGGCTGCGTCCGGGTTCGGGCTTGTGGCTGCTCTCTTCGTTGACAACTGGCGCAACCTGGCATCCGAGGAAAGCGCGGTCTTTGGCTACACAGCGGTCCTGCTGGTGGGAGCCCTGTTCTTGGGACTGGCCAGCCCCGCGTTCATGGCTCGTATGCCAGAACCCTTGATGCAGCAACTGTCAGGCTCTCGGCCCTCTCTTAAGCAAATGCTCTCCTCCCCACTGCGGGACGCTAACTTCCGGCAGCTTATGAAATTCCTTTTCGTGTGGAGCTTTGCTCTAAATCTCGCGGTTCCCTTCTTTGCCGTATATATGCTGATGTGGCTCAAGCTGCCCCTTTCGGGGGTCATTGCCCTCAGCGTGCTGAATCAGCTTTCCAATGTGCTGTTCCTGCGCCTCTGGGGGCCGCTAGCGGACAGGTTCAACAGCAAGGTTATCCTGTCCCTCAGCGCCTCTTTGTACCTGTTGGTGATCCTGGGATGGACTTCCACCACCATGCCAGATAAGTTCATCCTCACCATTCCGCTGCTGGTGGTTCTGCACATCTTCGCTGGTGCAGCGTCGGCTGGGGTTACCCTGACGGTGGGTACCATCGGTCTGAAGCTGGCTCCCCAGGGGCAGGCCACGCCCTATCTGGCATGTGCCTCTGTGGCCACCAACTTGGGGGCAGGCCTCGGCCCTCTGGTGGGGGGTCTCTTTGCTGCTACTCTGACGGGATATGGCTTTCTCCCCCCAGTGGCTTTCCTCATCGGCCTTGTCGCGCTCAATATGCTCACGTCTGTTCGTGAGGAGGGGGAGGTCGGCAGGGAGGTAGTCCTTGAGGATCTGAGGGCTCACTCTCTGGGAGTTTCTCGTGCGGTCAGTTTGGTGCCCGGGCTACGCTTTGTGGCCCGGTCTCCCCTGGGCTACCTGAGGCATGTCCCCGGGGTTGATGTCGCCCTGGGTGTGACGGCGTACCAGGTTGCCTCCCTTTCGCGCACCGCTGTCGCGGGTGCAAACCATGTCCTGGGAACCGGGGCAGACATCGCCAGCAGGATGGGCCATGCCATCGCTGGGCTGGAAATCTCAGGGCTAGAAGAAGAAACTGAAGAGCTAGGTGTAGAGGGGGCTGATCTTGTCCGTCATGTCGCCGGGAAAGCCATACACGCCCTTGGCGAGATCGCGGGGGACATCGGTCATCTAGCCGAGGAGTCTGTGAAAGCCGAGTTGGATGCCGTGGGTCGCGTTTCCATCGATCCGGAGGAAGCCTTCTAAAGCGTTGGCTACGGAGTCGTCCAGGGAGGCGACGAAGCGGCGGTGAACTGGGCGACTCTGCCCCGCAGGCTACTGAGGGCCACGGCGGAGGAGTCGGGCTTTAAGCAGCGCGATAGCCAGCCGCAGCGTCTCCATCAGCTTTTACGCCGAAGGTCGAACGCGCTTGCGGAGCAGGAGCCACGCTGCGATACCCACAATGGCAAGGAGCCCCAGCACTCCAAAGACGATACCGAGGATGAGCCCCGTCTTGGAAGCTGGCGTGGGTGTTACTGTGGGAGGTGGACCCACCACAAACTGGCCCAGCAGCCTCTCCACACGCACGCTGTAGGTGCCCACTGGCTTTCTAACGACGAACTCGATGGGCACCGTCTCTCCCGCGTTCACCTGCACCAGGTGCGTCGCCTCAACGGTGTCGTTGAGCCACAGGGTCGCGGGATAGACTTCTCTCTGGGGGCTGGAGCTGGTGACCATGGCCCTGATGGTAACGTCTTGTTCGCCCTCGACGGATGAAGGAGTGATGGTCAGGTTGGCGACCTGGAAGACCTGTTCCTGGAGCTCTTTGCTGCCCGTGATAGCGAAGACGGAGAATCCGGGCAACACGGCACTGTAGTAAATCCGCTCCGGGTCCTCGCTGATTCGCTTGGAGGGGAAAGGCACCCAGGTGGAGAGAAGCGGGTCGAAGCGGTTGATCTGTATAGACCACTTGTGGATTTGATTGGCCTCCAGCCAGCTTTTCTCAATGAAGAAGGTGACATGGGCGGCCGATATGTCCCCCGGTTCAGCGTTTTCGATATCTATGCGGAAGAAAGCGCTCACCACTTGACCGGAAGCGAAGTCGGGTGCCCCTTCAGGCTTCCCGGTCAGGTCCTCCACGGAGACCTGGACGTCAGCGAGGCTCTGGGTGAACTTGGCCAGGACCTGGTCCAGAGGCGGCGGGCTGCCGACCAGCTTTGCCCACGCCAGCCCTTGGGTTCCTGCAACCGTGTAAATGGCCAGGGTGGGGCTGATCTGTACGGCTGTCGGGGGAGGAAGGTTGGGATCGATGGTGGGGGGGACCTCAAAGGCTAGCTGCTCAACCGACACCTTGGGCATCGCATCGAAGAGGACCTGGGCCGGTATCTCGAAGAGTTTTTCAGACGACATCTCCGGCAGGCGCTCGATAAGTTTGTCCTGATCCATCACCTGGACGATCTCCGTTACCTTCGTCGTGGGTAGCTCTTCCAGGATGGCGCCCGCCTTGTGAGGGTTCACCTCGGACAACACATCGCTGGCCTTTGCGGTGTTCACATTGGCTATGATGCTGCCTGCTTTGACTGACCCCATCTCATCGAGGATGCTGCCAGCCTTGACTGACCCCATCTCCTCAAGGATGCTGCCAGCCTTGACCGACCCCATGCCCTGGAGGATAGAGGACGCCTTCTCCTGGCCGAGCTGCTCGAAGATGTCGGCTGCCTGTTGGTCGGTTGCATTCTCAAGGATCTGTACGGCTTCCTCTATCGTGGCTCCTTCAATATCTGCCAACGGTATAGGAGTAGGGATCGGGGTGGAGGTAGCTGTGGGTGTGGGCACCCCGGGCGGCAGCGTGGCCGTGGGCGTGGGTGCTGCGGTGGCTGTGGCTGTGGGTGCAGCGGTAGCCGTAGCCGTGGGCGTGGGTGCAAGGATAGCCGTGGGTGTGGCCGTGGGTGTACGGGTAGCTGTGGGCGTGGGCACTCCAGGCACCGGCGTGGGTGTGGCCGTGGGTGTACTGGTGGTTGTGGGCGTGGGCACTCCAGGCACCAGCGTTGCCGTTGCCGTAGCCGTGGGCGTGCGGGTAGCCGTGGCTGTCGCCGTGGCGGTAGCCGTGGCTGTGGGCGTTGTGGTAGCTGTGGCCGTGGCCGTGGCTGTTGCCGTGGGCTCTGTGGTAGCCGTGGCCGCGGGATCCTGAGGGATGAGCCCGCCGCCGGGCCCGGGCACTGGGGTAAATGTAGCCGTGGCCGTGGGTGTACTGGTAGCCGTGGCCGTGGGTGCAGCGGTAGCCGTAGCCGTGGGCGCAGGTGTGCCGGTAGCTGTGGCAGTGGCAGTGGCCGCGGGTGTACTGGTGGCTGTGGGCGTGGCCGTGGCCGTGGGTGTACTGGTAGCCGTGGCTGTTGCCGTGGGCGCTGCCGCGGTCATGCTGACGCCAATGGATTGGCTGTTAAGGGCAGCAGCGTAGCCCGCTTTGTAGGCTATCGCTGTGACAGTGAAATTTCCCGCGGCGGTGTAGTCATGCACCGCAGTGAAAGCGCCTGTCTGGCCCGCTGTTGTCAAGCTACAGCTCGGTGAGTTCAGGTTATCGCCCCAGTTGATTCTAACAGTGGCGCTGGGGGTGACGGTTCCCGTCGCGGTGACTCTCTGGTAGGCCGGGGCTGGAGGTGAGATGGAGGCCGGTACAGGAGAGCCTGCGGAGAGCGCGAAGGAGATGGAGACGGCCTGGGTGGCGGATGATGAGACGTTGAGCGCTCTGAGGCCGCCTTCGAAGGCGATAGGGGAAGAAGATGCCGGGTCAACGAAGACCGAGACCGTGTCGCCGGCTTGACCACCTTCCTTAATTGTAGTGGTGCCGTTATCATCGGCGGGCACCTTGGCCTCCCCGTTCATCCCGTACTGGCCATTGCTGACGGGGAAAGCCTTGGCGCAGGTAACTCCCGGGATGGTCGCCACGACGACATCTGCGACGGGTGCAGTGACATTGCCATAAAGGCCCAGGGGTTGGCCGGGCACTGCTGCCACCTGGCTGACGACCAGGCCCATCATGAGCAGCACCAGGGCCAGGGCCGTCAGTTGGTATCTAGGTTTCAAGGCAACTCCATCCTGTGTCCGTCTCTGTGTACACGGTCGCCACTACGTCCCCGACGAAGGCCCTCTCGCTATTGGCGAGAGGGCCTTCACTCCTGTCTTGGTGGCTCCTTAGGCCATGGGCCCCCTCGGTTGGTTCCGCAACTCGCCGGATGCTACGGGACGATGGTGCCGCTCTGCACCACGTAGATCCAGTACCCACGGCCGGGTTCCAGGTAGCCCGTGGAAAGCACTCTACGGAAACCACCGAGGATGATCTCCGGGTCCTCCTCCAGGGAGAAGCGTATCAGGTTGTCGTACTGGTAGAGGGAGGCCCAGACAGGATATGGCACCTCCAGGCTCCGAAGGGCGGTGGTTACCGGCAGCACCAACTCCGAGTGGAAGCCCATCATGACCCAACCCGGCACCACGGGGTAGGTGGGCGGAACGGTTGCCTCCTTCAGGAACACTCCGGTGTAGCTGAACTGGATGGGCCTTGGGGTTGGAGGCAGGCCCGGCGCCAGGGGCGCGGAGTAGGAGAAGGCTGTGCTCTTCATCTTGAAGAAGTAGCCGAGGCCGGTGTTGAGCTGAGTGAGGGTGTTGACCCCTGGAGGAGCACTGGGCGAGAACATGAGCCATCGGTCCTCCTGGGGGAGCGCCGTCAGGCTGGCGTCGTAGTACATGATGGTGTCAATGGCCGCCAGAACCTCCGCATTCAGCAGCTCGACTATGCTCGAGGTGTCGGGTATCAGGGGCATGGATATCAGGTTAGAGCCCGGCATGAGGCTGAAGGTGAATCCCCTCAGGGTGGCCACCACATCTGCCTGCAACGTTCTCACGGTGGTGTTTTGGGCGTTATCAAGGGCCGTTACGGTTAGCTGGTAGGCTCCCGGAGGGGCCCCCGAGGGAATCTCAATGGGCAGGAGCCATCCTCCGGTGACACCCCACTGGTGTAGCACCGCCTCAGGGATTTCGCTGCTGCGCACCATATCCTCTAGGGTGCCGTTGGGGTTGGTGATATAGACACGCTGCACTCCCCTCGCGTCAGAGGCGTTCACCTGGAGAATGGCTTCGTCGCCGGCCCGGGCCGAAAAGGCTCCCACGGGGTAGCGAGTGTTCAGGGGCGTCAGCGTGGGGCCTGCGGTATCCAGGTAGGCGGTGAGGGAGACGGTGGAGGTCAGGTCGGATTGGTCTATGGCGGTGGCCTCGAAGATGTTCTCCCCCTCTAGCAGGCTCACGGGCACGGAGAAGGACCTGTTGCCCGGCAGCGCGTTTATGGCGTAGATGGTCTGGGTGCCGAAGACGTTGGTCTGGGTTATCTCCATGGAGTCGAAGTTCATGTCGTCCACGGTTCCCATGAGGGTCTGTATCGTAGTGGCGGTGATGGGGGTGATGCCACTGAGAGAGACCTGGGGAGCGGCCCTGTCCAGGAAGCCCGAGACCTGGGCCTGGCCCTTCAGGTTCGGCCCATTGGGCTTGGGCGGGTAGGGCAGCTCGCCCACGGCCCGGATGGTGTTGAGGCCGTCGGCAAGGCCCAGGGGCTTGGTGAACTGGCTGAACCACGTCGTGGTGCCCTCTACGATGGGCGGGTTGAGGGGGGTCACATTGACGAGCTCGCCCTTGAAGCCCGCGCCGGATACAACGATGTCGTCGAGGAACCAGCCGAACCCATCGTTGGCGAAGTTGTTAACGCTGTCGAAGTTGAAGCGGATAAGGATTCTCTTTCCATTGAAGGCCGACAGGCTCTTGCCCACGCCGGTGAACGAGGGAACCGGAAGACCGGTCTGGGGGTCGAAGTCGATCCTGGCCTGCTCGATCTCTCTGTAGGAGAAGGTGGAGTGGGCGTTGGCCGGTGGTGCCGACTGGCCGAAGCCGCGGCCCACTATCTGAATGATGGCCTTGAACTCACCCACCACGTCGTTGCCATCCTCGTCCTTGGTGACCTCGGCGACCTCAACCCTCTTCAGGTCCCGGTCTGGCACTGGCTCGGTATCGTACCAGGTGCCGAAGCTCAGATTGGCCCCCGTGCCTATGAGGATGGGATCCCTGGTCGTCAGGGTGCCCTGGGTGGTGATGCTCGGAGCGAAGGGGAACTGGCCCTGCAGGCCGTATCGCCAGGAGCAGGGACTGCTGGCGTTCTTCGGGAAGGGGCGGTCCTGTTGCCATTCATTGCAGGACACATACCACTGGCCCTGGACGTTCCATTTACCAGCGGATTGCTGTGGCGTCACACTGTCCTGTAGGAGGCTGGTGAAGGGCAGGTCCACGCCAACCAGGACCTGCTTGATGCTCGGGTCACTCACCCGCCCCTGGACGCCGATGACGTCGTTAACGGTGGAGAAGTTGGGGGCAGGCGACGTTATCCGCACACGCGGGTTTGTGTTTCTCACCAGGGAGAAATTGACCGTGGGGGAGCTGTTCACGGTAACGCTGGCGTGCAGCACCCTCAAGGTGGCCTGGTAGGACCCTACGGCGGTGATTTCAGGGATGTTCTCCGGGAGGGAGGTGGAGAGGATGGCATCGCTGGTGGCGTCGGCAAGGTAAAGGACGGTGCCTATGTAGGCCATCCCTGTGATCTCTGCATTGCCCATCTCCCACAGGTCCAGCATCTCCCCGGTGGCCTTGTTGAACCGCGTCACCACGGGGATTTGGCCTGGGCCTTCCCTGGTGGCGTACCCACCGGCCAGGAGCCTTGGCTCGCCGGGGATGGCCTCCGCCACCTCCAGCGACTGGAAGGAGGTCATGAAACCGGTTATGTTTGGAGAGGAGGTGTCGGTGCGCACGGAGTTGGCGTTGGGGGTCGCCGGGTTGAGCCTGTACCAGCCCGAGCCCTGCTCATTCTGCATCGCCACGTAGAGGAAGCTGCCGTCGCTGGCAAGGCCCCCTGCCATTCCACCGAGAGTCCCGCCCCAGGGAGCCTTGATATCGAACTCCTCCACCACTGCGCCGTTGGCAGGGTTTAGCTTGAAGACGCGCGGGGGCTGCTGGCCCCGGTTGGGATGAAACTCGTTGGTGACGGCGTAGAGGCTGCCGTTGTGCCACGCCAGGGCGTTGGTGTTGTCTCCGGGGGCATCGTAGCTGTTCAGGATGGTACCGGGGTTGGTGCTGAGCACCAGTATCTTGTCCTTGGGGTCTCCATCCACCACCAGGTACAGATTGGCGCCGTTGGTGGCCATTCCCTTGGGAGTGGTGGTTACCGTGGTGGACGGAAGGGGTATGGCCGCTGCCTGGATGGTGTTTCCCGTGGCCTCTGCCAGGTAGAGAATCTCAGCGACAAAGACCGAGCCCTTCAGGTTGGTCAGGGCGGTGTTGAACTCGCTAAGACCGCGTCCATCGTCGTCGACGCGCAGGACCTTCCCACCCCTGGTGACGAACAGGTCGTCCGAGGGGTCGTAGAAGGCCAGGGAACTGAATCCGTCCATGTAGGGGGTGTCGTAGAAGTCGACCCGCTTCTGGAAGCTGCCGTTGGTCGGATTCATGAAGACGGCGAACATGCCCTGGTCCTGGGTGCCGATGAGGGAGGAGCCGTTGTTGGACAGCCCGGTGATTCTCCCATTGAGCTCCATTGGTATCGTGATGTTACCCGCCTGGACGGCGCCATCAACGGGGCTAATCTTGGTGATGGTGCGCATGAGGCCCTGGCCAGGAATCTCCTCTGCCGCTCCCACGTACAGGAAGCTGTTCAGGTACGTGAGGCTCTGGGACTCGCGTGACGGGGCATCGAAGTCGCGAACTACAGCCCCGCTGGTGGCGTTCACCACCACGACGTGGTCCTTGTTCGCTCCGTCCACCAGGATGTACAGGTTGGTTCCGTCATAGGCCAGATCCTGCGGGGAGTTGGTGATCCCGGAGGGCTTGGAGGCCTTGTAAATCTTGTCGTTGACGTCGTCGGCGAGGTACAGGAT
>JACVQK010000082.1 GCA_015661155.1 Dehalococcoidia bacterium | reverse complement strand
CCATGCCTACCGTAGCCATAGAGACCCACGGGTGCAAGCTGAACCAGGCCGACTCCCAGGCCCTGGCCAGGCAGTTTAGACAGGCGGGCTACCGGGTGGTGGACTCCCACCAGGTGGCCGACATCTACGTGCTAGATACATGCACCGTCACCCACGTGGCGGACCGCAAGGCCCGCCGCGCCCTGAGTGCCGCTCGCCGGCGGAACCCCGGCTCCCTTATCGTGGCCACGGGCTGCTATGCCCACAGAGCGCCCGCAGACCTGGCGGCCCTTGGGGGAGTAGACCTGGTGCTGGGCAATGGCGACAAGGCTCGGCTGGTGCAGGAGGTCGTATCCCTGCGAAAGGACACCCTCAAGGCCTGGAGCGCCGGAGAGGTGGCGATGGGGGAAGAGGGGAATGGGGGAAAAGGATTCCACCTCGCCAGGGCGACGGTGAAGGTCCAAGAGGGGTGCAACCAGGTGTGCGCCTACTGCATCGTGCCTAAAGTTCGGGGCAGGGAGCGCAGCGTCCCGGCCTTTGAGCTGGTGGGTCAGATTCTTGCCCTGGAGGAGGAGGGGTTCCAGGAGGTGGTTCTCACGGGAACCCAGATGGGGGCCTACGGCGCAGGGACGCCCGACGCCAGCCTGGAGCGCCTGCTGGAGCTCATCCTCCGCAGGACTGCCATCCCCCGGATAAGGGTGTCATCGCTGCAACCCCAGGAGATGAATGATGGGTTGCTGAGGCTGTGGAAGGACCCACGGCTGTGCCCCCATTTTCACATGCCTCTCCAGAGCGGCAGCGATGCCGTCCTGCGGCACATGCGCCGCCGCTACACCGCCGAGATGTTCGCCCGCGCCGTTGAGCTCCTTCGAGCAAGGGTTCCTGGAGCCTCTATTACCACCGATGTGCTGGCGGGCTTCCCCGGGGAGGGTGAGGAGGAGTTCCAGGAGACTTACCGATTTTGCAATCAGGTGCGCTTCAGTGACATGCACGTCTTTCCCTACTCGGTGCGTCCGGAGACCTCCGCGGCCGACTTCAAGGAGGAGGTTGATGCCCCGACCAGGGGCCGCCGGGTGGAGATGCTTCTGAGCCTGGCCCAGGAGCACGCCCGCGGTTTTCGCAGGAGTCTTCTCGGCCAAGTGCGCCCTGTGCTATGGGAACACCGGGTGAGGGAGGACGGCCGATGGCTCTGGTCGGGGCTTACCGACAGCTACGTCCGGGTGTTGGCGGATGACCCCCGGCCCCTGGGTAACACCATCACGAACACGAGGCAGGTGGGAGAGGGCGGGGGGTCTCTCTACGGCTTGGTGCTTTAGCAGGGTGCCGAAAAACCCCTTCGACCATCCCCCTGGCCCCCTTCCTGGCCAGGAAGGGGGGAGAGTTTAAATCTGGGGGACACCCCCAGACCCCCGCCAGAAGGGGCTTTGCCCCCTCTGGACTCCCCTTTTCCCGCAGCCTGCTAGTGGCTGTGGGGGGCAGGTATGTTCCTGGGGTTCCCCGTGACCTCCACCAGGCTTTCCAGGTGACCGGGCTCTATGGCGCGGTGTATCCGTGCCCGGAGGGCGATGGTGTGGTCCTGGGTGGCGGCGTGGTCAGCCTCCTGGTGGGTCCTCCACAGGGAGATCCGGCCGACTTGCTCCTTGTCCTCCACGCCAGCGAAGCGGAACCCCATAATGTATCCCCCCATTTTGGACACGTGCTCCTCCAACTCGTCGAGCAGTCGCTCCACTGCGACTTTCTGGCCGGGGGACGGCTTCATGATAGATATCCTTGCCACCGTCATGCTCTCTTCCTCCCTTGTTTGTAGTGTGGAAGAGCCCTCACCCCCCTTGTGGGGGTAGTCCCTTCCCGGCTAGTCCGATGCTAAAGTATAGCAGAAAGCCGCTCACAAGTTCACTGGTCTGAGGGTTATCTCCCCATTTCGCCCCTCCAGATACCCTGCCCTCTCCCCACAGCCGTGTCCGAATATCACCAGCCAGCCCTTCTTGGCTGCCTGGCTCAGAAGCTCTCGTTTTATCTCCAGGGTGTCCTCGGGATACTGATCGTAGGCGGCGATGTAGGGGAGGGCCAGGTGGTGCTGGGTGGGAATCAGGTCACCCAGGAAGACCACCTTCTCGCTGCCACAGTTCACCTGCACGATCTGGTGACCTCGACAGTGACCTCCCGTTTCCCTGACCGATACTCCCGGCACTATCTCGTTGTCTCCATCCAGCAGGGTGAGCTGGCCCGTTTCCTGGAGGCAGGTGAAGTCCTCGGGATGGGAAGACTCCCTACCCCGTTCGTTGGGGTTCATGGCATCCTCCCAGCACTTCCTCTGGACGAAGTAGGTTGCCTTGGGAAAGACGGGGATAGTCTGTCCAGAGCGGTCGATCTTGGTGCAACCGCCGGAGTGGTCGAAGTGGAGGTGAGTGAGAATCACGGTGTCTATGTCCTTGGCGCTCAGTCCTATCTCCCTCAGGCCCTTTCCCAGTTTGCTGGAGGGCAGGCCATAGCCCTCCCTGGTCTCGCCCGTTTCCTTACTGCCCACGCCTGTATCCACCAGCACGTTCCCGTGCGCCGTTCGGATCAGGAGGCAGTTCAACCCCAGGCCTATGCGGTTCCACCGGTCTGCCTTCGCCACCTGCTCCCACACCACCTTGGGGACCTGGCCGAAAAGAGACCCGCCATCGGACTTCATGACCCCGTCGCTGAGAAGGTGGATGGTTGGAGCGTCTGTTTTCATCTGCGGATCACACCCCTTCGGTGCTGCTTGCACTGGACAACCCCCCGCGGGGGAAAAGAGTGAATAGCCCTTTGCTAAATCGAAGAGGCCTTCGCTACTAAGCTGAGGCCTCCAACATATTAGAGGTAAGCCCCTGGTTGCTACGGCTACAGGGGTGCTCTGAGATGTGGCCTGTTCCATGGGTAGAGCCAGGACACCTATATGATAGGGCCTTCTCTCACTGGGTTGTCAAGGGTACTATGGTGGGAGTTTTCGGGATTCCGGGGCAGTTCTTGGAGGGGTCTCTCCGCTATATCAGCGCGTCGGCCAGCACCTCCGCCAGGTGCCTGGGCCTGCGAGTGGTGCCGTGCTGGACCTGCTGGCGGCAGGAGACGCCGTTGACCACTATCTCGTCCTCTGCGCCGCGCTGGGAGATGGCGGGGAACAGGCGCTGGCCCCCGATGGCCATGGAGATGTCGTAGTGCTCCCTCTCGTACCCGAAGGCCCCGGCCATGCCGCAGCATCCCGCCTTGCTCTCCTCAACCTCGAAGCCTGGCACCAGCCTCAGGGCCGCCAGGGCAGGCTCCACCCCCACCAGGGCCCTGGCGTGGCAGTGGCCGTGGAAGAGAATCCTCCTGGGAGTGGGCCTGAACTCCAGGGCCAGTCGCCCCTCCTGGTGCAGCATCTGGAGGAGCTCCTCCAGCAAGAGGGCTTTTCCCGCCACTGCCCTGGCCTCGCCGCTGCCCAGGAGGTCGGGGTACTCGTCCCGCAGGGTCAGGAGGCAGCTGGGCTCGCAGCCCACGATGTAGGCCCCCTCCGCCACGTAGGGGTACAGCAGCTCCACGTTGTACCGAGCATTGGCACGGGCCTCCTCCAGCATCCCCTGGGAGATCATGGGCCGCCCGCAGCACTTGCGCTCCACCAGGATTGCATGGAAGCCCGCCCGCTCCAGCAGCCTGGTGGCGGCCATACCGATGGAGGGGTGGTTGTAGTTCATGAAGGTGTCGTTGAACAGCACCACCCTGCCCCGGCCTTCAGATGGGGGGATGGCTTTTCGGGAGCGGAACCAGTGGGGGAAGGTCTGACGGGCGAAGGGTGGCAGGGGCCTTCGCTTGTCTATCTTCAGAAGGCGGTCCAGCTTCCACCTGACAAGGGGAGATTGGAGCACCCCGTTGGACAGGGGGGCCAGGGCGCATCCCAGCCTGCTGATGGTGGCGATGTGGGCAAAGAGCCTGGCTCGGAGGGGGTAGCCGTGCTTCTGGTGGTAGGCGTGCAGGAGCTCGTACTTCAGCTTGGCCATGTCCACC
>JACVQK010000081.1 GCA_015661155.1 Dehalococcoidia bacterium | reverse complement strand
ACCAGGCCCTGGCCTACCTCACCCCACACCAATTCGTCCCTCAGTGGCAACACCAAAGAAAGGAGTCCAAGTGTCACTGATCATCTGGACGAGTACAGCAGCTTGGTTATCAGCAACACCGATGTGGTAGAATATGACCAGCGAGAGACCAATGCGAGAAACAGTAAAAGCCTTCCTGGATTACCTGACCTCGGAGAGAGGACTATCCGGCAACACCATCCTGGCGTACGGCAACGACCTCTACCAGATGGTGGACATCCTGGAGGAGCGCGGCCGCCTGCCCCGGGACAACCACGGGTGGGAATCGGTGGACCAGCAGCTGCTCACCCAGTACTCCCTGGAGCTCCAGGAAAAGGGCTACTCCCCCACCACCCGGGCCAGGAAGCTCGCATCTCTGAAGTCGCTGTTCAACTTCCTGATAGAAGAGGGTATCGTATCTCAAGACCCCACGGAGTTCCTCACATCCCCTCGAATAGGCCGCGTCCTGCCCAAGTGCCTCAGCGAAGAGGAGATGACCATGCTGCTCCAGGAGACGGCCAGAGGGGACACCCCCGAAGCCCAGAGAGATTGGGCTATGATAGAGCTGATGTACGCCACCGGGATGCGGGTAAGCGAGCTGGTGTCCTTGGACGTGGGAGACCTGAGCCTGAAGGAGAAGCACGTGCGTTGCCTGGGGAAAGGCTCCAGGGAGCGCATGATAAGCATGCACGACCAGGCCATCCAGACCCTGGAGACCTACCTGAAAGAGACCCGGCCCCACCTGCTGTCTCAGAGCAAGAAGGACGCCACAAAGGAGAGCGCCCTCTTCCTCAACCAGCGGGGAGAGCGACTGACCCGCCAGGGTTTCTGGCTCATCTTGAAGGGCTGTAGCAAAAAGGCGAAGGTCTTAACCCCCATCACCCCCCACACCCTGAGGCACAGCTTCGCCACCCACATGCTGAGAGGGGGAGCACCCCTCAGGTACGTTCAAGAGCTCCTGGGCCACAAGAGCATATCCACCACCCAGGTGTACACCCATCTGGCGGAGGACCAGATTCAGAGAGAGTACGATAAAGCCCATCCCAGAGCCTAGTAGGCTGCTGAAAGGGGGAGTGCAGAGGGGCGCAGCCCCGGAGCCTGCCCTGAGCCCAGCCGAAGGGCCGGGGGTCTGGGGGTGTCCCCCAGACTGGGCTTGGCCCAGACCCATACCTTACGAACCGTAGAACATGGTCAGACCAGGATAGCGACAGTTGAGTGTGGGTGCAGGGGGGATGGTCGCAAGGGTTTTTCAGCGACCTGCAAGTGAAGAGGATGCCGATGCGCGAGGTGACAGGATGAGGATAGCGGTGGGCAGCGACGAGAGCACTCCCTTGACGGATGCGGTGGTCCTTGAGCTGAGACGCCGCGGCATGTCCGTGGAGCTTCTCGGCGCTCTGGCCGAGGGAGACGACCCCCGATGGCCGGAGGTGGGGCGTAAGGTGGCCGAAAAAGTCTCGCGAGGAAAGGCAGACCAGGGCGTGCTCTTCTGCTGGACCGGCACGGGAGTGAGCATGGCTGCCAACAAGGTCCCGGGGGTACGGGCAGCCCTGTGCACCGACGCCGCCACCGCCTCGGGGGCCCGACGATGGAACCACGCCAACGTGCTGGTCATGGGGCTGCGTCTGACCTCCCAGGAGTTGGCGCGAGAGATGCTGGATGCCTGGTTCTCCACCCCCCCAGGGGAGGGCGAAGACGCCGACATGGTGGCCCGGCTGGCTGCCCTGGATGAATCATACCGGGGGGTCAAGGCCCACTAGCGTGGTACTCACGAAGTTTGCCGCGAAGGTCATTGCGAGGCCCGATGGTCCGAGTCCCTCACCACAGGCTTCGGAGGGCCGTGGCGATCTCGCGCAGGGTCTGCCCCGCCTCCAGATTGCTTCGCCGTCCTTCCAGGGAAGGACTCCTCGCAACGACAATTCGTTAGCGTGTTTCAGGGACGGGACACTAGCTAGCGAGACAAACAGATAAAGAGGAGGATGATCTAATGCCAAAAGGATCGCGGCGGGTTGCCGTGAGACAGGCGGAGCTTAGTAGCCAGAGAAAGCGGAGACCTCAGAAACACCCTTCCAATCCTGAGCCTCTTCCCGCGCCTGCGCCCCAGGATGGAGTGACCCCTCCCGCAGAGATGTCCAGGAGGGCGGCCTCCCCTCAGGCCCCTGCCACAGCGGCACCCCGAAGGACTCCCCGGGGAAACACCCCTTCCATCACGAGCCAGCCCTCCAGCGGTCTCTACGTCTGGCCCGAGATGAAACGCATCGGGCTTCTCACGGGGCTGATTCTGGTAATACTGGCTATCCTCACAGTTGTACTGGGGTAGATATGGGGCGAGCCCTGCACCCACACTCCTCAGGGACATTCATGGCAAGCTGCGGAAAAGGGGTGTCCAGAGGGGATTAGTCCCTTTGGCAGGGGTCTGGGGGTGTCCCCCAGACACAATTTCCACCCCCTTCCTGGACAGGAAGGGGGTAGGGGGATGGTCGAAAAGGGTCTTTCAACACCCTGCTAGGACTACCGAAGGTCCCTGGGAAGGGGAAAGGTAACGTTCTCCTCCGCCACCTCCACGCTGCGGATGCTCTTTGGGTTCAGGCGGGCCACCACATCCTCCACCAGGCCCTCGGGAGTGGAGGCCCCGGAGGTGACCCCAACCCGCTCCACCCCTTCAAGCCACTCGTCCCGGACCTCCTGGGGCCCGTTTATCAAGTAGGCCCGCACTCCCTGAGCCTCGGCCACCTCCCGCAGGCGGTTGCAGTTGGAGGAGTTCTGAGCGCCTATGACCAGCACCAGGTCCACCTGCGCTGCAATGGCCTTCACCGCCGCCTGACGATTGGTGGTGGCGTAGCAGATGTCATCTCGGGTCACCAGGTGGGGAAACCGCTCCTTCAGCACGCGGATGACCTCCCTGGTGTCGTCCACGCTGAGGGTGGTCTGGGTCAGGGCCACCACCCTCTCCGGATCGGGCACCTGAACGGTGCGAGCACCGACTACGTCCTCCACCAGAATGGTTGCCTCGGGGGCCTCTCCCATGGTTCCTATGACCTCATCATGGCCCCTGTGTCCTATGAGGAGTATGGAGTAACCCTCTCCTGCGTACTTCAGGGCTTCCAGATGCACCCTGGTCACCAGAGGGCAGGTGGCATCCACCACTGTTAGCTCGCGCTCCCGGGCCTCCTGCCACACCCTGGGCGACACGCCGTGGGCGCTGAAAACCACCCTCTGGCCCCGGGGAACCTCCCCCAGCTCCTCCACGAAGATGACACCCCTGTCTCGAAGCGTCGAGACCACGTAGGGGTTGTGGACTATCTCCCGTCGCACGTACACGGGCTTCCCGAACCGCTCCAGGCACAGCTCCACCACATCCACAGCCCGCACCACGCCGGCGCAGAACCCCCTGGGAGCGCAGACAACCACCTCCATGCGCTACCTCCTGAGAGCATTATATGCAAAGAAGCGGGAAAGCAGGGCGTGCCCTGCACCCACATTGGGCTGGGGTTGCACGGTCTGGACGTATTATACAATTTCTCATCACCCTGCTAGTGCTTGGCGATACGAGCAGGCTGCTGAAAAAGGAGAGTACAGAGGGGCGAAGCCTCTTTGACGGGGGTCTGGGGGTGTCCCCCAGATATAAATTTTCCCCCCTTCCTGGCCAGGAAGGGGGCCAGAGGGATGGTCGAAGGAGTTTTTCAGCACCCTGCTAGAGTTCGCCCCAGGGCAAAGCAAGTAAGCCACAGCCAGCTATGCTAAAATTCAGGGCAATTATACGCTTAACACACCTATTCAACAGAGGTAATATAAAAGTATGAACAACATTAATAGCAATAAAAAGGAGTTGTCACCAGAACAACGTGAAGAACTACTCAGAGCGTTGGAAGCCCGTTTTGAGAATAACATGAACCGCCATAAAGGTCTTGAATGGGCTAAAGTACAAGCAAAGCTGGAGGCTAATACTGAAAAACTGTGGTCACTCAATGAAATGGAA
>JACVQK010000003.1 GCA_015661155.1 Dehalococcoidia bacterium | reverse complement strand
GCGGGCCATGACGTCTATGGCCAGGTAGGTGACGTCAATGCCAATCCAGGAGCGGCCCAACTCTTCGGCGGCCACCACCGCCGTTCCGCAGCCGCAAAACGGGTCTAGCACTACGTCACCGGGATTCGAGGATGCCTCGATGATGCGGCGGAGGAGGGCCAGAGGTTTTTGGGTATCGTAGCCCAACCGCTCCTGCCCAGATGCGAACTCGATGTCATACCAGACATCGTCCACAGGTACACCTTCTTGCTCATCCAGGTAACGTTTGTAGCGTGGGATTCCCTTCCCCCCTTTGGGGACAACTATATGACCTTGTGCTTCCTCCTGAAGCATTCGTTCTTGGGTCCACCGCCAGACACGGGTAACACCCTTGTATTCATACGTTAGATTCGGGCGGTTTCTGTTCGGATTCAGTAGGCTAGTTAGTTGGTAGGGTCGGCCATCCTCATCACGCAGAGAATATTGTTGTGACACTTTCTCTGGGTCATGTGGTCGGTATTGTGGATTCCACGCGATGCCTAATTGACTCTTTGAATACGCCAATATTACGTCATGGTTTCTGGCTAACCGAGTAAACGCGTGCCCCTTGGGGTGAGATCTTTGCCACACAATCTCGTTTCTGAAATTTCCCGGCCCAAACACAGTGTCCAGCACCAGCTTCAGGTAATGGCTGGCGGCGGGGTCGCAGTGAAGGGGGGTCATCATCACCAGGTAGGCCATCATCTGGGAGCCGTCCAGGAACTTGTAGAAGGCCTCGATCATCTGGCCTACGCGGCCTGGCACTAGCGGGTCGCTCACCAGTCGCTCGTACTCCGCCTTGGCTGCCGTGTCCCACTTCCACGTGTCTGTGAAGGCCTGCACCTGGGCTGCGGCGGGTGTTCCCTTCTGGCTCTT
Organism: Dehalococcoidia bacterium; assembly: GCA_015661155.1. Taxonomy (GTDB): domain Bacteria; phylum Chloroflexota; class Dehalococcoidia; order Lucifugimonadales; family UBA2985; genus JACVQK01. Next base: position 36,019 of record JACVQK010000003.1, on the reverse strand, counting down.
GAACAGGAGGTTATAGTCCTGCTGGCTCTTGAAGGGCGGGTCAAGGTACACCAGGCCCACACACTCGTCGGGGAACCACTGGTGGTTGCGCAGCACCTCCAGGTTGTCCCCGTAGTAGAGGATGCGAGTTGGTTTGTGCTCCGCAGATGTCGTCATATGCTCACCCCTTGTCCTCTTCCTCGCCCTTCGACAGGCTCAGGGTGAGCGGGACTAATAACCTAAAATCCCGTACTCCCGCCACTTGCGGTCCACCAGGGCCTTGATGTCGTCGGTCAAAGGGGCGTTCCACTAAGTCAGGTTGGACTCGAACTGGAAGGTGCGGAGCTTATCTCTGGCCACCCTCTTGCTGATGCTCAGCACCTCGACACCCACCACCCGGTTTTCCGCGTCGAAGTCCAGGATTACGCCAGGGTGCACCTCTTCGGACTCAACAATGGCCGACTCGTCCAACCGTAGGTAGAGGGCATCGGCTTCTTCGTCTATTCTTAGTTTCATTGTAATCTCCTGAGACGCCTGTCAAAGAACAGTGTAACAACTTTCACCGGCTCTGTGTTGGGATTAACTATAACACGCAGGACACGACCACCATGCTCAGGGATGGCCTTGAGGTAATGGATGTTGCCTTCTGCATCCACCTCTTCACTGTCAGGTGACTCTATGGTTGTGCGTAGCCACCCCTCGCGAATGCCACGTTCCACCAACATGTCTCGTGCGTGGGCGGAAAGTTCAACCTCCTTGATGTCGTCGGTCATAACGATGTCCGGTGGCCACGCCCTCGCCCTGCCCTCCATAGGCCCCTTGGCCGTGGCGTCTATGCCCACCTTGCTGCCGAACCTGTGTGTCGGCGAGGCGTGGTCCAGGTCGTCCACGGGGCCGGAGGCGAACACGATGTCCTGGGCGGGGTCGATGTTGTTGGTCACCCGCCACGCCACCTGGGACAGGTCTTGCACGTCCACAAAGTCGTCCACCACGATGATGGTCCTGGCCAGCATCATGAGGCCCAGGCCCCACAGGGCGTACATCACCTTGCGGGCCTGGCCCGCATACTCCTTCTTGATGGAGACGATGACCAGGTTGTGGAACACCCCCTCCGCGGGCATGTGGATGTCCACCACCTCCGGCAGCGCCATCTGGATGATGGGCAGGAAGAGCCGCTCCGTGGCCTTCCCCATGTAGTAGTCCTCCTGCACCGGGCGGCCCACTACGATGGTGGGGTAGATGGGGTCGCGACGGTGGGTGATGGCCGTGAGGTGGAACACGGGGTAGGAGTCCTGGGGGGAATAGTAGCCGGTGTGGTCTCCAAAAGGCCCCTCGGCGCGGGTCTCTCCGGGGACGACGTACCCCTCCAGGACTATCTCCGCGTGGGCAGGAACCTCCAGGCCCACGGTGATGCCCTTGACCACCTCCACCCCCTCCTCTCGCAGGAAGCCGGCCAGGAGCAGCTCGTCCAGGCCGGGGGGCAAAGGGGCGGAGCCCGTCCAGATGGTAGCCGGGTCGCCTCCCAGGGCCACGGCCACCTCCATCCTCTCCTGTCCGCGCTCCTGGGCCAGCCGCTGGTGGTGAGTCCCCACCTTGTGGGTCTGCCAATGCATCCCCGCGGTCTGGTCATCGTAGACCTGCATCCGGTACATTCCCACGTTGCGCGTCCCCGTCTCCGGGTCCCTGGTGATGACCAGGGGCAGGGTGATGAAGCGACCGGCGTCCATGGGCCAGCACTTGAGGATGGGGAGGCGGTTCAGGTCGGCGTCCGGGCCGGTGAGGGTCACCTCCTGGCAGGGGGCGTTGTGAACCGCCCTGGGCTGATAGGCCGACATCTTCACCAGCTCCATCAGGGCGCGAGCCTTGTCCGCCAGGCCCTGGGGAGGCCCCTGCACCATGCCCAGGAGCCTTCGCACCCTGTCGCCCAGGTCGTCCAGGCGCTCCACGCCCAAAGCCCAGGCGGTGCGGCGGGCGGAGCCGTAGGTGTTGATGAGAACAGGCATGTGATAGCCCTCCACGTTCTCGAAAAGGAGGGCAGGCCCGCCACGCTTCACCACGCGGTCCGTTATCTCCGTGATCTCCAACTCGCAGCTCACGGGGGTCTTGATACGGACCAGCTCCCCCTTGCTCTCCAGGAAGGCGATGAACTCACGGATGTCCTTGAACTTCATGGCTTCGTCCTCACCTCTTCTCTCTCAATCCCCTCAGCGCAGATGCTATGGAGGAGGAGCCTCCTCAGGGTGTCCATAGCCGCTTCCAGGGGCTCCGGCTGGCCTGTGTAGAGCCAACGGACTATCACCTCGTTTACAGCGCCCAGCCAGGCGTAGGCGGTCACCTCGGTGTCCAGGGGGGGTATGGAGCCTTCGGCCACTGCCTCGTCCAGGTGGCCCTTGATGAGGGAGGCGAACCTGGCGTGGATGGTCAAGAGGCGCTCGTCGAAGGCTTTGCCCAGGCCGACGCCTCCCACCAGGAGGATTTTGGCCAGCTGGCGGTGTCGAGAGAAGGTGTAGAGCACCGTCTCCAGGGCGGCGTTCACCTTGGCCAACGCTCCGTGCTCCCGGCCAATGGCTTCCCTGGCAGACAGGGCAAGGGCAGCGGTGAGACGGTCTACCAGGGCGAAGAATATCTCCTGCTTGCTGGGGAAGTGGAAGTAGAAGGAGCCTTTGGAGGTCTGGGACGCCCTGACAATGTCGTCCACGGCCGCGCCGTGATAGCCCTTCTCCGAGAAGACCTCCGCGGCTGCATCGAGGATGCGCTGGCGGGTGGCCTCCTTGCCCTCCGGAGCAGGTTGAACCTGGGGTTCCCTATCCGCCATACCTTCTCCCCAGACCGACTGGTCGGTCTACAGTCTAGGGGACGCAGGCAGGAGCGTCAAGGGACTACCAGGAGCAGCAATACCTCGCCCCTTCCCCAGCTTGAGGAGATAGCCTCTTCCAAGCTGGGCTTGGCCCAGACCCACATCTCACAGACCCTGAATTCAACTCGCCTATGAATGCCTCTGAGAAGCGTGGGTGCAGGGCACGCCCTGCCTAGCGGACTCTTGGAGAGTGGGCCGCGCCGCTGGTTATGGGCTCGTTGATGTAGACATCCCCGTTGCGAATCTTGATGTTGAAGCCACAATCGGGGTTGGTGCACACCCACGCCTTGTAGTGGATGGGCGCTCCCTGACTTCCAAAGTCGGACAGCGGTACCAGGTCCCCCATGTTGCACTTCTGACACTTGGGCAAGTTGGTGTTCTCCACTTAAGCCTCCTCCCTACCGTTTTGAGCCTGAGAAAGCATACACTAATCACGCACCTGTGGCAATACTTCCCGGGCCCGAATCGTCGCAGCTCATTATGTTCATTGATAAGGGATTAGGGCCTATTGTATAATGGCTCAAAAGTGGATTGCCTTACCCGGTAAGGAGAGTAGTTCTATGGACAAGGGGACGTGGCGTGTTAAGGCTGGGCTGGCCCAGATGCTCAAGGGCGGAGTGATAATGGACGTGGTCACCCCGGAGCAGGCCAAGATCGCCGAAGATGCAGGGGCCTGCGCGGTCATGGCCCTGGAGAGGGTGCCCGCGGATATCAGGGCTGCCGGAGGGGTGGCTCGCATGGCCGATCCCTCTCGAGTCCTGGCCATAATGAAGACCGTCACCATCCCCGTGATGGCCAAGTGCCGCATCGGTCACTTCGTGGAGGCCCAGGTCCTGGAGTCCCTGGGGGTGGACTACCTGGACGAGTCCGAGGTGCTCACCCCCGCCGACGAAAGCAACCACATCTGGAAGCACGACTTCAAGGTGCCCTTTGTCTGCGGCTGCCGGGACCTGGGGGAGGCCCTCAGGCGCATCGCCGAGGGCGCAGCCATGATACGCACCAAGGGGGAGGCGGGAACGGGTAATGTGGTGGAGGCGGTGCGCCACATGAGAGCGGTGATGGGGGAGATACGCAAGATTCAGGCCATGTCCCAGGGCGAGCTGATGGCGGAGGCCAAGGCGTTGGGAGCACCCTTCGAGCTGGTGCAGGAGATTCACGATACGGGACGCCTTCCCGTGGTCAACTTCGCCGCGGGGGGCATCGCCACTCCCGCGGATGCTGCCCTGATGATGCAGCTTGGAGCTGAGGGGGTCTTCGTGGGCTCAGGCATCTACAAGTCCAAGAACCCGGCGGCCTTCGCCAAGGCCATTGTGGAGGCCACCACCCACTACAACAACCCCGACGTTATAGCCAAGGCCTCCCAGGACCTGGGAGAGCCTATGTCGGGCCTGGACGTGAGAACCTTGAAACAAGAGGAGCTCCTGTCTGTAAGAGGCTGGTAGCGTGGTCAAGGTGGGGGTTCTGGCCCTTCAGGGTGACTTCGCTGAGCACATACAAGTTCTTGATGCCATGGGCGTAGAAGCCCTGGAGGTGCGCCTGCCTCACGACCTGAGGAAGGTTGATGCCCTGATCATCCCCGGTGGAGAGAGCACCACCATCGCCCGACTGATGAAGAGTTTTGGCCTTGCCCAGGAGATAAAGAGCGCCGTAGGGGAAGGAATGCCCACATGGGGTACATGTGCCGGTATGATCGTCCTGGCCAGAGAGATAGTCGAGGATAGACCTGAGTCCCTTGGCCTCATAGACATCCAGGTACGGCGAAATGCCTTCGGGCGGCAGGTGGACAGCTTCGAGGCAGATATCGACGTGCCCAGCCTGGGAGGGGCGCCTTTCAGAGCCGTTTTCATACGGGCTCCCGTCATTGAGGGAATCGGCCCGGGGGTAAAGCCCCTGGCCTACTTGAGCGACCACCAGGTGGTCGCGGCCCAGGAGGGTCATGTCCTGGTCACCTCCTTTCACCCCGAGCTTACCCATGACCAGAGGTTTCACTCCTATTTCCTGAAGATACCCGTGGGCAGTTGAAGCGATGATCCGTACCCTCCGCGCTACAGACCTGCTACGCCTCCTTATCGTCGGCAACAGCGGCATAGGCCCCGATTGGGCTCAGACCTGGGAGAAGGTCGGGGCCAGGTCAGGCAGCGCCCTTAGCCCAAGTACCGTAGCCAGGGGGTTGGTGCTCCGCCGGGCAACGGAGCGCTATAGCGTCTGGGTGGAGGGGGCGCGTCTCCGGGCCCTGGCCTCGGTGAGGGCGCGCTCCGGCCCCAGGGCCTGGGAGGTACGATGCCTCCACCTGTCCCTCGAGGCGGAAGAGGAGGGAGTGGATCTTCTGGAGGGCCTGTGCGTGGCAGCAGGGCAGCAGGGAGGGGAGAGGGTGTTCCTTCGCTTACCAACCTCAAGCCCTGTGGTGAAGATGGTGATGCGAGCCGGCTTCTTGCCCTATGCCCAGGAGACCCTCTATCGGCGGGAGAATCCTCCTTCCACCAGCTCTTCCCCCACCGAGCTCCTCCGGCCCTACATCTCCTCCGATGAGCATGACCTCTTCCGACTCTACAACGCCTGTGTTCCTGCAAATGTGAAAACGGCCTACGCCCTCACCTTTGAGGAGTGGAGGGACGCCAGGGAGCCTTTGGGGAGATGGGAACGCCAGTGGGTCTACGAGGCCCAGGGGCACCTCCGAGGCTGGGTCAGGGTTGCCTCCGGCAAGCAGCCTGCCTACAGGATCGAGCTGATGGTGCACCCGGGGGAGGAGCCCCGGGTTTGGGAGCAACTGGTGGTCTGGGGGCTCCAGCAAAGGCGGCCTCAAGGGCCCTCTCTGGCCCTGGTTCCTAGCCATCAGCCCATCCTGGTCTCGGTGCTGGGGGAAAAGGGGTTCGCTCCTGCCGGAGAGTACCGTCTGATGGTGAAATCCATTGTGGTACGGGTGAAAGAATCGACCCTGGCCCCCGCGGGCGCGTAGGCCCGCCAAGGGTTGGAGGATAGCTAAGAGGTTCATGCAACCACACATCATCGATGACCTGGAGACCCTGGTGGAGACCCTGCCATCTCACATCCAGGTGCCCTTGAGGGAGTGTGAGAGCCTGAGCGACCTGCTGGAGGTGGTCATGGACCTGGGGCGTCCTCCCGAGGCCAGGTTCCCCAACGCAGAGGTGGCGCTTAACTCCCGGGAGGTGACGGAAGAGGATATCCAGCACGTGGTGGACAGGATAGGGGCCTTCGGCGATGATAACCGGGCCGGCATAGAGCGCACGTTGCATCGTATCTCCGCCATCCGCAACCGGGGCGGCAGGATAGTGGGCCTGACCTGCCGCGTGGGGCGAGCCGTCTTCGGGACCACCCGCATCATCGAAGACCTGGTGCGCTCGGGGAAAAGCATCCTCTTCCTGGGTCGCCCGGGGGTGGGCAAGACCACCATGCTCAGAGAGGTAGCCCGGGTACTGGCGGATGATGTCCGCAAGCGAGTCATCATCGTGGACACATCCAACGAGATCGCCGGAGATGGCGACATTCCCCACCCAGCCATAGGCCATTCACGACGTATGCAGGTGGTCACTCCCACCCTTCAGCACGCCGTGATGATTGAGGCGGTGGAGAACCACATGCCGGAGGTGATCATCATCGACGAGATGGGAACGGAGCTTGAGGCCGCCGCCGCCCGAACCATCGCAGAAAGGGGCGTTCAGCTGGTGGCCACGGCCCACGGGAACACCCTGGAGAACCTGGTCCTCAATCCCACCCTGTCAGACCTGGTGGGAGGGATACAGACAGTCACCCTGGGAGACGATGAGGCCTGGCGGCGACGCTCCCGGAAAACCGTCCTGGAGCGGAAATCCCCCCCCCCCTTCGGTGTGGTGGTGGAGATTCAGAGCTGGGACAGAGTGGCCGTTCATGACGACGTGGCGAAAGTGGTGGACGCCATGCTGCGGGGTTCGCCCGTGGTCCCTGAGGTAAGGTCGGCGGATGAAAGTGGAAGGGTGCGCAAGTCCCATGAAGCCCCTCCCCAAGCTCTAAAGGCTGAATACGTGGAGAGGGAGAAGGTCGCGCCCTCCCTTGAGGTGCCGCTAACCAGAGTGCTTCCCTTTGGGGTGAGCAAGGACAGGGTAGCCCAGGTGGTTCAGGGCACCAGTATCCCCATCCAGGTGGTGGATGGCCTGGGCCAGGCGGACATCGTCCTCACCACCAAGCAGTTCTTCCGCAAGAGGCCCAAGCTGTTGAAGAGCGCCGAAGAGGCGGGCAAATCCATATTCGTACTTCGGAAGAACACCCTGCCTCAAATACGGGAGTTCCTCATGGAGCTGTCCCGGGAAAAGGGATGGGAGGACCCTGCCGTCAGGGCTGTAAGAGAGGCGGAAGCCGCGGTGGAGCAGATACGGCGCGGCCAGGAGGAGGTTTCCCTGAGTCCCCAGGCAGCCCACATCCGGCGTCTTCAGCACCAGATCGCCCAGGAGCTTAGCCTCAGCTCCGTCAGCGTTGGAAGGGAACCCAACCGCCGGGTGACCATCTCCCGAAGGTAGGGTTGGAGCAGATGAACGTGGGGCTTTTCATCACTTTCGAGGGTGGGGAGGGGGCGGGGAAAAGCACCCAGGTCAGGCTTCTGCGAGACCGCCTCAAGCGTCGCAATATGTCTGTAACGATGGTGCGAGAGCCCGGTGGGACTCCCCTGGGCGACTGGCTGCGTCAGTTGCTGAAGTTCTCTCCCACCCCCCTGACCCCGGAGGCGGAGCTTCTGCTATTCAACGCCTCCCGCGCCCAGCTGGTGGCAGACGTCATACGGCCTGCCCTGGAGAGGGGCGAGGTAGTTCTCTGCGACCGCTTCACCGACTCCACCCTGGCTTACCAGGGATACGGGCGGGGCATCCTCTTGAATGCAGTGGAAGATGTGAATAGCATTGCCACTGGTGGCCTCAAGCCGAACCTGGTCATCTTCCTGAACCTGCCCCCGGAGGAGGGATTAATCAGGCAATCTACCCCTGGGGACCGCTTTGAAACGGGGCCAGACCAGAAAGACGTAGTGGCCTTTCATCAGCGTGTGCATCAGGGATACCTGGAGCTGGCTCGCAGAGAGCCGCAACGGTGGCTGACTCTTGATGCAAGACTCTCCCCACAGGAAGTTTCACGCCTCATCTGGCAGCGGGTGGAGCCTCTACTGGAAAACGTAAAGGCTTCTCGAACCCCCCATGATCATTGACTTCCACACCCACATCCTTCCCCCGGCCCTCCATGACCGCCGGGAGGAGTTTCTCCCCAGGGACGCCACCCTGGAGGCGCTCTTCTCCCGCCCCGAGGCCAGGATGGCCACCGCCGAGGAGCTGGTGGCCTCCATGGACGAGGCCGGCGTGGACATATCCGTTGCCCTGGGCATGGGGTGGAACGACCTGGAGCTGTGCCGCCTGGTCAACGACTACATAATCGAGGCGACCCGCCGCTTTCCATCGCGGCTGAGGGGCTTCTGCTCTGTCAACCCCCTGTGGGGCTCCGCGGCGGCAGCCGAGGTGGAGCGGTGCGCTCGGGCGGGGCTGGTGGGCATCGGCGAGCTGCATCCCCACACCCAGGGTTTTGACCTGGGAGACCGGGATACCATGGCTCCCCTGGTGGAGGTAGCCCTGGCCAGGGGAATGCCCATCCTCACCCACACCTCGGAGCCTGTGGGGCACCTCTACCCTGGCAAAGGCAGCACCACCCCCGAGGTGGTCTGCCGCTTCGTCGAGAGCTTCCCGGAGGTGACCCTTATCTGCGCCCACTGGGGAGGGGGACTCCCCTTCTACACCCTCATGCCAGAGGTGTCCATATCCCTGGAGCACGTCTTCTTCGATACCGCCGCCTCTCCCTTCCTCTACAGGTCCGAAATCTTCACCATAGTCACTACTCTTGTAGGGGCTGAGAAGATTCTCCTGGGCACCGATTACCCCCTCATCAAGCAGAAGCGACTGATACGGCAGGTCGCCGAAGCGTCTATCTCGGAGGAGGCCAGGGAACGCATCCTCTACGCCAACGCCGCCAGACTCCTGGGGATACCCGCATGGAAGAACGACTCCGCGCCTTCATAGCCGTGGAGCTTCCTCCTGGCGTCACGGAGACCCTGCGGCGTCTTGTGCAAGACCTCCAGTCCCTGGCTCTGAGAGACATAAGGTGGGTGAGACCGAAGGGAGTTCACCTGACCCTGAGATTCCTTGGGAACATACCGTCCGACTCGGTGGAGCCGGTGTCCCAGGCGCTCCGCCGGTGTGCCGCCTCCAGTGCTCCCTTTGACCTGTTCTTGGGAGGCCTTGGGGCCTTTCCAGCCTGGAGAGACCCCAGGGTCATCTGGGTGGGCCTGGGAGGAGCACTGGAAGGTCTGCTGTCCCTGCAAGAGGCCCTGGAGAGGGAGTTGGAAAGCTTGGGCTTCGAGAGGGAGAGACGGCCCTTCAGCCCCCATCTGACCCTGGGGAGAATCAGGGAGGGAGCATCCGCTCCTCAGAGAAGGAGAGCGGGAGAGGCCCTTGCTGGGGTGTCGGTGGAGGTAAGGGGGGAGCTACCGGTCAGAGAGGTCAGCCTCATAAGAAGCACTCTTACCCCTTCCGGCGCTATCTACACTCGCCTATACTCCGCGCCCCTGGGCGTCGTGCCCTAGCAGGGCGCTGAAAAACCCCTTCGACCATCCCCATGGCCCCCTTCCTGGCCAGGAAGGGGGGAGAATTTGAATCTGGGGGATACCCCCAGACCCCCGCCAGAGGGGCGCAGCCCCTTCGGACTCCTCTTTTTCAACAGCCCCCCTACAGCAGCACTCGCCGGGGGGGTATGCGGCACCTCTCCGCGGTGACGATGGCGTCCACCTGGCCTGCCGCCGTCTCCAGGTCGTCGTTCACCACCACGTAGTCGAAGAGGGGCAACTGGCGCAGCTCCTCCATGGCGGTGTGGATACGCAGCTCCATGTCGGGAGTGGTCTCCGTCTTCCGCTCTCTGAGACGCCGCTCCAGCTCCTGGGGCGAGGGAGGCATCAGGAAGATGAAGACCCCATCGGGCGCCACTCCCTTGATGGTGGCGACCCCCTGCACGTCGGTCTTCATTACCACGTCCAGGCCCTTCTCCATGGCGTCCTTCACCTGGGTCCTGGGGACGCCGTACCAGTTGCCGTAGACCTGGGCGCACTCCAGAAACTCCCCGTGGAGCACCATCTGGCGAAAGGTGTCCCTGTCTACAAACAGGTAGTCTACCCCGTCTTTCTCTCCTGGCCTCTGGGCGCGAGTGGTAGCGGTGACGGTGAAGTGCCAGGCTCTGCCCAGGCCCTTTAGCTGGCGCAGGACGGCGTCCTTCCCCACTCCCGAAGGGCCGGACAGCACCACCAGGAGTGGCCCTCCCCTGGGCCGGTCGTAGAGGCTCTTCTCTGTGGGTCTCAGGTTTCCCCCTTAAACTATGCGCCTATCAACCTATCCAGGTCTTGCCAGAAAGAGGGGTAGGACACCGCCACCGTCTCAGAGCCGCCAACGACCACCTCTTCCTTTGCTAGAAGCCCGGCTATTCCCAGGGTCATGGCCAGGCGGTGATCCCCGTAGCTCCTGCAAACGCCGCCTTTCAGGAAACCCGTGCCTTCGATGACGAGGCCATCGGGAAGCTCCCTTATCCTGGCTCCCAGCCGGGAGAGCTCTGTGGCGGTGGTGTGCAACCGGTCAGATTCCTTGACTCGTAGCTCCTGGGCGTCTCGTATCACCGTGGTGCCCCGGGCAAAGCAGGCGGCCAGGGCCAGAACCGGTATCTCATCCTGCACTATGGGGATCATGGCTCCTGCGATCTCCACGCCCCTGAGCTCGGTGGACTCGATGAAAAGGTCAGCTACAGGCTCACCGCCTTCCATACGGGGGTTCTCCACCTTTATCTGCACCCCCATGGCTCTGAGGACATCCAGCACTCCCGTGCGGGTGGGATTTACCCCCACGTTGGTGAGCGTAATCCTGGCATTGGGATGAGCGGCAGCGGCAACCATCCAGAAGGATGCCGAGCTTATGTCTCCGGACACCGTTACGTTCAAAGGCTTTAGCCGAGAGCCGGGTCTCACCACCAGCACCAGTCCATCCTCCGTCAGGGAAGCCCCCATGGCCTCCACCATTCGTTCCGTGTGGTCTCTGGAGAGGGCAGGCTGATGCAGCACGGTCTCGCCCTGGGCAAATAGCGCCGCGATCACCAGCGACGACTTCAGCTGGGCGCTGGCCATGGGGAGTGTGTACTCGATTCCCTTCAAGTTCCCCCCTCGGATGGTCAAGGGGGCCAGAGAGTCGCCGCCTCGCCCCATGATTTGCGCCCCCATGAGTCGCAGGGGCTGTACTATCCGCCCCATGGGCCTGGAGCGCAGGGAGCGGTCTCCGGTGATGACGGAAACAAAGGGGGTACTTCCCAGCAGCCCCATGATGAAGCGCATGGTCGTGCCGCTGTTTTCGGCGTTCAGAACGTCGTTGGGCTCCCGAAAGTTCTCCAGGCCGGGGGAGCTGAGCTTTAGCCTGGGAGCTTCCCTGGAGCCATCTTCTGGGGTGACCTTCTCCGCAGATACCCCCAGAAGGCGGAGGCATCGAAGGGTAGCGCGGCAGTCTGCGCCCTCGGAGTAGTTATCTATCACAGCTTCCCCGGGTGCCAGGCTGTTGAGGATGGCTGCTCTGTGGGAGACGGACTTGTCGGCTGGAGGAGCTAGTGTGCCCATCAGCTTCCTGGCCGGAGGGACTGAGCGTTTCATAATCTAACTCCTGGGTTTGTTTTTCTTGTTTTCCTTATCCTTGTACCAGTCAAACATCTCCTGCACCTTACCGGCTGCCCTATCTCCAAGGAAGATGCCCCCCATACTCTCCGCGGTGGTGGGTGCATTCACGGGGGGAGCCGAGGAGCGCGCACCCACCTTGTCCTGCATCCAGCGGTCCCGGGCCTCCCAGGCAGAGTCAAAGGCCTTCCACAGGGACTCATCGCCCTCTTTCACCAGGCTCCTGAAGGCGTACAGCTCCTTGATGAACTCGTCGATCCAGTAGACAATGTCCTCCTGGTTGGTTAGGCATATGTCCCGGCTCATCACCGGGTCCCCCGAGGCGAGGCGGGTGACGTCCCGGTAGCCGGTGGCCGCCAGCCTGGAGATCTCCAGCCAGGAGGGGCTGCTGGAAGTGGCCTTCACCAGGGCGGCGGAGAGGACCATGGGCAGGTGGCTCACCGCTGCCGCAAAGCTGTCGTGCTCCACAGGGCCGATGAAGTAGGGCGTGGCGCCCATGTGCTCCACCATCCTGACCACGACCCTGACGTCTTCCCGGTCGGCATACCTGCCGGGGATGATGCAGTAGGTGGCACCCTTGAACAGGTCAGCCTGAGCGCCTTCGGGGCCGGAGACCTCCTTCCCGGCTATGGGATGCCCTCCCACAAAGCTGACGGTGCGGGGCAGGTACTGCTCTGCCCACTGAAGCACAACCCCCTTGGTGCTTCCCGTGTCCGTTACTATGCACCCCTCCTGTAGCTCGGGACCGATGAGCTTCAGCACCTCTTCTATGGCCTTCACGGGAGTGGCGATTATCACCAGCCGAGCCCCCTTTATCGCCGTGAAGAGGTTCAGCTCGGTCTTGTCTACCGCTCCGGCCCTTTGGGCCCGATTCTCTACACTTCTTTCCTTGTCATGTCCAACGACCTCCACCTCCAACTTGGCCTTCTTGAGGGCCAAGCCGATGGAGCTACCTATGAGCCCCAGGCCTATGATGGTGATCTTGTCCACAATACCCTCCTTGCTCCAATGCCCCGCAGTGAGCCTACCGCACTACAGGGTGTGTCCCAATACCAGTAAGCCTACCACATCGGCCATGGGTTGTAGAACCCCCCAGATCAGGTTCAGGTTGGTGACCCAGTCCACCATGATCACTATCATGAGAATGGCCGGGCCAGCGGCCTCCCACCGGGCAATGGTGCTGGCCATAGAAGACGGCAGAATCCCCACGGCCACCTTGGAGCCATCCAGGGGAAACAGCGGGATGAGGTTGAAGACGGCCAGTATGATGTTGAAGAAGATCACAAACCCCAGGAGGTCCGCCAGGAGACCTCCTGGCCCCTCTCCCTGGAGCAGCCCCCGGAAGGCGAAGGGGGAGTGCCAGGGTACAAGGCCCATCCTTACCGGTAGGGCAAAGACGGCGGCGGTTATCACGTTGGACACTGGCCCCGCCGCTGCCACCATGGACATGCCCCTGGCCCCGTAGCGCAGAAAGTGGGGATTCACCGGCACCGGCTTGCCCCAGCCAAATCCCACCAGGAGTAGCATGAGGGTGCCCATGGGGTCCAGATGCCGAAGGGGGTTCAGAGAGAGTCGCCCCAGGCGCTTACCCGTAGAGTCTCCCAGTCTATAGGCCACCGCGGCGTGGCTGCCCTCGTGGACGGTGATGGCTATGAGCAGTGCCACCCCGGAGGTGGCCAGAAACGTGGCGAACACAAGGATAAAGGACGCCGGGTCCCTGAAGAGGAGGTCCATGTAGCGCAGTAGCATAGTGCACGCTTCGTAGGTGTGGGCCTGGCCCCTGTCCCCATTATACAAGCTCACCAACGCCAAAGCCATGTAACTATCCCAAGACCTACTTGCGAAATAGGCCGTCATAATCAACCGCTCGTGGTGAGCCTGTCGAACCATGAGCGGTTCACCTTTCGACAGGCTCAAGGTGAGCGGAATTTATCTCTCCGCTCGCTGTGTGCCTGTCATAGGGATTGAACGGTGGAAACCCTTCAATGCGGTTTCCATAACCGTTGCCCTACCCCCTCCCATACGCAATCTGGCAGCTAATGGCCGTACCGTAGCGCATGTACGCAGTGTGTTACCAGTTGATTACCATAATATTACCAAACTGATACTTGCAATTGGCAGTTTCCGCTTGACAAGGTCGGGGGGGGTGATACAGTGTAGTTAACCCCAACTAATTAGGAGTTTCCTTGGTGGCTTTAAACGAATGAGAGGAGCGTGGGTCTATAAGGCAAGGTTAGCCGTCGCTCAAGACCCCCGGACAAAAATCACATGTATGGCAGGAGGGAAGTATGCCTCAAGCTCTTAGGGACCGGTTTAAGCCTTGTGTGACGGTGGTTGCGGTAGTAGTCCTCCTGCTATTCAGTACGAATACAGTAAGTGCGACCCATGACAACCAGAATGACTACTGGCACGTGCATTGGGAACGCTCTTCTAATCCGGTAACTCTCGACATCAATCTTCGTATGGCCCTTTGGGATGAGAACGGTGAGGACTACGAAACGCCGGTAGGCTACGCGCTCACTAACTGGGCATCACCAACTCAGGATTATGTTGACTTCAATGAAGTGACTGAGACCGGTGGGGACATTGAGGTGTTCGTGTTCTACGTCGACTATGATGAGAGATCCGGCTGGGTTAGCTGCAATCCAAATTGCCTTTCGACCAGTAGCACTCACCTCACCTGGGTGGATGTTGTGCTCAACTCTCACCGAATTGAGTACTTAATCGATAATTCCATCTTCCCGTCAGCTTACCGCCAGTATGTGGCAGCCCATGAACTGGGGCACTCATTTGGTCTCGCCCATTCGACAGTGTCCCCATCTACCGATGCAATTATGCATTACACTTGGGATGGCTTCGAAACGGTGAAAAGCCGTGATGTGGATGTCTTGGGGTGGAGTCAGCTTTACGGTCATACAGACTAGGTTGCCCTGATAACCAAATCTCACGGCAACGAGGCAGAGAGGAGAGACGATGGACAGAAAATTGTTTCTCATGCGGGTAGTCCCCCTAATGGCGCTGGTGCTCGGCATTGCAGGAGTAGTAATCGCTATCAACTCTGGCGGCACGGAGGGTTCTGCAACCGGGTTTACGCAAGAGGAGCTTGCGGCTGGCGAGCGCTGTTTGGATTTGGATACCTTAATTGAGGATGCCCCGGGTGGGACCTATGGCGACTACGCAGGGGCACGTAGCATGCAAGAGCTTGTCGCATGGTCGCCTATCATTGTCCGTGGGACGGTTGTCGCGCAGACAGGTCCGGTAGAAACCACATTTCCGGTGCGGCAACCACCGGTTTATGTTGTGAGTACGGTCCAGGTAATCGAGGTCCTCAAAGGCGATCTTCAGGAATCTCAAATCACCATCGGTCATATGTGGGATGGATCGCACCCTGCATTGCCCGTTGGATGTGAAGCCATGGTCTTCATGAGAGAGGTTGACTCACCTTACGGTAACGACTATACAGCTATAAACGGTCCACAGGGGGAGTTCGCCATCGCGCTTGATCAGGTCTCACCGATGTCTCCTGGTAGATTCGATATGACCCAGCAATACCGGGGCATGTCTAAAGAACTGTTCCTCCATGAGGTCCGGGAGGCCATAGCTCTGTCTGGTGGTCAATAAGTTGGACGACTACGGTGCCAAATCGACCACTTGCTTCATTGTGATGTCTTTTTCAGCTTGAGATTGAGCAATGTGCACCTAAGTTGCCCAACGATGAGACGCACCTTCTCTGTACCTGCAATAACAACCAAGGGTGTCGAACCATATGAGCGGACAAGAGCCAATCTTTGGAGAATCGAAGGAACCGCCCCTGCCAGGCCTGGATAATGCCTTTGAAACGGCGGTGTGCTAGAATGGCCTAGACCCCCGAATCGGAGCGCCATGGACACCAGCTACCGAGGCATACCCAGTGTAGAGAGACTCCTCTCGGAAGAGCGAATCCGTGTGCTCATCGGTGTCTACTCTCGTGAGCCTGTCCTTGACCTGATGCGGAGACGCCTGGAGGAGGTTCGGCAAGAGATAGCCCAGGGCAAGGAGCCTCCTCCCTTCGATGACCTGGTGGAAGGCATGGTGACTCGGGCCACCTCCCTGTGGAAGCCCTGGCCCACACCCCTCATCAACGCCACCGGCGTGGTCATTCACACCAATCTGGGGCGCGCCCCACTGAGCCGCGAGGCCGTAGAGGCCACCCTCCAGGCTGCCAGGGGATACACCAATCTGGAGATGGACCTGGAGGAGGGAGGAAGGGGTTCCAGGCAGGCCCACATAGAGCCCATCCTATGCCAGCTTACCGGGGCAGAGGCAGCCCTGGTGGTCAACAACAACGCCTCCGCCGTGCTTCTGGGCCTGTCTGCCCTGGCCCATCAGAGAGGGGTCATCGTGTCCCGAGGAGAGGCCGTGGAGATAGGAGGCGGCTTTCGCATCCCCGATGTCTTGAGACAGAGTGGTGCTGTCCTGGTGGAGGTGGGCACCACCAACCGCACCTACCCCGCGGACTACGAGGGGGCCATCACCCCGGACACCGCCGCTCTCCTCAAAGTCCACACCAGCAACTTCCGTATTACCGGCTTCACCCATGACACCTCCGTGGAGGAGATGGTGGAGCTGGGGGCCCGCCGCCAGGTGTCCGTCCTTCACGACCTGGGCAGCGGCTGCCTCCTGGAGACGGCCCGGTTCGGCCTGGCCCACGAGCCTATGGCCCAGGAGAGCATCGCCGCCGGAGTAGACCTGGCCTTCTTCTCAGGGGACAAGCTCCTGGGAGGCCCCCAGGCCGGCATCGTACTTGGGAAGAAGGATTCGGTGTCACGCCTGGCCCGGCACCCCCTGGCCAGGGCGGTGCGCATCGACAAGCTGAGCCTGGCCGCCCTCAGCGCAACCCTCCTCCACTACCTCAAGGGGGAGGCCCTGGAGAAGGTCCCTGTGTGGCGGATGATATCCATGCCTATCGAAGAGCTGAAGGGCAGGGCCGATGGATGGCAGGGGCGTATCGGCGCAGGAGCGCAGGTGGTTCACGGCCTCTCCACCATAGGAGGAGGCAGCCTGCCCGGTGAGACCCTTCCCACCTGGCTGGTGGCTCTGGCCGCAGACGGCTTGCCTGGAGGTGCCCAGGGCCTGGCCCGCCGCCTGCGGCAGGCGGAGCCGCCCGTCATCGCCCGCATAGAGGAAGACCGGGTCATCATCGACCCCCGCACCGTGCTGCCCGATGAAGAGGAGGCCCTGCTGAGGGCCATCGTGAGGGCGTTGGGGAGCTAGATACGCTCACGCCCTTCGACGGGCTCAGGGCTTGTGGGTCATTGTCCCTTCCCCCCAAGGGGGGAAGGTCAGGATGGGGGTGAGGCCCTCACCTCAATCCTCCCCCGTGTGCGGGGGAGGAAAAGCTCACAATCGCTCATGGTGACAGATAGTTGTATGTCATTCCGAATCCCGATGCAATCGGGATTCGGAATCTAGGGCCTACCGTTCTTGTTAATGGCATGAGTCCTAGATTCCTCGTCATTCCGACAGGTCGGGACTCACTCGGAATGACATGTGGGTAACGATGCTAGAATGACAGGGTGGCCCAGGGTGGGCGTGGAGCGCCTTCTACTCCACGTACTGCCTGAGCACCAGGCAGGCGTTCTGCCCCCCGAAACCGAAGCTGTTGGACAGGGTCACGTCCACCCTCTGACGCCTTGCCACATTGGGCACGTAGTCCAGGTCGCAGGCGGGGTCCGGGTTCTCCAGGTTTATCGTGGGGTGGATGACCCCCTCCTGAATGGTCTTGACACAGGCCACCGCCTCCAGAGCCCCCGCTCCCCCCATGGCGTGCCCTGTCATGGACTTGGTGGAGCTGATGGGCACTTGGTAGGCCCTCTCACCGAACACCTTCTTGATGGCCATGGTCTCTATGGCATCGTTGAGGGGAGTGGATGTGCCGTGGGCGTTGATGTAGTCCACCTCCGCGGGCCTTATGCCGGCGTTGGCCAGGGCCCAGCGCATGGCCCGGGCGGCTCCCTCTCCCGTTTCGTCGGGCTGCACAGGGTGAAAGGCGTCCGAGGATGCCGCATAGCCTGCCACCTCTGCCAGGATCGAGGCGTTGCGGCCAAGGGCGTGCTCCAGGCTCTCTATGACCAGGATTGCCGCCCCCTCTCCTGGCACGAAGCCATCCCTCTGGGCGTCAAAGGGGCGACTGGCTCTCTGGGGCTCCTCGTTGCGGGTGCTGAGGGCTTTGAGGATGCAGAAACCCGCCAGGCCCAGCCTACTTATCCCCGCCTCCATACCCCCCGTCAGGATCACATCTGCCGCTCCCCGCCGTATCGCCTCGGCGGCCTCGCCGATGGACTGGGTGGATGCGGCACAGGCGGTGATTACGGTGGAGTTGTAGCCCTTGGCACCAAAGAGCCTGGCTATGTGCGAGGTGGCCATGTTGGGCAGCATCATGGGGACGAAGAAGGGGTTTATCTTCATGCCCCCTTTGGTGAGCATCTCCTCACACACCTCCTCGGTGGTGGGCAAACCGCCGACCCCGTTGCCCAGCACAACTCCCACCCTCTCCTCCTCTTCCTGCCCCCACTTGAAACCCGAGTCCTCCAGGGCCATGCAAGCTGCTGCCACGGCTAGATGGCTGAAGCGGGCCATCCGCCGGGTCTCTCTGGGATTGATGTACTGCCCTGGATCGAACCCCCTGACCTCTCCGGCGATGCGGCACGGAAAATCCGTCGTATCACAGAGGGTCGTGGGACCTATTCCTGAGCGTCCTGCCACCAGCCCTTCCCAATACTCCTTCACCGAGTTTCCCAGGGGCGTGACAGCGCCCATGCCTGTGACTACAACCCTCTTTCTATCTGGCATCTCAACCCCCCACACGTTGATAGGGTTCAAGCACGGGGTATGTCTCCGGGGCAATGCCCTTCAGCAGTTCCCGCACCTCCGCTGCCACAAACAGGGAGCCTGTGGTCAATATCAGGTCATCTTCTTTAGCCATATCCTGGGCCATCTGGAGGGCCCGGGACACGGTATTCACTGCATGCACCTCCACACCATATGAGCCAAACGCCCTGGCTATCTGCCGAGGCGGGATTGCCCTGGGATGGCGCGAGCGGGTGGCCAGCACCGCTGCCGGCGCCAGCACCGCCAGCTCCGCTACCAGTCCAGCCAGGTCCTTGTGGTCTCCGATGCCGACCATCAGCAGGATGCGACGGTGAGGGAACATCTCCCTGACGGCTTCCACCATGCGGTGAGCGGCGTGGGGGTTGTGAGCGCCGTCCACCATCAACAGGGGACTTCTCTGGAGCACCTCCAGTCTGCAAGGCCACTCCACCCGGCGGAGGCCCTCTCCTATGGCGCTGGCGTCGATGTCCAGGCCACCTTCCACAAGAGCTTCCACCATTCCCACTGCCACCGCCGCGTTCTCCAATTGGTATCCGCCCAGAAGGGGAATCTGTAGGTGGTAGTGACTTCTGGGAGTATCCAGTCTGAAGGCCTGGCCCTCCATGGATGAGCTCTCCTCTTCCCAGGTCACATCCGCTCCCACCACGGTCAGGGGGCTCTCCCGCAGGCCACACACCTCCTGCACCACCGCCATGGCCTCCGGCTTCTGGGGAGCGCACACCACCGGAATCCCTGGCTTGATGATGCCCGCCTTCTCCCTGGCTATCTTCTCCAGGGTATCTCCCAAAACCTCGGTGTGGTCCAGCCCCAGAGAGGTGATACCGCAGACCAGGGGCTGCACCACGTTGGTGGAGTCCAGTCGCCCCCCCAACCCCACCTCGATCACCTGGGCCCGGGCTCCCTGGCCCTTGAAGTGGCAAAAAGCCATGACGGTGAGGAAATCGAAGAGGGTGACGCGGCCGTGCCCCCTTCGGGCCAACTCCTCTTTGAAAGGCTCCAGGTACTCTGTCAAACGGGCGAACTCCTCCTCCGTAATAAGCTCCCCTCCCACCTGTATCCTCTCCCGGAAGGTGTGCAGATGGGGGGATGTGTACAACCCTGGGTTATATCCCGCGACGCTCAGCACCGAGGCCACCATGGCCGCGGTGCTCCCCTTGCCCTTCGTCCCCGCGATGTGAGCGGTGGGAATACCCAGGTGGGGATTCCCCAGGGAGCCAAGGAAAGCCGTTACCTGCTCCAGGTCGTAGCGGACTGGGATGCCCGCCTTAGCTCCTACCCGCTCGTGGTCCACCAGCCCCAGGATTCGCTCTACCGCTTCTTTGTACTCCACAGGGCCTCCTCCTCTTCCTAGTGGTCTCGTATCCGCCTGGGCATGAATCCCAGGGCGACTCTCCAGGCTTCCCATAGAGACATGCCCCGGATGTACCCTATGTTCCCTTCCAGAGACCTGGGCTTCATCCTGAAGGTCTTCTCCACCGAGTCTATGGCCGTCACGTTGTCCACGGCCAGCATATCCAGCTGGCTGACGGTCGCGGGAGGCTGGGGTATCAGGGCCTCCATTACCCGGACCATACCCTTTCCCAGGGATAAGGGCAGGTGGGCCTTCAGCCGTTTGACCTTGAGGGTCTTGACTATTATATCTATTATTTCGTCGTAGGTCAGGTAATCCGGGCCGCCGATCTCCACTATCCTGCCATGGAAATGGGGGTCGTCCACCACCAGGGAGACCAGGGCGCCCACCTCCTCCACCGATATGGGCTGAAGGCGGGTCTTGCCCGACCCCATCACGGGGATCAGGGGAAAGGCCCTCACCACTCCCGCCAGGGTGCTTATGAACTCATCCCCCTCTCCAAACTGAATGGAGGGACGGAAGATGGTGTAGGTGAGGCCACTGTGGAGCACCGCCTGCTCCCCCTGCCACTTGGAGTAGAGGTAGGGAAAAGCGGGGTTCTCCTGGGCGCCAATGGCGCTCAGATGCACGAAGTGCCCGACACCCTCCTCCCTGGCCGCCTGAAGCACCAGCTCCGTGCCCCCTCGGTTGACGAGGTCAAAGCTCTGGTTGCCTCTCTCCCGGATAACGGCCACCAGGTGGACGACGGTGTCCACACCCCTCATGGCCTCCCTCAAGGAGGAGGGGTCATGGATACCGCCGTAGGCCACCTCCACCCGGTAATCCGTGACCGCTTTCTCTCTGGAGGGGGTGTGCACCAGGCAGCGCACCTCTTTCCCCCGAGTCCGCAGGGCCTTGACTACGTTCCTTCCCACAAAGCCCGTGGCGCCCGTGACCAGTATCATGCCACCCCCCAGGAACCCCGGCTACGAGAAGATTAGCAGAGGGCATCCAGGGTGTCAACGCGAAGGGGCTGTTGAAAAAGGGGGAGTGCAGAGGGGCGCAGCCCCTTTGGCGGGGGTCTGGGGGTGTCCCCCAGACTGGGCTTAGCCCAGACCCACATCTCACAGACCCTGAATTCAGCCTGGCTATGAGTGCCTCTGAGGAGTGTGGGTGCAGGGCTCGCCCTGCCTTCCCCTTCTCCCTCGCCCAGGGAGAGGGGGACACAGGGGGTGAGGGTTAGTGGGATGGGTTCAGATCAGAAGCCGTTGACAAGAGGGTTTTCTTGTGCTAGGCTATGCAGAACATACGTTCCTTGAGGGGGTAGCTCCTTGGCGGGAAAAGGGCTGAATCCAAAGCAGACGCGAATGATGGAGTTCATCCGGGAGTTTGACGAGGAGCGGGGATACAAACCTTCCATTCGAGACATCCAGCAGAGCTGTGGCATAAGCTCGACCTCCGTGGTGGACTACAACCTGCGTATCCTGGAGCGAGAGGGATACATACGGCGGGACCGGGAGGTGGCCAGGGGCATCGAGCTCCTGGAGGGGGGCAGGAGGAGGCGCGCGTCGACGGGGGTGCCCGTTCTGGGGTACATCGCCGCGGGTGAGCCCATACCGGTGCTGACCCAGGAGTCCTGGGGAAGCATAGAGCCCGTGGACGTTCTGGACCTTCCCAGGGAGTTCCTCGGCAAGGAGAGAGAGGTCTATGCCCTGAGGGTGAAGGGCACCTCCATGATCGATGCCCTGGTGGACGATGGCGACGTGGTGATAGTGCAGCCCGTAACTTCCATTCAAGACGGGGACATGGTGGTGGCCTGGTTAAAGGTGGAGAAAGAGGTGACCCTCAAGCGCATCTATCGGGAGGGGAACCGCATCCGGCTTCAGCCAGCCAATGCCAGTATGCAACCCATATACGTGGACTCGGAGAATATCGACGTCCAGGGGAAAGTGGTGGCCGTTCTTCGCAGCATAAAGTGACTGGGCATGGCCCAGGCAGGGGGTCAGGCTGCTGGTGTGTCGCGTCACGCTATTGGGGTGTCATTTGGGGGTGCAGGGGGCGAAGCCCCCGTCGGGGGTCTGGGGGTGTCCCCCAGATTCAAACTCTCCCCCCTTCCTGGCCAGGAAGGGGGCTAGGGGGATGGTCGAAAGGGTTTTTTCGCACCCTGCTATAGCCCTGTTCCATTCCCCAGGGCCTCTGCCAGTGGTATAATCATAGCAGAGAAGCAGAAAAGCTCTTATAGCTGTTGAAAGGGGAACAAAGACCATGCCACGAGGAAGAACCTACTGGATGGTGGTCACCTCCCTGGAGAACTTCCGCGTATCCTGGAGCCTGGGTTTCACCCTTCAGGGGATGAAGTCCCGCGAGCGCCGCAAGGCGCAGCGCATGGAGCCTGGGGACGTGATGGTGTACTACATCACGGGAGTTCAGGGGTTCGGGGCAACGGTAACGGTCACCTCCAAGGGATTTGAGGACCACCGGCCCCTGTGGAAAGACGAGGGCCAAGCCGACGACTACCCCTGGAGGGTGAGCATCAGGCCCGAGGTCGTCCTGGAGGAGGAGCAGTTCCTGGACGCCAGACAGATAGGCCCCAGGATGGAGTACGTGCGGAGATGGCCCCCGGAGCAGTGGCCCCTGGCCTTTCTGGGCAACCTCCACATCCTGCCCAAGAGCGACTTCGAGCTCCTGGAGTGGGAGATGCAGAGGGTGGTTTCCGGGAGGTTTGCCGCCGCTCGCTAGGCAGGGCACGCCCTGCACCCACACTCAACTGTCGCTGCCCTGGTCTGACCATATTCTACGGTTCGTGAGGTGTGGGTCTGGACTAAGCCCAGCAATCCGGTAGGGGCGATTCATGAATCGCCCCTACTACTACTACGCTTCCGTTCATATGGTTCCCTTCGGTTTCGCTCAGGGTAAACTTGGCTCACCATGAGCGGGGTTGGCCCTGAGCTCAAATAACCGATGCTCTTTGCCCTGCCATCCCCGCGCGGCCACCGCGTTTTCGGAGTACAATAACCCCTCAACAGCCATACGTTTGCGTAGGGGCAGGTTTGAAACCTGCCCCTACGCCTGGCTTGCACAGCTAAGCACGCGAAGGGATGGGACGCCCTGGCAACCGAAGAACCCCGGCAGGAGGAGCAGGGCCCGCTGCCCCGCACCCGCGAGGCGGTGGACTGGTGGCTTGCGAAGTGGGGCCGCGCCGAGCCCCTGACCCGTGAGGACGTGGAGCGACTCATCGAGGCCAACGGCAGCACCGCCCAGGGGCTGAACCTGAGCGGTAGGGACCTCCAGGGCGCGGACCTGGGGGGTGCCAACCTCCAGGGCGCACACCTGATGGGGGCCAACCTCCAGGGCGCAGACCTGGTCCTGGCCAACCTCCAGGGTGCACACCTGGGGGGTGCCAACCTCCAGGGCGCGAACCTGTTTGGGGCCAACCTCCAGGGCGCAGTCCTGTGGGACGCCAACCTCCAGGGCGCAGAACTGGGGGATGCCAACCTCCAGGGCGCAGACCTGAGGGGGGCCAACCTGGACGGGGCCGACTTTGAAGGCTGGGGCGAGGAATGGACTAACATGGAGGGCGTCCGGCTCTATGGGGCCACCATCACCGAGACCACGAAGCTCCGCCGCGTGCGGTGGGGCAAGAGGATGACCCTGGGGGACGAGGTGGACAAACACTGGGAAGAAGCCCTGGAACCCTACCGGGACCTGAAGCAGTGGCACCAGCGCACCGGCGACTACGACACCGCGGACGCCTTCCAGTACCGGGAGTGGGAGTGCAGGCGCAAGCTGGCCCAGCAGCAGTGGCGGCTGTGGGAGATACTGGAGCTGTGGCTGTACCGGCTCCTCTCCGGCTACGGAGCGCGACCCTGGCGGGTCATCGGCGTGAGCGCCGTCATGGTCCTGCTTTTCGCCCTCCTCTACATGCCCTGGAACGGCGTAGACGTCTCCAGCACTGGGATGGGCAATTTCCTCGCCCACTCCTGGAAGGCTCTCTACTTCTCCAGCCTCTCCTTCACCGGCGTGGGCTACGGCGGCTGGGTTGAAAGCGGGGACATCGCCCCCGCGGACTGGACTAAACACCTGGGGGTGGTGGAGGCGCTCTTCGGCATTTTTCTTATTGCCCTCTTTCTGGTAACCTTTACGCGGAAAATGTCCCGATAGGAGAGGCGTATCCCATGCGCATGACCCGCTTTTTCGGCAAGACCCTGCGGGAGGAGCCCGCGGAGGCGGAGACCGCCAGCCATCGCCTGCTGCTCAAGTCGGGGATGATACGCCAGGTGGCCTCCGGCGTGTACAGCTACCTCCCCCTGGCCTGGCGCTCCCTGCGTAAGATCGAGGCCATCATACGCGAGGAGATGGACGCCGAGGGAGGCCAGGAGGTGAGGATGCCGGCGCTACAGCCCCAGGAGCTGTGGGAGGAGACGGGTCGGAAGGAGGCCTTCGGCCAGAGCCTGTTCACCCTGAAGGACCGCCGCGAACGCTTTCTGGTGATGGCTCCCACCCATGAAGAGGCCATCACTCTCCTGGTGAAGGCCAACGTCCGCAGCTACCGTGACCTCCCCCTACTCCTATACCAGATTCAGACCAAGTTCCGGGACGAGGCCCGGCCCCGGGGGGGGCTGATCCGGGTGCGGGAGTTCGACATGAAGGACGCCTACAGCTTCGACGCCGACGACGAAGGGCTGGCCCGGAGCTATGAGGCCATGGTGCGGGCCTACAAGAACATCTACCGGCGCTGTGGCCTGCCCGCGGTGCAGGTGGAGGCCGATAGCGGCGCCATCGGCGGAAAGGACTCCCACGAGTTCCTCCTTCCCACGGAGAGCGGGGAGGATGTGATGCTACAGTGCCCCGGATGTGGCTATGCCGCCAACGCCGAGCGGGCCGAGAGCGTGAAGCCTCCGCAACCCCAGGATGAGGAAGTCCCACTCCCTCTAGGCGTGGTGCACACCCCCGGCATCAAGACCATAGAAGAGCTGTCGGCATACCTGGGAGTCTCCAAGAGCAAGACCCTGAAGGCCGTCTTCTACTCCAGTGACGGCCAGGCGGTCTTCATCGTCATCCGGGGCGACCTGGAGGTGAACGAGGTCAAGCTGAAGAACCTCCTCCACTGCCGGGAGCTGCGGCTGCTGGCCACGGATGGCGAGGTGGAAGGGGCGGGCCTGGTGGCGGGCTGGGCCTCGCCCGTGGGGCTGAAGGGCGTGTTCACCGTGGCCGACGACTCCATAAAGCAAGGCTCCAACTTCGTGGTGGGGGCTAACCGTCCCGATTACCACCTGCGCAACGCCTGCTACCCCCGCGACTTTCAGCCCGACGTGATGGCGGACATCGCCCTGGCCCAGGCGGGCCACGCCTGCCGCCGATGCGGGACGCCCCTGGAGTCCCGGCGCGGGGTGGAGATAGGGCACGTGTTCAAGCTGGGCACCTTCTTCACCGAGAGGCTGGGGGCCGCTTACCTGGACCGGGATGGAGTCCAGAGGCCCATCATCATGGGGTGCTACGGCATAGGGGTGGGACGGCTGCTGGCCGCGGTCATAGAGCAGAACCACGATGACAAGGGCATCCTCTTTCCCCCCGCCATAGCTCCCTACCAGGCGCACCTGGTGGCCCTGAACGTGGACGACCCCCAGGTATCGGCTGCCGCCGAAGACCTCTACCTGCGCCTGGAGCGGGCGGGGTTGGAGGTGCTCTACGACGACCGGCAGGAGACGGCAGGGGTGAAGTTCAACGACGCCGACCTCCTGGGCTTTCCCCTCCGCATAGTGGTGAGTCCCCGCAATCTGAAGCAGGGTAGCGCAGAGGTCAAGCTACGCCACGAGAAAGAGGCGCAGATGGTGAGCATGGATGAGGTGGTGGAGAGGGCGAAGGCTACTTTGCAAGGGCAGAAAGAGGAGTAGCGTGAAGAGCAAAAGGGTCTCAAGAATACCCCTGGTTCCGGCACTGCTTATCCTGTTCCTGGTCGCGGTGTCCGCCACAGCCTGCGGCGGCGGGGAAACCCCTCGGGACATCCTGAGCAAGTCCAGGAATGCCATGGCCCAGCTTCAGTCGTATCGCTTCGGCGGCGAGATCCGGGAGAGCGACGAGAAGGGCCGCCGCAGCTTCGCTCAGTCGGGAGAGTGGGTCGGGCCGGACCGGTTTCACCTGAAGGTGGAGGGCAATGGGCACGTGGACGAGCTCATCGTTGTCGGCCTCCAGGCGTACTCCTACGAATCGGACTATCCAGGGCGGGGGTGGCGGAAGCAGCTGCTGCCGGGCATGGGTGTCTCGATACTCAACTCCGAGTATCAGGAGGAGCTGATCAATCTGGGGGTGGTCAAAGAGGTCGTGGCCATCGACGGCCTACCGGTCTTTCACCTGGTGGGCAAATTGTCCCGGGACGAGGAGAGGGCCATACAAGCGGCGAGGGAGCTTCTCACCAAGGATGACCCTTTCCTGCAAGAGAAGCTGGTCTCCATTGCCCGCTGGAGAACATCTGTAGAGCTGTTCGTCAGCAAGAGCGACTACCGCATCCTGCGCATGGTTCACTCGGTGCAGATGGAAGGCTGGGAGACCTCCATCGATGCCCTGGGGATCAAGACCTTTCGAGCGATTCCCAGAA
This sequence comes from Dehalococcoidia bacterium, assembly GCA_015661155.1. Classification (GTDB taxonomy): domain Bacteria; phylum Chloroflexota; class Dehalococcoidia; order Lucifugimonadales; family UBA2985; genus JACVQK01. The sequence goes on along the minus strand of JACVQK010000003.1, from coordinate 9,669 downwards.
GCCAGATCACCGTCACCAGCTACTCCGACTTCAACGCCCCTGTCACAATAGAGGCCCCGAAGTAAGCGGGGGTAAGAGGGCCTGGAGCCTGAGCAGCGCTCTTCCGCAAGGGGATGCGTCCCGTTTTAGCAGGGTGCGGGAAAAGGGGTGTCCAGAGGGGGCGAAGCCCCTTCTGGCGGGGGTCTGGGGGTGTCCCCCAGATTCCTTTTCCTCCCCCTCTCCCTTGCCAGGGGAGAGGGGGACACAGAGGGTGAGGGTTTTCCGAACAGCTTCTAGGGAGGGAGACCATGACATCACAAACCTATCACAAGGAGATTCGCATCGCGCTGGTGCTGTACGGGGGCGTGGCCCTGGCTACCTACATCTACGGCGCTTGCCGAGAGCTGTTTGAGCTGGTCAAAGCAGCCAGGGGTGAGAAGTCGCCCTACAGTGCAATTGTTGACGACCTGCAAGCCAATGTGGTTGTAGACGTCATCTCGGGGACCTCCGCGGGAGGGCTGAATGGCCCGGCCCTGGCCGAGGCCCTGGCCTTCGGGACCGATTTCTTGCAGCTTGAGGGGTTCTGGATAGATGAAGGTCAGATCCAGGGCCTGCTGAACAACCCGAAACGCCCCCATCTGGAGTCCCTGATCAACGAAGTCTACTACGAAGAGAAGCTCCGGGAGGCTCTTGGCAGGCTTCATGCCCCCAATGACGACGCCTCCATGGTCGACTCCCTGGACGTTTTTATCAACACCACAGACCTTCATGGGCGGGGCGTCGCCTTTCCAGGTTTCGGCGGCGACCCCATCTACACCAAGACCCATGAGCGCACCTATCATCTGCGCTACCGGCGCGAGGGCGTCAACGACCTCCTGGATGGCTCCCACCTCAAGCTCTGGGAGATGTGCCGGGCCACGTCGGCCTTTCCGGTTGCCTTTCCTCCTGCCAGGGTCGTGGACGAGGATGGAACCCGCTACCTCAGCGATGGCGGCGTCACCAACAACTTCCCCTTCGAGCAGGTCGTAGACACCATCGCCACCAGGCCAGCCGATGTGTACGTGGACCGCGCCCTCTTCTACGTCGAGCCAGACCCGGGCTTTGACCGAGAGGCGTACGAGGGGTTGCGAGGAGACCAGCTCCCCCTGGCACCCGACGACGTGGTGGTGAAAGCCCTCTTCCAGATTCCCGGCTTCGAGTCCGTCACCGAGGACCTGAATCGCCTCCAGCAGCACAACGCCGAGGTGGAGGCGCACAACGCAGGGGCCAGGGCCATTGAAGAGTGGTTTGAACAAGAGTACCGCGGCCCAGGGTATGTGACCGACAACAGGAAGCTGGATGAGCAATGGTATAGGGGCTTTCGGGAGAGCCCCCTCTCAGGGGCATATCAGGCCATGAAGAGGGTGCAGGTCCACCAGTCCATCACCCAGTGGCTCCTGGAGGGCTATCCCCGGGTCAGTGGCAAGGCCATCAGCGCCGAGCTTGAGAGGCTGGAGAATACCGACCCGGCAGGTTTCTACCGGAGCTTCGACGTGGGATTCCGAGTGCGGCGTTTCTACTACCTCACCCGGGAGCTGATCCGGGTCCTTCGGGAGGTCTCCAACGAATCCATACCGGGATCAGGGCAGCGCTTCGCCTCGTTCCCGTCCAGGGTGGAAGAGGGGACTCTGCTGAGGGAGTTGCTGGCGAAAAAGGCGGGGTTGCTGGGACTGGTCTCCAGGGCCAGGGAGATACCGGGGGCCGTGCGGAGGGAGCTGGGCGACCTGCCTCTCAAGGACGACGCCTCCCTGAAGGAGTACATGTCCAGGGCTAGAGCGGCCTATGAAGGGCTGTTCAACGGCTTGGCCAGAGAGGGCGAGGCGGCGGTTCGTGAGATAGACGCGGTCCTGAGAGGCCACGGCCGTGAGGCGTCTGCCACCTTCGAGCTCATGGCCGATAGCTTTGAGCTCCGGGACGCCTTCCTGTTCCCCTCCACCTATGGACGGGGACTGGGGGAGCGGGACTACGTGGAGCTGGTTCCCATCACCCCGGCCAAACCCACCTTCATAGATGTACCCCAGGAGAGCAAGCTGGCCGGGGAGTCCCTCTTCCACTTTGGGGGTTTTCTGAGCAAGGAGTGGAGGAAGAACGACATCATGTGGGGCCGCCTGGACGCCGCGGAGACCATCGTCAGGTTCCTGATGCCGAGAATACCGGAGGAGAGAAGGAGGCCTTTGGAAGAGTACGTGAGGCCCATTCAAGAGGCCATAGTGCGCACATACACCTCCTTCACTCCCGGCTCCGGCGCGGGTCAGGACTACCGGGACTATCTGAAGAACTCCTATCGGGTTGGAGGCCAGACCATTTCCGATTTACCGCCGGAGCAGATGGTGCCCCTGGCGGTGCAGACGCTGGGAGTGCTCCACGGCATGATGGAGAATTTGCAAGCGGAGAGGTCGAATAAACCGGTGCTGGGGACAGCCTACGCGGTGATGGCGCGCGGGCTGGGCTACATCAACCGCATCCTCAATCCGGCGGCCTGTCTCCTGTTCCCGGGCAGCAGCCTGGTCAAGAGGGCCATAGCCCTGCTACTCTTCCTCGGTCTCGGGTGGACGGTGGGAACCTTTGCCATCGAGATCGCCGGCTTTCAGGACCTGAAGGACTCCACCCTTGTCCTGGCCGGCCTGATAGGGCTTATCGCCATCACCGTTGGCGGATTCTACTACAGGCTGACGTGGAGGCGGTTCGCGGTTCTGTCGGTCGTCCTTCTTGCTCTTGGGGCGGCGCTGTTCCTGGACCTTCGCTACCCCGACAGGGTCAGCGACATCGTGGACAAGCTGGTTCGGTGAGGTGAGAAAACCTCTCGACCATCCCCCTGTCCCCCTTCCCTTCGGCTTCGCTCAGGGCAAGCTCTGGCCAGGAAGGGGAAGATTTGAGTCTATCCCAAAATCCCCTGGGCACCGCACCCTCAAGGGTGCGGCATCATGCCCTCGCCTTTAGGCGAGGGTGTCGAGAAGCATTTTGGGACTAGTTCTTGAGTCTGGGGGACACCCCCAGACCCCTGGCAAAGGGGCTGTGCCCCTCTGCACTCCTCCTTTTCCATCAGCCTGCCAGGCTGGTGTCAAGCTGGCCAGGAGGAGAGGCATTGACCGAGGTTTCGCGAGAGTCTACAATTCAAGTAGACTTCTCCAGGCAAGGGGGCTCTTGAGCGAAGTGGCCTTTCCGCCCGATTTGGCTGTGACAGAAGCGAGAGACCTTCCCCAGGAAAACTGCGGGGTGATTGGGGTATATGCCCCAGGGGAAGATGTAGCCCGAATCGCTTTCTTCGGGCTTTTTGCCCTCCAGCACCGGGGCCAGGAGAGCGCCGGCGTTAGCGTGAGCGACGGCGAGACCCTACGTCTTCACACCGCCATGGGCCTGGTGGCCCAGGCCTTTCGGGAGCACGACCTGGAGCGCCTCACAGGCCACATAGCCATAGGCCATACCCGGTACTCCACCATGGGTTCCAACCGTCTCTCCAACGCCCAGCCCATCCTGGTAAAAGGCCCCTATGGAGAGTTGGCCCTGGGACACAACGGCAATGTGGTCAACGCGCTGCCCCTGCGCAGGGAGATGGAGGAGTGGGGCTACCAGTTCTCCGGCACCACCGACTCGGAGGTCATCACCCATCTCCTGGCCAACGCCCCGGGCCTGGACTGGGGCGAGCGGATGCAGTACTTCATGAGGCGCGTTCAAGGGGCCTACTCCATAGTGGTCATGACCCGAGACGCCTTGATGGCCGTCCGGGACCCCCTGGGGGTGCGACCCCTGTGCGTGGGCAAGATGAACGGGGGCTGGATCGTGGCCTCGGAGAGCTGCGCTCTGGACCACCTGGGGGCTCAGCTGATACGGGAGGTGGCTCCGGGAGAGGCTATCGTCATAGACGACCGGGGAATGAGAACCCTCTACCGGAGTGTCGAGCGCCAGAGGGCGTTGTGCATCTTTGAATACATCTACTTTGCCCGGCCCGACAGCATCATCGGGGAAAAGCTGGTCTACTCCCTGCGGCAGGCCATGGGAGCCGAGCTAGCCCGGGAGCACCCCGTTGAGGCCGACGTGGTCATAGGAGTGCCCGACTCCGCTACGGCCGCCGCGGTGGGCTACGCCCAGGAAGCTGGCATCCCCTACAGCGATGGGCTGCTGAAGAACCGGTATGTGGGGCGCACCTTCATCGAGCCAGACCAGCGGGTGAGGGACCTGGGGGTGCGGCTCAAGTTCAACCCCCTGCCGGCGGTGCTCTCGGGCAAACGGGTGATAGTGGTGGACGACAGCATAGTCCGGGGGACCACCACCCCCCACGTGGTCAGCCTGGTGCGGCGAGCGGGGGCCAAGGAGGTGCACCTGCGGGTGTGCGCCCCCCCCATCCGTCATCCCTGCCACCTGGGGGTGGACATGGCCACCTATCGAGAGCTCATCGCCGCCAACAGGAGCATCGAGGAGATTCGCCAGATCGTGGGCGCCGACTCCCTGGGCTACCTCAGCGTGGAGGGGTTGTTGAAGGCAGTGGGAGGTGGCCAGGGGGCCCACTGCACGGGCTGCTTCACCGGAATCCACCCCATACCCGTGCAGCTGGAGATGAGCAAGCTGGCCCTGGAGGTCTCCCCCTGATGACGAGGAACCATGCCGGGTGAAACCTACCTGGACGCCGGAGTCGACCGCCCGGCGGCTCAGAGAGCCAAAGATGTCATCAAGGCCCTGGCCTCTGCGACCCTCCAGCCGGAGGTGCTGGGGGGCATCGGGTTCTTTGGAGGGATGTACCAGCTCCAGGGATACCGGCAACCCGTGCTGGTATCCAGCACTGATGGCGTCGGCACCAAGCTGAAGGTCGCCTCCCTCGTGGGCCGCTTCGATACCGTGGGCATAGACCTGGTGAACCACTGCGTCAACGACATCTACACCTGCGGAGCCAGGCCCCTCTTCTTCCTGGACTACATCGCCATGAGCCGCATGGCCCCGGAAAAGGCCGAGGCCCTGGTGAAAGGCATGGCCCAGGCGTGCCAGGCGGTGGGGTGCTCCCTCATAGGAGGAGAGACATCGGAGCTGCCGGGGGTCTACTCCGAGGGTGAGCTCGACCTGGTGGGCTTCATCGTAGGTGTGGTGGAGAAGGACTCCGTCCTGGACGGCTCCTCCATTGCCCAGGGGGATGCGCTGCTGGCCATACCCTCCAGCGGACTGCACACCAACGGCTACTCCCTGGCGCGGAGGGTGTTCCGGGTGGAGGAAGACCCCGCGATTCTCCGCCGTTTTATACCAGAGCTGGGCCGAACCCTGGGAGAAGCGCTTCTGGAGCCCCACCGGTGCTACTATCCGTTGCTGGAGCCTGTCCTGCCCCACATAAAGGGCATGGCCCACATCACCGGAGGCGGCCTGGAGGAGAACGTGCCCAGGGTCTTGCCCAAGGGGCTGGGAGCGCGGTTCAACACCTCCGCCTGGGAGGTTCCACCATTATTCACCCTGATCCAGAAAGCTGGAAAGGTGGAGAGGGAGGAGATGTTCCGGGTGTTCAACATGGGCGTGGGGATGGTGCTGGTGTGTGCGCCGGAGAAGGTGGAGCATGTGCGCCGCCTGCTGCCGGAGGCACTGGTGGTGGGAGAGGTGACAAGAGGCAGCGAGATACTCCTGTCGAGGTAGCCTAACATGAAAGCACTCATAAGCGTATACGACAAGACGGGCGTGGTGGAGTTCGCCCGCAGCCTGGCCGACCGTGGAATAGAACTGGTCAGCACCGGAGGCACCTTCCAGACCCTGAAGGGGGCCGGGCTGCCCGTCCGGCAGGTCTCGGACGTCACCGGCTTTCCGGAGATTCTGGACGGCCGGGTGAAGACCCTGCACCCCGCCATCCACGGCGGCATCCTGGCCCGGCGGGACAACCCTGAGCACGTCTCCGAGATCAAGCGCCGGGGCATTGACACCATCGACCTGGTGGCGGTGAACCTCTACCCCTTTGCCGCCACCATCGCCAGGCCGGGGGTGAGCCTGGACGAGGCCCTGGAGAACATCGACATAGGGGGCCCCACCATGATCCGGGCCGCGGCCAAGAACTTCCCCTTCGTCGCGGTGGTGGTAGACCCCGCGGACTACCCCTGGGTGGCGGAGCGCATGTCCGCTGGGGGATTGAGCATGGAGGAGAGGCAAAGGTTGGCCCACAAGGCCTTTCAGCACGTGGCCTTCTACGACACCATCATCGCCAGCTATTTGCGGAAGGATGACCTGACGGAGCTATTCCCTCAAGAGCTTACTCTCGCCTATCGGAAAGTCCAGGGGCTTAGGTATGGAGAAAACCCTCATCAGAAGGGTGCCTTCTATGGGGAGCCTCTATTGACCTTTGCCAGCCTTCCTGCAGGCACGCAGAGACTGGGGCAGGAGCCATCCCTGTGCAATATCTACGATATGGCGGCAGCCCTGGAGACGGTTCGGGACTTCATGAACAGGCCGGCAGCAGTAGTGATAAAACACGCCACGCCCAGCGGTTTCGCCTTTGGGACAACCCTGGCCGAGGCCCTTGAGAAGGCTATCCACGCCGATGCCACCTCAGCCTTTGGTGGCATTATCGGGCTAAACCGCCCCATGGATGTGGAAACCGCTCAGGTTGTAACCAGGTTCAGAGAGCTGGAGTCATCCAACATAGACGCCATCATCGCTCCCGACGTCGCTGAAGAAGCTGTGTCCATCCTGCGCAGGGCCCGCAGAAGGATGATTCTCTACTCCGTTTCAGCATTGGAGCCATTGCCTGCCGGCAGCATGAACATGAAGCAGGTCCCAGGTGGCCTCCTTTACCAGCAGGCCAACATCACTCCCATTGATCGGACATCCTGGAAGGTGGCTACGAAGAAATCTCCCACCCCTGGGCAGCTGAGGGGCATGGAGGAGGCGTGGCTCCTGATGCGGCACATTCGCTCCAACACCATACTCGTTTGGGATGAGGCCAAGGGAGTGACCCTCGGCATCGGCAGTGGACAGGTCAGCCGCGTGGGCTCTGCCCGCATAGCGTTGGAGCAGGCAGGCGAGGGTGCCCAAGGGGCTATCCTGGCCTCGGACTCCTTCTTCCCCTTCCAGGACACCGTTGAGCTTGCAGCCCAGTACGGCATAGCAGCAATAGTTCAACAGGGCGGCTCCGTCAACGATCAGGCCTCCATTGATGCCGCAGACGCCGCGGGAATCATCATGGTGCTGACCGGTGAGCGCGCCTTCTGGCATTAGCAGGGCGAGCCCTGCACCCACACTCCTCAGAGGCATTCATGGGCAGGCTGAATTCAGGGGCAGGTAGGAGAATCCAGACCAAGGCTGGTGGGTTGCGTTGACGGCTCCTCTAGTCGAAGTAGTCATCCCCGTCCTCAACGAAGAGGATGACCTGCGCAAGAGCGTGGTCTATCTCCGTCAGTTTCTGGAGAGCCATTCGCCCTATCCGTGTCGCATCGTTATAGCCGATAACGGCTCCACCGACCAGACCCCGGGCATCGCCGAAATGCTCTCCAAGGAGTATTCAGAGGTGAGCTGGATTCACCTGGAGATGAGGGGAAGGGGCAGGGCACTGCGCAAGGCGTGGCTGGAGAGCGACGCCGATATCCTCAGCTACATGGACGTGGACCTCTCCACGGATCTGAACGCCTTCCCCGCGCTGGTGCGCGCCATCGGAGAGGAGGGGTTTGACCTGGCCATAGGTTCGCGCCTCATGAAGGGGTCTGTGGTAAAGAAGCGCTCCTTCAAGAGGGAACTCACATCTCGATCCTACAATCTGATAATAAAGGCTGCCTTCTTCACCCGGTTTTCCGATGCCCAGTGCGGGTTCAAGGCCATCAGCCGCAGGGCGGTTCAGGCGCTGGTTCCCCGGGTCAAAGACCAGGCCTGGTTCTTCGACTCCGAGCTGCTGATCCTGGCGGAGAAGGCGGGCTACCGCATCAAAGATGTCCCGGTAGAGTGGGTGGATGACCCCGATAGCCGGGTCAAGGTCCTCAAGACCGCCACGGAGGACCTGAAGGGTCTCCTGAGACTGCGGGCGGGAGGATTGTCCCAGGCCCTGAAATCCCTGCGCTGAGGAAGAGGAGTCCGACCCCCTTCAACAGACCCCATAGGCCCCTTGGGGGAGATGGAACCCAGGGTTCTTTGATTTTCCAAAGACTGGCTCCTGTCCGCTCACGCCTTTCGACAGGCTCAGGGTGAGCGGACTCCTGAACGACACCCCGCTCACATGGTTCGACAACCTTGCTTGTTATTGCACGTAAAGAGAAGGTGCGTCTCATAATTGGGCAACATAGGTGCACATTGCTCAATCCCAAGCTGAAATAGACATCACAATGAAGCAAGTGCTCGATTAGGCACCGTAACTATCCTACTTATTGGTCAGGGCAATACTTATGGAAACCGCATCGAAGGGTTTCCACCGTTCAATCCCTATGACAAGCTCACCATGAGCAGGGTCGAACCTGAACTCTCAAATAACCGAAAGACCCTGAGACCAACCCCAGAGGATTGACAGGGGGTTGGTGGCGGTCTAAGATGCCAGGCAAATGGAGCCTGTCCGCCGCATTGTTCACGGCAAACCCCGTTAAACAGCTAACGGAATAACCCTCACAGGAGCAAGTGGTATGACGACATCGCCCTCTCCCGCATCTCTCGACCATCTCCGGGTCCTCGACCTCACCAGCTATCTGAGCCAGATGTGCGCCCGCGTCCTGGGAGACCTGGGAGCGGACGTCATCAAGGTGGAGCCTCCCGGCGGAGACCCCGCCCGTCTCCTGCCGCCCTTCGCGGGCGACCAGCGTGACCCGGAGCGGAGCCTCCGCTTCATCAACGCCAACCGCAGCAAGCGAAGCGTAGTCCTGGACGTGAACACGTCTGAGGGCCAGGAGCTGGTGCGCTCCCTGGCGGAGCGGGCCGACATCCTTGTCGAGGATTTTGCGCCCGGACACCTGGCCGGCCTTGGGCTGGGCTACCAGGAGCTGAGGCAACACAACCCCGGCCTTGTCTACGTCTCCATCACCCCTTTTGGACAGACGGGTCCCCACTCTGGCTTCAAGGGCGGGGAGCTGGTGGCCCAGTCCTCGGCCGGAGTCATGATCGCCAATGGCGATGATGAGATGCGTCCCTCCAGAGGGCCATACGATATATATTCCCAGATATGCTGTTTCCAGGCTGCTTACGGTGCCCTTCTGGCGATTCACGCGCGGCGTCGGACGGGCCAGGGTCAGCACGTGGATGTGTCCCGGCAGGAGACAACCATCTCGGCGGAGCACCCTTACATCTACCGCTACACCCATGAGCAGGTTATCTCACGCCGAGAAGGGCGACATTCACCCTTTGGCGCGGTGAACACATACCTGTGTTCCGATGGCAGATCGGTCAACCTCTCCGTCTACATGGACTCCCACTTCAGTCGTCTGTCCAGGGATGTGATGCAGCACCCCGTGCTCTCCGACGAGGCCTGGCAACCCTCGGCAGTCCGCCGAGACAACCGGGAGTTCATTGACGACCTGGTCGGGGAGTATGCCCTGACGGTGGAGAGCGCTGATTTCGTGGAGAGGGGGCAACGCGTCGGCATCGCCATCGTTCCTCTGCTGACCGTAGAGGATTTCGTTCACCATCCCCACGCGGTGGAGCGCGGCTTTTTCAAGGAGATGGAGCATCCGGTCATCGGTCGGTATCGGACTGCGGGCCCTCCTGTTCAGCTCAGCG
>JACVQK010000039.1 GCA_015661155.1 Dehalococcoidia bacterium | reverse complement strand
AGGCGCTGGCGCAGTTTCAAGCCGACGTGATCACGCAAAAGAGCACCCTGGAGCTGATGAGGAGGTTGGGGGAGAAAGCCAGGGAAACCAGGCTCCCCAGAAGGAAGATGGCTATGGGAATGTCCAGCCCGGTGCGGACCAATCCCCTTCTCCGAGCCATAAACCCAAGGAGGAGCGCAAGAGAGCCTACCAGGATCAGGAGGATATCAGGGTTCATCACGACGGGACCCAGTAAGTTGGACTCATCCTGGTAACGCCGGACAAGGTGGAAGACGAAAGCGAAGGGTAGAGTCAGGATTATGGCACATATGCCCAGAGGAGGTCTCAGCACGGGCAGAACGACTACCGCAATCAGCCCGACAACGTAGGGCAGGGATATCATCAACACTGAAGCGCTTGAGGAGCTGTTGCTTAGAAGAACCATGAGCGCCGCTCCCACCGAAGAGGCAAAGAGGAGGGGGAGCAGCAGTCTCGCCGAAAATCGGGGTAGAACCAGTAACCAAGACAGGCCGCGCCAACGACGAGGGATGGAGCGAAACCCAGCACCAGATTCGGTACGGAGACCCTCACGGAGAGGATGCCCACCAGGCTTGACGCCAGGCTCCACAGAAAAACGCAATAGAGCAGAACGAAAACAGCGCGACTGCTCAGAATCTGGCTAACTTGTCTCAACGGCTGAAAACCCTCCTCCCTCGACCAAATGCAGGAGTCTCGCGTCAGACCTGCCTGTTCTGACTCAGCATCGCCCCCAGCCTGTGGATGTGGCGCCCCTGGTGGTTTGCCAGGGCGTTGCGGGTATCGTAGATGAGAGGGGCATGCTCCACGATGAGCCGGTAGTCTACGCTGGAATGGTCCGTGGTGATGAGAGCAAGGTCGCTCCCTCGCAAGGCTTCGACGGTGAGAGGCACGCTTCTGAACTCCTTACCGTCGATCACGGCTTTCGAGACATAAGGGTCGTGGTAGCTCAGAAGCGCGCCGCGCCGCAGCAGGAGGTGCGCGACCTTCAAGGCGGGCGACTCCCGCAGGTCCCCCACATCGCGCTTGTACGCCACTCCCAGAAGCAGCACGTGGGAGCCGTTGAGCGCCTTTTTGCTCCCGTTCAGGACCTCCGCTGCCCTGTTCACGGTGTACTCAGGCATGTTGTCGTTGATCTCGCCCGCCAGCTCTATGAAGCGGGTGGCAAAGCCGTACTCCTTGGCCTTCCACACCAGGTAGAACGGGTCTACAGGGATGCAATGACCGCCCATGCCGGGGCCAGGGTAAAAGGGCATGAAGCCAAAGGGCTTGGTCTTGGCGGCTTCGATGACCTCCCAGATGTCGATGCCCATGCGGTCGCAGAGGACCGCCAGCTCGTTGACCAGGGAGACGTTCACAACGCGAAAGGTGTTCTCCAGGAGCTTGGTCATCTCGGCGACCCTGGGCGAAGAGACCGTGAAAACGGAGTTCTCAAGAATCGTCTCGTAGAGGGTTTTCGCCGCCTCGGTGCAGCGCGGGGTGACACCCCCTACGACCTTGGGAATGTCCTTGAGGCCGTAGTGCTTGTTGCCGGGGTCGATGCGCTCCGGTGAGAAGGCCAGATGGAAGTCCTCTCCGACGGTGAAGCCCCGGGCCTCCAGGTGCGGCAGAATGATCTCCTCTGTTGTGCCCGGGTAGGTCGTGCTCTCCAACACCATGAGCTGGCCTCTATTCAGGTGCGGCAGAGAGCAATCAATGACATCCTTGATGTAGCTGGTGTCTGGGTTCCTGTTCTTATCCAGAGGCGTTGGCACACAGATTATGATGACGTTCACGCCAGCGATAGCGTCAAAGCCCTGGGTCGCCCTCAGCCTGCCCTCTCTCACCACCTCTGCCAGCTGGGGCCCTGGCACATCTGGAATATAGCTCTCGCCGCTATTGACCCTGTCCACGCTCTCCGGGTTTCGCTCGATGCCGACGACGGTGAAGCCGACTCTGGCTGCCTCCACCGCCAGGGGGAGCCCCACGTAGCCAAGTCCGATAACGGCGATCCTGGCCTCCCTGGCGCGAATTACGCTCAGGAGGTCGCTGTTCCTCACCCTTTCCTTGCCCTTCACTGCCTTTTGAGTCAACTCAGGTTCACTCCTTTGCCTTGCCCATCATGGCCACGGGTTGGGGGGCGGCCGCTTTACTTGAAAGCGTCTTCCTCATGCCGTTGGAGGAAGAGCGCCCGATGCTCAAGAGAGCGCTGGCGAGCTTGCGCGGGTCGTGGCGCGTTGGAAAGCCTTCGTCCACCACGTCCGCGAGGACCACAGCGCCCTCGAACCCCTGAATGCGGAAGATGGGAGGGACGGCCACCTGGCCCCACTCCTCCGGCAGAGTCAGGACGTTGCTGTTCACCAGGACGTGGGTGACAGACACCCCGGAGTGCGCCTGGAACGCCCTTAGATGCTCCAACACGCTGTAGCCGTCGGTCTCATGGGGCTGGGTGGCGACGTTACAGACGAAAACCTTTGGCGCCGGAGAGGCGGTGACGGCCTCGCAAACGCCTGGGAGCAGGAAGTTGGGGATGATGCTGGTGTAAAGGCTCCCCGGCCCGATGACGATCATCTCGGCCTCCCGTATGGCCTCAAGGGCGGCTTCGCTGGCAACAGCCCCCTCCGACTCGATCCACACACGGCTCAGCCCGTCAGGGGCATGGCCTATGGCCGACTCGCCCCTCAGGACCTGGCCGGAGACCGTCTCCCCCATGAGCACCAGGCCGCTGGCGTTGGACACGGGCACAACCCGGCCCGACAGAGCCAGCAGCTGCGCCGCAGCCTCAAGGCTCTCCTGGAACCCTCCGCGCATCTCATACAGGGCCGCCAGGAGGAGATTGCCCAGGCTGTGTCCATTCAGAGACGAGCTGCCCTGGAAGCGGTGGTCGAACAGCTCCTCCATCAGGGGCTCCGATTCCGACAGGGCGACCAGGCAGTTTCGGGCATCGCCGGGCGGCGGCATGTGGAGGTCGGCCCGCAGCCGACCCGAGCTTCCACCATCATCGGCGATGGTGACGATGGCCGTCAGGTTTCCTGTCTGGTATTTGAGACCCCGGAGCAGGGTTGAAAGCCCTGTGCCTCCACCGATGGCCACGATACGCGGGCCGTGGTCCCGGCGCCTCTTAATGTCCATGGCCGTCAGGATGTCATCCCTACCATGTCTCTGGGAGGTGCCCAAAACGACCCACCGGTATGTCTGATAGGCTGCCACCCCACCTAAGGCCGTCCCAATCAGGATAAACACCCCACCTCGCGCCAGGGGAGGGAGTTCCCCCAGGGTCAGGGCCCTCAACGCCGGCAGAATCCTGGGGCTGATGGAGACCTCGGTGGTGAAGGCGACTCCCAGGCTGAAGAGCGCCATCCCCAGGATGAGCAGCGCCAGCCACCGCTTCAATCCCAGACCAGGCCGCAGCAGGGCCCTGATACGCGGCATCAACATGCCTGTAGCCTTACCGAGGGGCTCTTCCGGAAGCTCTCTCATACCAGTAACATCCACATCGGCTGAAGCCTTCGATTGAAGGGGCTGAACACCAGCCCCAGAATTTCCGCGTCACCAGCAGGGTGCCGAAAAACCCCTTCGACCATCCCCCTGCCTGCCCCCTTCCTAGCCAGGAAGGGGGCAGGCAGGGCTCGCCCTGCACCCACACTCAACTGTCGCTGCACTGGTCTGACCATATTCTAGGTTCGCGAGATGTGGGTCTGGGCCGCGCCCAGTGGGGGACACCCCCAGACCCCCGCCAAAGGGGCTGCGCCCCTCTGCACTCCCCCTTCTTCATCAGCCCCCTAGGGGGAGGACGACACGCAGGCCTACCCCTCCCTACCGGCTTCTTTGCGCCCCGTTACACGCCGGAAGGCCCTCGCCAGCGCTCCGGTGGCCGGGGCCCCAGAGCGCCGCTCTCCCCCACCGTTCTCAGAGTAGCCGTAGTAGTAGGAAGAGTAGTAGCCGTAGCCCGTCCCTCTGGCGGAAACCTTGTTGAAGACCACGCCCAAGATTGGCGTATTCGTTTGCTGAAGGCTTTGGACTGCGCTTTTCAACGCCTGCCGCCCGGAGCGTTGGGCGTCCAGAACTATGATGATGGCATCGACCTGAGGTGCCAACACAATGGAGTCCGTAACCACCATCACCGGCGGGCTATCCAGGATCACCACGTCTGCTCTATCTGCCAGGGCTTTGATGGTCGCCCCCATACGGGCCGAGCGGAGCACCATGGTCGCATCCGGAGGCAGGGGCCCGCTGGTGACCACCTTCAACAACTCGACAGGAGTGGGAGTCAGCACGTCGTCCAGAGTGGCAATGCCCAATAGGGCATTGGTCAGCCCTCTCGAGTTCTCCAACCCGAACACTCTGTGCAGGGCAGGTTTCCTGAGGTCGCCATCGACGAGCACCACGGACTTCCCTCCTCGCGCCAGAGATATGGCCAGGTTCGCCGCGGTAGTGGTCTTTCCCTCACCAGGAAGGGCGCTGGTCACCAGGACGGTCTTGATTCCGCCGATCCCCAGGGCGGCGAACTCCAGGTTCAACCCCAGGTACTTGTAGGCTTCCGCTGTCGCGCTGTGCTCCTGGCCACTGTCAAGGGTTACCGGGAACAACCCTGCCTTGACGCGGTGACGCATTACCGAGCCCAGGTTTGAGAGGCCCCCCTTCGCAGATGCGGAGGATACCAGGCCGGCGATTCTTCCCAGGTCTTCTGCCGACTTGATGCTATCGTCCATGTATTCGACGACGAAGACCACGATTCCCGCCACCAGCAGCCCCAGCAGCACCGCCAGGAGCACGTTGAGCCCTGTTCGAGGACTGGATGGAGCGGAGGGCGGTATGGCTCCCTCCACGATGCTCAGAGTGCCCATGGTGGCCGCCTGGGCGGATATCAGGCTGGAGTCCTGGGTGATGCCGTACTGGCCAAGGGAGGCCTGGAACTGGGCGATCTGGGTGAACTGCCGGTCTTGAAAATCGTCGATGAAGGTCTGCGCTGTGGAGTTGGCTAAATCCGCCGCCAACCGGGGGTCAGGATCCTTGGCCGTGATCCTGATGAGGCTGCGGGGGCTGCTCACGCTGATCTTGCCGGATAGGGTGGCTGGGCCGTAGGGCAGCGACAAGGACCGGATGACCCCTTCCAGGATGGGACGGTTCTTGATCAGGTCGCTGTAGTTGCTGGCTAACCGCTCGCTGGCCTGGACCTCGCTGGCGGTGGGAACCCCCGGGGCCTGCCCACCCTGCACCAGGACCTTGGTGGTGGCCTCATAGATGGGGGTCATGGCGCTGCTCACAAAATACGCCACCAGCGCCGCACCCACACCTCCCACCACAAAGACCCACCACCACTTGAACAGGATTCCCCCATACGCCCTGAGGTCCAGCCCTCTCTCTTCCATGCAGATTTCCCCTTGGCCGCTTTCTAATAACGTCGACAGATACCGACTGTTAGGATACCATATATGCGCTACGGAATACACCTGGAAAGGCCAACGCGATATTTAGCACTTCCCACTCGGCATGTCAACATGCGGAGGGGTACAATCCGTGCAAAGGGATGGCAGGCGGCTCAATGCCCGAGGAGGGTCGGGACATTCATGGAACCCCGACTACTACTTACTTGCGGAAAAAGGCGTTATGATCAACCCCTCGCAGTGAGCTTGTCGAATCATGAGCGGCCCACCCTTCGACAGGCTCAGGGTGAGCGGGATTGAGCCACCCCCCTGTGTACGCGGATTCACGGAACTAGGTACTACAATGAGGTATCCATGAATACAGCCCCAGAACGGCAAGGGATTTGAAACTCCCCTGGAAAGCAGCGGCTTTAGCCATTGCCGTGATTCTGGTTGCCCTGGCGGCCTGGGGCGGCGTGCGAGCCAGGAACGGGATACAGCATGCCACCCAGGCGGGCGCTACCGTCCGAAGCATGGCACTGAGCCTTGAGACCTTCGAGAGCGGCTCTCTCCCAGACATCGCCCTACTCCAGGGCCAGGTCGCTCTGGTTGATGGACAGCTGAGGGAGGCCAGGAGCAATCTCACCCCCTTCCTCCAGCTTTCCCCCATGCTGGGTTGGGTCCCCAGGGTCGGCCCCCAGCTGAAGAGCGCCCGGGACATGCTTGATTTGGCCTCCTCCCTTACCCAGGGTTCCCGGGACCTGCTGACGGCGGTGGAGGTCGCCACCTCCGACAGCTCCCAGGGGAGCATCCAGCTTCTGCAAGACAACCGCTTCAACGAAGATGTCCTGCGCACCATGGCCGGGGGCGAGCCCTTTTTCAGCTCTGCGCTGGGACACCTGGAGCAGGCCATGGCAAGCCTGGAACGGCTGGAGGGCCGGGAGCTCCCCCCGGACTACCTGAAGATGGTGACCACCGCCCAGCAGCTGACGCCAGAGCTGGAGACCTTCGCTCGCACCGGGCTGGCGGCGTCCCAGCTATGGCAGACCTTCTTTGGGTACGAGACACCCCAGACCTACCTGCTGGTCGCCCAGAACAGCGATGAGCTGCGGGCAACCGGCGGGTTCATCCCCGGGGCGTGGCTCCTTACCCTGGACCACGGCGAGATCACCCAGCTCCAGTTCTGGGACACCGTGGAGGTGGACAACCTCAGCGCCGGAGCCGGACCGCCGCTACCTCCCGAGGGCCTGCTGCAGGCGATCTGGGCCGGTGCCTGGCTGTTCCGGGACGCGGGATGGTACCCGGACTTTCCCACTTCGGCCCGGGTGATGGAGCAGATGTTCAAGCTGGGGCAGGGCACCTCCGTTGATGGAGTCATCACCCTGGACCAGTGGGCCGTCCAGGGTGTGCTGGCCGCGATGGGCCCCACCACCATGAGCACTGGCGAAACCCTGGATGAGACCTCTTACATGAAGATACTGGAGGATGGGACTGACCTTCAGTCGCGTCGGTTCATGGACACCCTTCTGGAGGAGCTCCTGGACACTCTCCGCGAGGAGGGATCTGAGAACCTCATGGTGGCTCTCCTGGCCACCATGAACAAGAGTCTTGAGGAGAAGCACATCCTGCTGTTTCTGCACAACCCCGCTCTCCAGGAGGTCGTCACCGCCAACGGCTGGGATGGAGCCTTGACCGACTCGCCCGGAGATTACCTGATGGTGGTGGACAGCAACGTGGGATTCAGCAAGGTCAACCGAAACATAGCCCAACGCATCTCCTACCAGGTAGACCTCAGCGCCGAGGGGAAAACCGAGGCACGCCTGGACATCCTGTACACAAACCAGAGCCAGGAGACGGTCCAGCCCTGCGGGGTTCAGACAGGCATCACACCGACAGATTTGACATACTATCAGCTAAAGAACGCCTGCTACTGGGACTATTTACGGGTCTATGGGCCGGAAGGCAGCGCCCTTCAGACATCCTCCCCCTTCCCCATGCCCGAGGGTGCCCTGTACAGACGCATCGGGTACAACGACATCGAGGACACCCTCAGGACCTACTCCGAGAGCGGCAAGGCGGTTTTCGCCGGGTTTTTCAACCTGGGAGTCGGCGAAAGCCGAGGGATTGCCTTTGTCTACACCCTTCCAGACCACGTGGTGGAGCGGGAGGAAGGACGGCTGAGATACTCTCTTCTGCTTCAGAGCCAGCCCGGCACCCAAAGCATACCGGTGGAACTCACCCTTCGCCTCCCCGCTGGCTACTGCGTGCAACGCGCCAGCCCAGAGCCCAGCTCTCTGGATGCCGAGGAGGTGCGGTTCGCCATAAACCTCGACTCGGACACCACGGTGCAGCTTGTCCTGGAGCGCAAGGCGGTCTGCAAACTCCCCTCGGAGGCTTCTCCTGCCCAGGTGGACAGTCTGCCCCAGGGGCGGACAAGAACGGCCTTTGCCTCGCTGATAGTTGAACCCGTCACAGAGAGCGCTCCGGCAGACCACATCCAGATGTCGCCCCAGGACGCGACGCTCATACCCCGCCAGCGGTTTCTCTTCACGGCCATCGCCCTCGACTCCCAGGGAAAGCCCGTGCGAGACGTTCGCTTCCGGTGGCGGGTGAAGGATTCCTTTGCCGGAGCCATCACCTCCTCCGGGTTGCTCACCGCGGGACTGGCTCCTGGAACGTATCTGGACGCGGTGGAGGTCTCGGTCATATCGGCAAAGGGGACCACTACCGCCACCGCCAGCGTGACCATCGTCAGCCGGGAGCAGGCGGAGACCCGGCTTCTGAGCTCGGTGGTCGTCTATCCCGCTGACATCACGGTGCGGCCGGGACAGGTGGTAGGTCTTGGTGCCCTGGGTTGGGACGAGGAGGGCCGCTTCGTGCAGAATCTCCAGTTCAAGTGGAGCATCGCTAAACCCAGCGCCGGAAGCGTTGACCAGCTTGGGTTCTTCACCGCGTCCCAGGCTTCGGGGCCGTATCCCGGCGCCATTCGGGTGGTCGCCATCCAGGATACCCCTCAAGGGGCACTGGAGCGGGAGGCCTTTGTTTCAGTGACCGTGAGCGAAAACGCCCGCCGCGGTGTGTTGAGCCGCGTGGTGGTGGTCCCTGGTGCCGTCACCATCAACCCAGGACAGCGGGTGAGCTTCATCACCAGGGCCTTCGACGAGAGCGGACAGAGGGTGAGCAACGTCTCCTTCATCTGGGAGGTGACCCAACCCGTGGCGGGCCAGATGGAGAAACCGGGCCAGTTTGTCGCCAGTGCCCTGCTGGGTCGTTACGCCGACGCCATCAGGGTGGTGGCGACGCAAGAGACCCCGGAACTGGCCCTGGGAAGCACCCTGCCAAGACCCGAAGCCATCCCACCGACGGCGGAGGGCCCCATACAGGTCAAGGCGACCATCGCGGTGACTATAGCGCCTCCAAGGGCCGTTGGGAATCTGGCGGCGGTGCGGTTGACACCGGGGGTGGTCACCCTGAGGCCGGGCCAGCTCTTCGTATTCGGCGTCTCGGGGCTGGACTCCAGCGGCAACCTGGTTCCGGCCACCGTTTCCAGGGAGGTCGTTGACCCCGCCGCCGGCTCCATCAGCCAGGCCGGGGTTTTCACGGCTGGACGTGAGCCGGGGATGTTCAAGAACGCTGTTCGGGTCCAGATGTCCCAGGAGAAGGGAGGCCAGAGAACCGTCGTGGAGGCCTTTGCCACGGTGAACATCCTGGGGCCGCTGGAGAGGGTGGAGATCAGCCCCTCCACCGTAACCGTGGAGACCGGGCAGCCCACAAGGCTGCGGGCTGTGGCCTACGATGCCAACGGCCTTGAGATACCGGCGCTCTATCTCAGGTGGAGCGTGGAGGACCCGCAAGCGGGGAGCATCGACGAGTCGGGGGTCTTCACCGCGGGCGCTAAAGCGGGAAGGTACGAGAACGCCGTCAGGGTGATAGCGGTGGAGGTGGATACGCGGTGACGCGGGGACAGGGGAATGGAGCAAAGAGGAACGGCATGGAACGGGCACCCGGGGTGCTTGCCCTGGGCCTGCTCCTCACCGCCGCGAGCATTGCCCTGATTATGAGGGCCACACCAGAAGGGCTTTGGGGGAGCAGCGTCGCCGCCGACGACGGCGAGATTGGGAGCACAGTCCCCATCCCGCCGCCAAAGCGGCCAACTCCCCAACCCCCAACTCCGACTCCTCTGGAGACCGCCGTTCCCACCAGCAGCCTCGTCAGCCTGGACCTGACCAACCTCAGTCTGAGTCCCGGCACCAGGGTGCAGACCACGACAGGAGACCTCATCCCCCTGACGAACAAAGGCATCCGCATTGAAGCCGACCCCGCCGGCGCGCAGCGGGTCGTCTTTCCCTTTGCTTTGACGCCCGGCCAGGAGGTGCTGGCCTTCCACGACCCGGAGTCCGGCATAGTCTGGCTGCCTTCCTCTACGGGAGCAGAGGGCGACACCCTCACCATCCCCCTGGCTGGAAACCAGGGGGATGGTGGCCTGACCATAGGACTGGGCCGCCTCCAGAGCAACGGCCAGGAAGCCTGGGCTCCGGTCCTGGGAGCAGGGCTGTGGGTGAGTTCCCAGAGTGGGGCTGTCCAGCTTCTGGCAGAGCTGCGGTCTTTGCCATCGAACATAGCCCTGGAAATTCGAGGCGTTGCCCCCGACTCCGGGCTGGTATCGGCGCTGGATGAGGCCACGAGCACGCTGAGCATGGGGATTGCAAGCATAGCCTACGCCGTGAAAATCGAAACGAACCTGGACGGCAAAATCGCTTCCGCCAGGGTGGACATGGCGGTGGACGAAGGGTGGGCAAGGGCCTGGCCCCAGGATAGAATACGCATCGCGCGGATAAGCGCCACGGGAGTTGGGCGCATCCTGGAGACCGCCCCTGGGGGAGAAGAGGCCCAGGGGTTGGCCCGATTCAGAGCCGAATCGGGGGAGGGCTTCTCCACCTTTGCCCTGGTGGCTCTGGGGGAGCTGACCCATCGAGAATCGGGGTCTGGGTTGCCCTGGGCCCTGGGGCTGAGCATTGGCCTTGGAGTGGTCGCCCTGGTGGGCCTGGCCACGGGCGCTTTTATGCTGGTAGCCTCGGGGAGACGCGGCAAGAACCCAGGAGTCTGAAGGAGTGAACAGACCGACTTGAAAAAGAAGACGATGGCAATAGGCATCTTAGCGGCAAGCGTGGCGCTGCTCATCGCGGCATCCGCTCTCCTGGTTTTGGGCCTGGACAGGGGCAATGGCGCCGCGCCCCAAGAGGGTGTCCTGGTCATGGAGGTCTCCGTGCCTCAAGAGCTGCCTTTGAGTGAGGAGGCGTACGCCCTGACGGAAGACGGCGCGCCCCTGGAGGTGTCCGGAGACCAGGCTTCCCTACGGTTTCAGGGACGCTACCTTGAGGGGATAGACCTGCCTGTGGTGGTTCCCTCGGGCCAGGGGCTGGCGTCCTTCTCCGACCCGGTCACGGGGATATCCCTGGAGCAGACTGCCACGGGTCAGGCAACCCTCAGCTTCCGCCTGCCCGCTGGTCAGGGTGGAATGTCGCTATCCGTCAGGGCAGCTGTTCTGGGACTTGAGACCCAAGGCTCGCACGTGCGCGTCTCCCTGGGCCAGATGGAGGGGTGGATCGATCTCTTCCCAGTCATGCCTCAAGACAGCGAATCTCCACCGATACAACAGGTCCGGCTTGAGTTCGAGCTGCGCCGTCTTCCTGAAGACGCGCTCATGACGCTGAGCCGCTTGACAGAGCTGATCCCCACCACGCGCGCCGCCATAGACTCTGCCATGGACGACGCTGAGCCTCCCTGGACCGTCGCCCTGGCCCTGGATGTCCAACGGACAAACCTGGACAACGGCGAAGACATGGGAGAGGCTGCTCTCTCCTTCCTCATGCCCAAAGCCGACCCGGATTTGGCGACGGAGATGGCGGCAGTGCATGTGGACGAGGAAGGACGTGCCGAGCGCCTGGCCCTGGAACGGGAGACAACCCCGGACGGAGATTCCCTGCTCCGGTTCCTCTCTCCCAGGGGGCTGTCCACCTTCGCTGTGCTGGTGCGCCGCAGCGCCCCCGTGGTGACGCCGACGCCCACGGCTGTGGCTACCGCGACCCTTACGGCGGCCCCCTCCGCTCTGCCCTCGCCGACCCCCAATCCCACCACCACCGTGGCCGCAGCTCCGACGCCCACTCCCACCCTCGCCCCTACACCGACCCTTGAGCATACCCCCACGGCCCTCCCGCGACCGACGCCCACCTCAACCCTCTCCCCCACGCCAACCCTTACTCCGGTTCCCAATCCCACTCCAACTTCAACACCGCCTCCATCTTCCACACCCACGTCAGATGTCAGCCCGGCCGCCACTCCTACCGCGACGGCGACCCCCTCTTTGACCTCCACGCCTACCCCCACTCCAACGACCCCAGGAACACCACCTCCCACCGATACCCCTGCGGCCACCTCAACTCCCTCCCCCACGGCAACCCTTACTCCGATTCCCAATCCCACTCCAACTTCAACACCGCCTCCATCTTCCACACCCACGGCTACCCCAACGCCCATGCCGCCTCCATCTTCCACACCCACGCCTACTCCAACGCCTACAACCACATCCACCCCCGTCCCACAGCCCGACGAGCACTACGGGGTCACAGTCCACACCGGTAACACAGCGAAACAGAAGTGGTTTCTCGACACCCTGGGCACCCGGTGGTTCCTGGACTGGACCGACAACGTGGACGCCATCCCGGCGGGGCACGAGAAGGTGATCACCATCCTCAGCCTGCCCGGCCCCTCCCCCCAGAGAATCCAGGAGATGGTGCAGAAGGCGCCGGGCTCGGTGTGGTACATCGTGGGGGAGCCGAACCGGAGGGGGACGAACTATAGCGCCAGCGCCATTGTCACCCAGCTTCACGACCTCTACGCGGCAATCAAGGCTGCTGACCCCGCGGCCAGGATAACCAGCCCGTCGGTTCTCAACTGGGACTTCACCTGCATCGGGTGTGGGGGATTGGGATTCAAGACGGGGCACACATGGGTGGCGGAGTTTCGAGCTGCCTATCTGGCCCAGTACGGCACGGAGCCCCCGGTGGACATCTGGGCCATAGACATCTACCCCCTAGACTGGTTGACCCTGCCCACGGTGAACCATCAGATTGTCATAGAACAGGCCATCGGCATCTGGGGCTACCTGAACAGCATCCCCGCTCAAGCTGGCAAACCCATCTGGATCACCGAGATGGGCCTGCACTGGGGTTGGGACGACATGCTCTGGCCAGGGGACGCAGGCTATGACCCAACCTGCAACGGCTTACCGCAGCCGGCGGGGACGTACCAGACCCAGAAGGTCATCGGGTACTTTCGAGCCATCTTCGACTGGCTCGATGCCAACGCCGACAGCAAGAACATCCAGAGATGGTTTCCTCTGAT
>JACVQK010000038.1 GCA_015661155.1 Dehalococcoidia bacterium | reverse complement strand
CACCCTTGCTCCCGCGGCCACGGCCACCACGGTGCCCACGGCGACGTTGGTGCCCACGGCCACGGCCACCCTGGTGCCGGGAGCGCCCACGCCCACGGCGACGTTGGTGCCCACGGCCACGGCGGTGCCCACGGTCACGGCCACGGCGGCACCCACGGCCACGCCCAGGCAGTCTGCCGCCACCCTCACCCAGCTTCCGGGGTACAAGCCAGCGTGGGGACAACCCCAGCGGGGCGGGATACTGAAGCTGGGGATGCCCCAAGCCCCCGGCGGCACCGAGTTCCGGCCGGCCATGGGGAGTGCCATATATGGACCCATGTCTGCCAACATCTACAACGCTTTGGTACGGTATGACCCATGGGTGGGGTCGAGCTCGCTGATCGGGGACCTGGCAAAGAGTTGGCAGTTCTCCAGCGACGGTTTGTCCCTGACCCTCAAGCTGGAGGAGGGGGTGAAGTTCCAGGCCAACCCCGTGACACCGGAGCGGTTGTGGAACGCGGACTTCACCTGCGAGGACGTGCAGGCCTCCCTTGACTACCAGTTGCGCCCGCCGGAGCCAAAGCGCACCCCGGACGAGGCTCTGCAGCACATCACTGGCATCTCCTGCCCTGATGGGGCCAAGGGGTACACCGCGGTGATAAATCTGAGCCAGGTGCTGGGCAAGACCCTGGGGAAGCTGATCATTCCTCCCATGCTGGACAAGGACTGGATCGAGTGGTACGTCGCCAACCGTTTCGATGCCTTGGGCTCGGCCTCGCCCACGAGCTACCTGCTGGGTACGGGCACGGGGCCCATGACGCCCCTGGAGTACCAGCCGGACGTCATAGTGAAGCTGCGGCGGAATCCCAGCTACTTCCGAGAGGGCCTGCCCCTTCTGGACGGCATGGACAACTTCATCCTGAAGGACTTCACCACCAAGTTCACGGCCCTGGCCACGGGCCAGATCCACTGGCTTGGCTCCGGCACCTCCAGTATGCTGCCCGGTCAGGTGGCCCAGGCGGAGCGGGACTTCAAGGACCGGATAGTGCTCCACTCCACCATCCAGGCCTTCGCCCAGGGAGTGGACTCCAACCTGAGCAGGGCCCCTTTCAACGACCAGCGGGTAAGGCAGGCCATGAATTTGGCGATAAACCGGGACGACTATCTGCTGTTCAAGCAGTCCGGAAGTCGCCCTGGGACCTTGCTCATGGGCTACGGGGAGCCCTACCCTGATTTCTGGTGGGGCACCCCGGAGGAGGTGCTGAGGACGTGGCCTGGCATCCGGCAGCCCAAGGACCAGGACATCGCGGAGGCGAACCGGCTGCTGGACGAGGTATTGGGAAAGGGGAAGCGGTTCAACACCTCCTGCATAACGAGGAACAGCCAGAACTACATGGACACCTGCCTGTTCTTTGCGGACCAGATGAAGCAGAAGCTGGGCATCGGCGTGACCATGAACTCAATGGAGCTGGCATCGCTCAATGTCCTCACCGAGGTGTGCAACTACGATGTGTTCGGGGGCAATCAGGGGTCCAACTACGGGGACCCGGATGACCGGCTTATCACCCACAGCAGGGCCTACACGCAGACTGCCAGCAACAAATGCAAGCTGGATGGGATAACAGCCGCCGAGCCTGCGCTGCAGGCGGAGCTACAGGCGATGATAGCGGCGCAGACCGGCGAGCTTGACCAGGTGAAGCGGGCGGAGATGGTCCGGGCCATACACAAGAAGATGACCCTGGAGTTGATACAGGCTATTCCCTTTGGGTGGGGAATAACCTACTACGGCACCACGCCTCAGGTGAAGGGGTACACCCTGGTGATCTTCCTGAACTACAACTACTCCGGCTTCGAGAGGACGTGGCTGGCTAAATAGCCCGGCATCAGCGCAGAGAATGGACGAGAGGGGGGGCCTCCTTCAGACGAAGGAGGCCCCCCTCTCTCTTTTGTGGGCGCCGGAGAGGCAGTCTTGCGGCTCTTTATTTCTTCGCAAGCACGGTGCGTTTCCCGCCAGCAACCTGCTAAGCCGCGCCGTTCTCCTTACCCCGGCTTGCTCGCTCTGCCCGGGTCATCCATAGCCAGGGACTTGACCATACCCCTCATGAGGCCCACCCGGCCCGTCCGCATGACCTCCCTCACTCCAAAGGGCTTGAGGATGCGGAGCAGGGAGTCCACCTTATCCTCGTCTCCCGTCACCTCGATTATCACCGAGTCTGGAGAGACGTCCACCACATTGGAGCGGAAGATCTCCACCAGTTGGAGGACCTCCGGACGAGTGGAAGGCGTGGTACGAACCTTGATGAGAGCCAGCTCCCGGAGCACCACGTCCTCTTTGGATATGTCGGAGACCTTCACCACGTCGATGAGCTTGTAGAGCTGCTTGGTCACCTGCTCCACGGTGTATTCGTCCCCCTCGACGACGAAGGTCATTCGGGAGAGGCCCTGGGTCTCGCTGTGTCCCACGGCAAGGCTGGAGATGTTGAAGCCCCTGCGACGGAACATGCTGGCCACCCGGTTGAGAACCCCTGGCTTGTCCTGCACCAGGGCCACGATGGTGTGCTTTTCAGCGGCTATGGTCTCACCTCCTTCGCCACAGGGTACTCCATGAGCTCGGCGGTGGTCTGCCCGGAAGGGATCATGGGGTACAGGTTCTCCTCCTCTTCAACCAGGAAGTCTATCAGAACGGGGCCGGGGTGTGCCATGGCCTCCCGGATGGCCGACATGGACTGGCCTGGCTCCGTAACCCGGAGGCCGGGCATTCCAAAGGCCTCTGCCAGCTTCACAAAGTCGGGGTTCCTGGTGCGATGGGTGGCGAAGTAGGTCTTGTTGTAGAAGAGCTCCTGCCACTGCCGCACCATGCCCAGGTAGTTGTTGTTGAAAATGGCGAACTTCACAGGGATGTCATTCTCCACTATGGTGGCCAGCTCGGACATGGTCATCTGGAAGCCGCCGTCGCCACACACGGCCCATACCACCTTGTCAGGCCGACCCAGCTGGGCACCCATGGCCGCGGGCACCTCGTACCCCATGGAGCCCAGCCCCCCGGAGGTGATGAAGGTGTTGGCCTCCTTATCTCTAAAGGAGTAGTGCTGGGCGGCCCACATCTGGTGCTGCCCCACGCCGGTGACGATGACAGCCTTGCCTTGGGTGGCCTCGCACAGGTCTCGAATAACGGCCTGGGGTAGCAGCCTGTCCGTCTCTCTTATATGGAGAGAGGGATGCTCCCGCTTCAGCTCTTCTATGCGGTCCAGCCACTCGGGGTGAGGGGCCGACTCCACAAGCCGGTTCAGCTGCCGCAAGACCCTGGCCACGTCTCCCACAATGGGGACGTGGGTGCGGACGTTTTTGTCTATCTCCGCCGGGTCGATGTCAACGTGGATGACCTTGGCACGGGAAGCGAAGGCGCTGATCTTGCCGGTAATCCGGTCGTCGAAGCGCATCCCCAGACCGATGATGAGGTCCGCCTCGTCGAGGGCCAGGCTGGCGTAGGCCACGCCGTGCATGCCGGGCATTCCCACGAAAAGGACGTGGTCGTTGGGGAAGGAGCTCCGGCCCAGAAGGGTGGTGATAACAGGGATCTGGGCCTTCTCCGCCAGCTCCATAAGCTCGGCGTAGGCCCAGGAGATGATGACGCCGTGGCCCGCGAGGATCAGGGGCTTTTGGGCCTCGTTGATGAGCTTGGCGGCCTTCTTTATCTGAGATGGGTGGCCTTCCAGAACGGGCTTGTAACCCGGCAGGTCTGCCGTCTCCGGGTATTCAAACTCTGCCACCTCGGTGAAGACGTCCCTGGGAATGTCTATCAGGACGGGCCCTGGTCTGCCGGTGCTGGCGATGTAGAAGGCCTCCTTCATAACGGAGGCGAGGTCCTCGGCCTTCATCACCAGGTAGTTGTGCTTGGTGATGGGGAGGGTAATGCCGGTCACGTCAGTCTCCTGAAAGGCGTCCTTGCCGATGCCCGCCCGGCTCACCTGGCCGGTGATGGCCACCAGAGGCACCGAGTCCATCTGGGCGTTGGCGATGCCCGTGACCAGGTTGGTAGCCCCCGGCCCAGAGGTGGCCATGCACACTCCCACCCTGCCCGTGGCCCGGGCGTAGCCGTCGGCGGCCATGGCGGCGCCCTGTTCATGGCGTACCAGGATGTGCCTGATCTGGGGATAATCGACCATGGTCTGGTAGAGGGGCAGTATGGTCCCACCAGGTATTCCAAAGACCAGCTCCACCCCCTCCCTCAGCAGGCTTTCGCAGACTATCTGTGCTCCCGACATCTTCATGGCCCATCACCTCCGTATTGCGCCCTCAAGACCCCAAAAAAGAAATCCCGCCCCCCAAAGGGACGGGAACACTTCCCGCGGTACCACCCTTTTTCCCCGATACCATCGGAGCCCTCGTTCAGGGCACCACCATGCCCTCGTCTCTGATAACGGGGGACGACCCCGGCCAGGTCTACTCGTCCCGACAAGCCGGGACTTTCTTCTGGCGGCTCGGGAGCTACTTTCAGGAGGCCCTTCCACGTCTGCTTCCACCGTACCAGACTCGCTGGCTGGAGGAATCCCCCCTACTCCTCTCCGTCTTCGCCTTTGTTCCCTTCACCACTTTGAAGTGAAGTAGCATCTAGGCTAGCACGGGCCACGGGGATTGTCAATAAGAACGCTCATCTGGTTATTGACTGGCCCTGCTTTTGTTGCTAGAATAGTGTTAAAATCCTGTGGATAGCTTCCCTATGAGGTGAAACACCATGCCCATGACCATTACCATTTCTGAGAAGGCTGCCAACAAGGCCAGGGAGTTCGCCCGGAAGGAGAACCTCCAGGAGTTTGGGCTACGGGTGGGTGTCAAGGGAGGAGGCTGCTCCGGCCTGACCTACACCCTTTCCATAGACCCGGAGGCACAGCCGAATGACAAGGTGATAGAGGAGAACGGCGTAAGGCTTTTTGTAGATAAGAAGAGCTACGTCTTCCTGGCCGGCACGATCCTCGACTACTCCGATGGCCTCAATGGGAAGGGCTTCATCTTCAACAACCCCAACGCCAAGACCACCTGCGGCTGCGGCACATCCTTCTCCGTATAGGCAAGCGCTCCAGCAAGATAACAGGTTGTTGAAAAAGGGGGAGTGCAGAGGGGCTCAGCCCCTTTGCCAGGGGTCTGGGGGTGTCCCCCACTGGGCACTGCCCAGATCCACATCTCACAAACCCTGATTTCAGCCTGTCCATGAGTGCCTCTGAAGAGTGTGGGTGCAGGGCTCGCCCTGCTTTTCTGTAAGCCGATGCAAGAGACCACGCTAGACCAGGTCACTGCGTTATGTAAAGCTCAGGGGAGAGCGGGCGCGATCTTCGCCTCCTTTGATGGCTGGCGGCTTCCCAAATCCTACGGCAAGACGGCGGATGAATACCGGGCTGCAAGGAAGGCGATCGCCCTGGCAGATCGCTCACACTTTGGCCGCCTCCGGATAACAGGAGCTGACGGCCTGGACCTCCTCAACCGCCTCTCCACCAACAGGCTCATAGGCATGAGGCCCGGAGAGGGGGCCTCAACAGTACTCACAACTAATCAGGGCCGTATCATTGACCTGCTCCTGGTCATCAACAGGGGCGATGGCTTGCTGGTGCTCACCAGCCCCCAAACCCCCGCCCGGGTGGCAGAGTGGATCGACCTCTACACCTTCGGGGAGGATATAGCGGTGGCGGATGTAACGGAGGAGACGGCGCTGCTGTCCCTGATAGGCCCAGGAGCTGGAGAGCTGTTGGGCCCCGAGGCGTCCGCTCTGGGCCTCTACGGCACGGCGCAGGTATCTCTCCAGGGCCTTCAAGTCCCCATCATCAGGACAGACGCCCAGGGCATAGCCGGCTACGACCTGCTCACTCCAGCCTCCCGGGCAGAGGAGGTCTGGGAGGCCCTCCTCCAGGCTGGCGCCGCGCCTGTGGGGGAGAACGCCCTGGAAATGCTTCGGGTTGAGCAGGGAGTGCCGCGTTACGGCCGGGAGCTGGGCGAGGATTTCAACCCCTTGGAGGCAGGCCTGACCTCCTCCATCAGCTTCGACAAGGGGTGCTACATAGGCCAAGAGGTGGTGCTTCGCCTGAACACCTACAAGAAGGTGCAGAGGCATCTCAAGGGCATCGTCCTGGAAGAGGGCAGGCCCGCTCCTGGAGCACGCCTGGAGGTGGATGGAAAAGACGTGGGGTTCCTCACCTCGGTAGTGGAGTCGCCCCTGCTGGGACGTACCCTGGCCCTGGGATACGTGCGGGCCGCCCACGCCCCGGCGGGCCAGGACATTGGAGTAAGGAGCGGTGAACACCTTGCTCCGGGCAAGGTGCTAGACCTCCCTGTGGGAAGGGTCTAACAGGGCGCTGGAAAACTCTTTCGACCATCCCCCTGACCCCCTTCCTGGCCAGGAAGGGGGAGGAGTTTTATATCTGAGGGACACCCTCAGACTCCCAGCAAAGGGGCTTCGCCCCTCTGCACTCCCCATTTTTCACCAGCCTGCCAAGAGTAGCTTCCGAAGGTTTGCTCAGAGGCCCAGGAGGGAGATTCCCCCGTCCACCACCACAACCTGGCCCCGGATCATGTCCGCCTCATCGCTGCAGAGAAAGGCCACCACCGCCGCGATGTCCTCCGGAGTGACCAGGCGACCGGCGGGGGTGCGTCGCAAAGATTCGCCTATCATCTCCTCCCGGTTGGAGAATTGCCTCAGGGCATCGGTATCCACCACTCCACCGGACACGGCGTTCACCACGATGCCCTGGGGGGCCAGCTCCACGGCCAGATAGCGGGTCAGGGCCTCCAAACCCGCCTTGGAGACGCCCATAGCCAGGTAGTTGTCCAGCACCAGATGAGACCCCAGGCTGCTGATGTTGACAATGTGCCCCCCATCGGGCATCAGGCGTGCGGCCTCCTTGGCGCAGAGCCAGGGGGCCCTGGTGTTGATGTCCAGGGTCCAGTCCCAGTGCTTGGTCTCCAGCTCCAGGGCACTCCGCTGCACCCCGGAGGCGGCGTTGTTCACCAGGATGTCCAGACGCCCGAACTCCATCTCTATCTGCTGGAACATCCCATGAATCCTGAGAGGTTCCCCCAGGTGAGCTCTGATGGGAAGACAGCGTACCCCCAGGGCCGTGATCTCGGCGGCCGTGGCCCTGGCCTCCTGGTGGCCCCGCACATAGTTGATGACCACATCGGCCCCCCGCCGCGCCAGCTCCAGGGAGATGGCTCGCCCGATGCCCCTGGAGCCTCCCGTGACCAGGGCTACTTTTCCGCTGAAGGACATGAGGGCCTGATACGGCATACGGGTTGGGTCACAGCTCTATGCCGCCGTCCACCCGTATGACCTCTCCCGTGATGTACTTGCCCTTTTCGCTGGCCAGGAAGGCCACCATGCCGGCCACATCCTCCACCTCGCCGAAAGCGCCCAGGGGGATGCGGGATATGATGAGCTTCCTGAACTCGGGGGTGATGCCCGCCACGATCTCGGTGTCGATGAACCCCGGGGCCACGGCGTTCACGGTGATGTTGCGGGCCGCCACCTCCTTGGCTATGCTTCTGGTGAAGGCTATCAGTCCCCCCTTGGAGGCGGCGTAGTTGGACTGGCCGAAGTTGCCCTCAATGCCCGCCACGGAGACGACGTTGATGATCCGTCCCCACCGCTCGCGGACCATGCTCCGCAGGGCAGCCTTGGTGCAGTGGTACGCTCCCTTGAGGTTGGTGTCAATGACGTTGTCCCACACCTCCTCGGACATGCGCAAGAGGAGGCTATCGTGGATAATTCCCGCGTTGTTCACCAGGATGTCGACACCACCCCAGGAGTCGCTGATTCGCTTCACCATGGCCTCCACCTGGACGCCCTGAGTGATATCGGCGGCTATTGCCATGGCCTCCCCTCCCAGGGCGACCACGGCCTTAACCACCTCCTGGGCCTCTTTCTCCCGGGACTTGTAGTTGACCGCTACCTTTACCCCCTCCTTAGCCAGCTCGAGGGTAATGGCCCTGCCTATCCCCCGGGACCCGCCCGATATGAGGGCTACCCTTCCATTCCTACTCAAGCTATCTCTCCCGGTTTCAGTGTCATAACTATCGCTCCGTTCCCCTAGCAGAATGCCGAAAAACTCCTTCGACCATCCCCCTAGCCCCTTCCTAGCCAGGAAGGGGCTAGGGCGTGCCCTGCACCCATACTCAACTGTCGCTGCCCTGGTCTAACCATGTTCTACGGTTCGTAAGGTATGGGTCTGGGCTTAGCCCAGTCTGGGGGACACCCCCAGACCCCCGGCAGGGGCTTTGCCCCCTGCACCCATCCCGACAGACATCGGGACTGCACTGGTCTGACCATGTTATACGGTTCGTGAGGTGCGGGTCTGGGCCGCGCCCAGTCCCGACGGGTCGGGACTGCACTCCTCTTTTTCACCAGCCTGCTACACCTGCACCCGCTGCTGCACCTGAGTCAGCTCTCGTCTCATCATATCCACCAGCCCCCTCTCCAGGGCCATGCACGCCATATCTATGGCTGCGGTGACGGAGGGCGCTCTGGACCTGCCATGACCAACTACTGCCACGCCATTCAACCCCAGGAGAGGTCCCCCACCCCTGTGCTCCACTAAATTGGTGAGGTTGGTCAACTCTCTCAGAAGCTCGCTGGCTACTTCAGGGCCCTCTCGTGAGACCCTGGCCTTCAGGTACTGCACCACCGCCAGCCCCAGACCCTCGGCGAACTTCATGAGGACATTTCCCACAAAGCCGTCGCAGACCACGACGTCGGCCTTTCCCAGGGGAACGTCCATCCCCTCCACGTTGCCAATGAAGTTCAGCCCGCTCTTCTGGAAAAGCGGGTAGGTCTCTCTGACCTGGCGGTTTCCCTTCCCCTCCTCGGCACCCACGCTGAGAAGGGCCACTCGCGGGTTCTCAATGCCCAGGAAGACCTTGGAGAAGACGGAGCCCAGGACCCCGTAGTTCAGAAGCTGGGAAGGGCGGCAATCCACACTGGTGCCCAGGTCGATAACGGTGGTCTTGGGAGCCAGGCCCAGGAAAGGCCCCCCCAGGGCAGGCCTGTCCACACCCTTCAGGGTTCCCAAAGCCACCATCCCCGCGGCCATGGCAGCCCCTGTGGAACCCATGGTGACGTATCCGTCGGCCTTCCCCACTTTCACCAGCCCCGCGGCCACAGCGATGGAGGCTCGGGGCTTGTGGCGGAGGGCCTCCACGGGGTGTTCCGCCTCGGTTATCACCCCCTGGGAGAAGATGACCTCAAGGGTGGGCAGAGCAGGCACCGGCACCATCCCCTTCAAGGCCTCCTGCTCCCCCACCAGGAGCACTTTCACATCGCCCCGAAGTGCGGCCTCCACAGCGCCCTGGACTATCTCCCCGGGAGCGTAATCGCCTCCCATGGCGTCCACCGCTATGCGATATCTGGGCTGTCCTCGGGTATCAGTCACTCGCTACATCTCCTCTATTTTCTCTAGTCATTGTAACCGATGCCTCACCATTTATCACCTCCTCACCCCCCTCGTTGCGGCATCCCACATAGCACTCCAGTCGAAGTTGGCCGTCACTCTCCTCTACTACTCTCAGGACCTCTCCGAAGGTACTTACCCGATCTCCCGGGTAAACGGGGGAGCGAAAGCGGACTTTCAGCCGCCCGCTCTCCGGCCAGCTCTTTCCAAAGGCCAGGGCCATCATCTCCCCGATGTAGGCCAGCACCAGCATTCCATGGGCCACAGGGCGGCCGAAGTGGGTAGTGACCGCAAACTCGGGATCCAGGTGAAGGGGGTTGAAGTCGCCACTGGCCTCGGCGTACGCCCTTATGGCTTCTTGAGTTACCTCCTTGCTTATAGATGGAAGGGCATCGCCGGGCCTCATCTGTCACCTTCTCCTACCTGGCCCTCCGGTATAACCACAGTGCTCCTTCCTCGAATGACCTCCTTCTCATCTTCATCGACACCAGAGTAATCTACGGACACAAACCGCCAGCCCTTCCAAACCGAGTTCTGTGTCAGCCTTGCTCTGAAGACAATGGCCTCGTCTGATGTGATGGGTCTGGAAACAGACGTTTCCTGAGCTGAGTGGATGGCCCCCGGCGGCAGATTGATCTCCCGCAGGATGCCCCTGAGAGCGTATGCCGCCAGGGCCGTGAGAGGAATCAAGGCCTGCTGCCGAAAGAGAGGATTGGACTCTCCCACGGCGCGCAGGTACATCTCCACCTCTTCGGGTCGAAGCTGGAAACGGATAGGGGTAAACTCATACCCCACTCTGAACCGGGATGTCTCTGACACATCATCCTTTGGGCGGGGGGTCGCCCCGCCTGGGCTGCGTCGATTATAAGGGGGCCTGAGGGCCAAATCAAGGCAGGGCGAGCCCTGCACCCACACTTCTCAGAGGCATTCATAGACGAGTTGAATTCAGGGTCTGTGAGATGTGGGTCTGAGCCATGCCCAGGGGGGGACACCCCGAGGGTAGGATTTAGGTATGAGTTCATGATTGCCAGAGTGCCCCCGTGATGGATGGTTTCCTCGAACTTTCTTCAAGGTTTCCCGATATGATGGGTGGCGGAGTACAGAGCGTTGACATTTCGGAGAGGATTGCATAGCATTCGTAACGGCCCCGAAAGGTCACGAGACATTTGACAGTGCTAGCTGCTTTTATCAAGTTTGCAGGAATCTGCACTCGAGCCGTAAACGACTTCCTGGGTAAGAACGGACCCCAGTTGGCCGCGGCTATCTCCTACTACGCCCTTTTCTCCTTTTTCCCCCTGGCCCTGGCCGTCATCTTCGCCCTGAGCTTCTTCCTGGGGCCGGACTCCATCGAAGCCCTGGCTCGACACGCAGCCGATCAGGTCCCCGTCTCCAGCAAGACTGTCAACGACATCCTGACGGACATGGTGGGCAGCAGAAACATGGCAGGCCTGGCCGGTATCATCGGTCTCTTGTGGGCGGGCACTGCCGTCTTTGGCACCATAAGGAAGGGCATAAACTCCACCTGGGGTATCACCACCCCCCGGCCCTTCCTTCAAGAGCGCCTCGTAGACATATCCCTGGTGTTGGGGGCATCGGTCTTGATGCTGGTATCCATATTCTCCACGGCGGCGCTGGCGTACCTGAGGGAGATAGTGGGGTTCATAACCCAGGAGACCCACGCCAACGGCGATCTCCTGTGGGGCAGGCTGGCTTCCCTGGTTCCCCCCACCCTCTCCTTCATCGCCTTTCTGGGGATATACCGGTTTCTCCCCAACGCCAGGGTCAGGCTGAGGGAGGCATTGCCCGGGGCCCTGGCCGCTACCATCGCCTTCGAGGTGGTCAAGAACGGCTTCGTGTGGTACGTGCGCAGCTACTCCGTGTTCACCACAGTCTACGGCTCAGTGAGCGGCATCGTAGCCCTTCTCACGTGGGTGTACTTCTCGGCCATCATCCTGCTCTTCGGGTCCCTGATAACCTCTCGCTACGCCGCTCACCTTGCCGATAGAGAGAGGGAGATGGAGACCATATCCGATACGACCAGCCCTCGCCTCCACCCCGTGGGGCGAGAAGGAACGAGACATGGAAATTAGACGCTTTAGCAGGGTGTTGAAAGACCTGTTTCGACCATCCCCCTATCCCCCTTCCTGGCCAGGAAGGGGGGAGAGTTTGAATCTGGGGGACACCCCCAAACCCCCGGCAAAGGGGCTGCGCCCCTCTGCACTCCCCCTTCTTCATCAGCCTGTTAGAGGTTTCTTACTCCGCGCAGGCATCATCATCATCATCCTGGCCGCTGTGGCCTGTGACACTGGGGCTGCCCCCACCGCAACACCCACTGCCACTCCACCTCCCTCCCCCACCATCAGCGCTCCCACGACATCGCCAGAACCCACCCCCCCGCCCTTCCTTCCCTCCCTGGGGGCGATAGTGGAGAAGGTGAAGCCCTCGGTGGTATCTATTCTGGTGGAGAAGCAGGTACGGGTATACGGCTTCTTCGGGTCTGGAGTCCAGACCCAGCAGGTGTCCGGCACAGGCGTCATCTTCGACCCCCGGGGCTACATCGTCACCAACAATCACGTGGTGGAGGGAGCCACCACCATAACGGTGACCCTGACCGACGAGCTCACCTTTGAGGCGGAGCTGGTGGGCCGCGATCCCACCTCGGACCTGGCGGTCATAAAGATACCCGGGGAAGACTATCCCGCGATCAGGTTCGCCGACCCGGAGAAGCTAAGGGTGGGGGACTGGGTCATCGCCATCGGCAACGCCCTGGACCTGCTGGGAGGCCCCACCGTTACCCTAGGCATCGTCAGCGCTCTGGACAGGGTTATCAGCACCAGTGATAGCCTTCTCACCGACCTGATCCAGACCGATGCCGCCATCAACCCCGGCAACAGCGGAGGGCCCCTGCTCAACC
>JACVQK010000080.1 GCA_015661155.1 Dehalococcoidia bacterium | reverse complement strand
GGTGGAAGCATCGGTAAGGCGGTCGAAGAGGAGGATGGTGCCAGTGACCAGGAGCACAGCCATGCAGCTATCCACTAGGCCGCGGAACTGAACCAGGGCGCCGGGCCCCAGGAGCAGCCCTGGGCTTGCAGGGCCGCGCTGCGCCGGGCGAAGAAATAGCACGTAGAACAGGTTTCCCCCTATCCAGGTCATCGCGGCCAGGGCGTGGAGCCAGCGCATCAGCAGTAGGAAGCCTTCTCCGGGCGTCACCTATCTAGCCTTTCTAACCTTGGTGTGGGGATAGGATACATGGAAGTCCCTCCAAAAGCCAGGGCGTTCTCCACGCTTTCCCCTCCTGTCCGACTAACGGGGGTGCTGAAAAAACTCCTTCGACCATCCCCCTGGCCCCCTTCCTGGCCAGGAAGGGGGGTGAAGATTGAATCTGGGGGACACCCCCAGACCCCCGTCAAAGGGGCTTCGCCCCTCTGGACTCCTTCACGCAGTGGAAGGATGGGAGTATCCCCCAGACTTGGCTTGGCCCAGACCCACACCTCACGAACCGTCTTTCAACTTGAAGAATGGTCAGACCAGGGCAGCAGCAGTTGAGTGTGGGTGCAGGGCTGGCCCTGCCCCCTGGCTGTTGACAGGATGTGCTGGGCTTCGTAAAATCCGCTACAGGCTTCAAGAGACTTCAGCGAAAGGCGGCATCTTGCTTCAATCTCGGGTTTGTCAGATTCTGGGGATAGAGTACCCCATCCTCCAGGCAGGGATGCCCTGGCTTGCCAATGCCGAGCTGGCGGCGGCGGTTTCCAACGAAGGCGGACTGGGCCTGGTGACCCCTACGGCGGGACTTGGTGCCCAGGGCGATGTGGTTTCGAACCTGCGGAAGCAGATTCACCGGACCCATAGCCTGACGGACAGGCCCTTTGGCGTCCACATCTTCCTTGGGGTTCCCAACGTACAGAATCTGCTAGAGGCGGCCTTGACAGAGGGCGTAAAGGTAGTAGTTACCTCTGGAGGAAGCCCTGCCCTGCACACGGGCTATCTCAAAGACAATGAGGTCAAGGTGATCCACATGGTGGCCTCGGTGAGGCACGCCAAGGGTGCCGAGGCCCAGGGGGTGGACATGGTTATCGCGGAGGGATTTGAGGGAGCGGGGCTTCGGGGCTACGATGGGATCCCCACCTTTGTCCTTCTGCCCCAGGTGGTTGATGCCGTAGAGATACCGGTGGTGGCCTCAGGGGGCATCGCCGACGCCCGGGGTCTGGTCGCGGCTTTTGCCCTGGGAGCTGAGGGGGTTCACATCGGCACCCGCTTTGCGGCCACCCACGAGTGCGTTGCCCATCCTGCATATAAAGAGGCCATTGTAAAGGCTATAGATACGGGGACGATGGTGGTAGGAGGGCGACGAATGCACGCCAGGCTCCTCAAGGGCGAGGCAGCATCAAGGCTTCAGGAGATGGCAGGGGGCAACGCCCTTGAGGATGAGCGCTGGGAGGCTCTCTTGTGGGAACAGGCCCGGGCAGCCCTTCTGGAGGGCCGGCTGGATGAGGGGATCGCCTCCTGCGGAGCCGGTGCGGGGATAATCACTGAGGTCCTCAGCGTGGCCCAGGTGATGAAGATGCTCGTTGAGGGCTACAACGAAGTCCTCTCCCGCTTGAAGTAGGATTACCCGTCCTCCCTCTCCTCGTTTATCAGCTCCTCGCCGTAGCGCAGCAACACCCTCGCCCTGTCCGGGGGGATCTTCGCCGTGTCCAGGTAGAGGCGCAGGGTCTCCCGGGGGGATAGTCCCTCTACGGGGGTGGCTCCCAGCCGTGTGCGGCGCTCCCGCTGTACGTCCCGGACGATGGGTGTGACAAAGTGGGCTGCGGCCAGGGCACGGCGGACATCTTCTTCCCTCAGCAGTGTCTCCGCCCCCTGGGGCATGGTCACTTTGACCCTCACGATGGACCCTGCCACGTGTCTGCGAGCCACGGCTTTTAGCACCTCCTCGGTGGGGTCTTCTTCGGGGGCGACCTTAACCTCAATGGTGAGAAAGGGCCTGGCCCCGACGGGGTGGAACTGGAAGTCGGTGAGGCGCTGGCCTGGAGGCATGGAGGGGTCCAGGTCTATGAGGCAGAATCCCTTGTCATCGTTCTCCTCGCCGAAGTCGATGCGCTCCAGGCTGCCGGAGTAGGCCACAAGGGGGCTGTGGGAGAGGACCTGGTGCTTGTGGATGTGGCCCAGGGCGACGTAGTCCAGGGCGGGATGGGCCAGGGCGCTCTGCATCAGCACCGGGTCACGCCCCAGGAGCATGGACTGCTCGGAGCTGGTTATGGCGGTGTTCAGGGAGACGTGGGCCGTGAGGACCGCGGGTACGGTGGGGTCAAGGGCCTGGAGCTGCCACGCCAGCAAATTGGTGACCCTCTCCTGGAGCTGCTGATTGATTTGGTCGAGGGAGAGGCTGCGGGACTCCTCCCGGGCCAGGAAGGCGGCGCGGCGAATCCAGGGGAGGGCGATGACCTGCAGGGGGCCACGTCGGGTCTGGATGGGGTAGGTATCCAGGCGGTCGCCGACGGTGACGCCGGGCACGGACAGAGTTGGGAAGATGTCCAGGGCGGTGGCGCGAGGGGCGATGTGGGGCAGGTCATGGTTGCCCACCAGGAGGAAGACGGGAATGCCCCCCTGGGAGAGGCGGGCGATGCGGCGGGCGAACTCCCGCTGGTGGGTCTGGGAGGGGTCGCGGCTCTTGTAGGCGTCGCCGGCGAAGAGGACCAGGTCTACGTCGCCCTGGAGGGCGAACTCCACCACCTCATCGAAGGTGGACAGGAAGTCGAGGAGGCGAGAGCTGAGGCCGGTGTCCGGGTCGGTGGAGCCGTAGCTTTCGACGCCAATGTGGACGTCGCTGAAGTGCAGTATGCGCATGAGCTAAAGGGCCTCCCGTATCCAAAGACATCGCGAGTATAGCAGGGCGGCGCATGTCAGGAAAGGTGAGGATGAGCGGAGAGAGGAATGTCATGCTGAGCGAAGCGAAGCATCTAAGGCGTGTACCTCTGCCAAGTATGGTAGGCCCTAGATTCCTCACTTCGCTGCGCTACGTTCGGAATGACAAGGCTTTTTCTCACCCGTGGCAAGCGGCTGCCTCCCGACCCGCTCATGGTGAGCCCTTGGCCTTACCTCCGCTCATGGTGAGCCAAGTTCACCCTGAGCGAAGCCGAAGGGAACCCCATGAGCGGAGAGGTAAATTCCGCTCACCCTGAGCCTGTCGAAGGGCATGAACGGGGTATATCCTGAACTGGAATAACCGAAGGGCCAACAGGGCCTCTCCCCCAGACCTCGACAGGACACGGTTTTTGAACTACCATGGGCGTGCTCATGCTAGCAAGCGTCGTCACAACCCCCCATGGCGTCAGGTAATCGGATACTGTTCTTGACCCCCCTCGATGAGGGGGCGGCTTTCACGTCTCTGCGGGAGGACGGATTCATCCTCTCCTTCTCTCAAGACCCTTCGGTCATAGAGACCATACTCTTGGAGGATACCCCGGACCTGGTGGCATTGGACCTGGCTACTCTCTCCCCGGAGAGCCAAAGGCCCTTTGTCCAGCGCTGCAAGGAGCTCCAGCTCCCCGTCCTGGCTCTGGTCCCCCAGGAGAGCCGCTCCAGCTTTGACCTCACCCTAGCGGTGGAGGACTTCATCCTTCGCCCTCTCCAGGATGATGAGCTGCGAGCCAGGGTCCGAAGGATTCTCTGGCGAACCGGGAGCTGGAACAGTGGACAGGTTATCAGGGTGGGAGACCTGGTCATAGACCAGGAACGGTACGAGGTGTCGGTGGCAGGCAGAAAGGCGATTCTGACCTTCAAAGAGTATCAGCTCCTGTGCCTCCTGGCCTCCAATCCCGGCAGGGTATACTCCCGGGAGACCCTGCTGAACCGGATATGGGGATACGACTTCTTCGGCGGCACCCGCACCGTGGATGTTCACATCCGCAGGGTGCGAAGCAAGATAGAGGACGCCCACCACCTGTTCATCGAAACGGTACACAACGTAGGTTATCGCTTCCAGGGGGTCTAGCTCCCCTGGCGTGGTGGCAGGGCAAGCCCTGCACCCACATTCCTCAGAGGCATTCATGGTCAAGCTGAATTCATGGTTGTGGGATGTGGGTCTGGGCCAAGCCCAGTCTCTTCACAACGCCGCCCCCAAGGGATTTAACAAAACTGTAACAACTCGGCAATGGCTATAATTAGCCTTAGATTCCAAATTCTGGCTACTGTTCATTAGGAGAAGAGCCGCTATGATTGAGGGCAAAGTCACCGGGTTCACCAGTCCCGATGAGGTCATCGCTTTCTGCCGAGAGCAAGGAGTTCAGATGGTGGACCTGAAGTTCACCGACCTGCCGGGTACTCTACAGCACCTCGCCATACCGGTTGGTGACCTCACCCCCGATCTGTTCAAGGAGGGCACCGGCTTCGATGGCTCCAGTATTCGGGGCTTCCAGGCCATTCACGAGAGCGACATGCTCCTGGTGCCCGATCCCGCTACCGCCGCGCTGGACCCCTTCTTCTCCATCCCCACCCTCAGCCTGATCTGCGACGTGGTGGACCCGGAGACCACGGGAGGGTACTCCCGAGACCCCCGATGGGTTGCCCGGAAGGCCGAGGCCTTTCTCAAGTCCTCGGGCATTGGGGATGTCAGCTACTGGGGCCCGGAGCTGGAGTTCTTCATCTTCGACAGCGCCCGCTTTGACCAGGACTCCCACAGCGGGTACTACTTCCTGGACTCTGACGAAGGTATCTGGAACTCTGGGCAACCTACCAACCTGGACGGGAGCCGCAACCTGGCCTACAAGACCCGCTATAAAGAGGGGTATTTCCCATCTCCCCCCACCGATACCTTCGCAGACCTCCGCTCCGAGGCCGCCCTGAAGATGGCCCAGTTCGGCATTGAGGTGGAGAAGCACCACCACGAGGTGGCTACCGCGGGTCAGGGGGAGATAGACATGCGATACACCTCCCTGACCAGAATGGCGGACAACGTGGTGAACTTCAAGTACGTCCTCAAGAACGTGGCCAGGGCCCACGG
Organism: Dehalococcoidia bacterium; assembly: GCA_015661155.1. Taxonomy (GTDB): domain Bacteria; phylum Chloroflexota; class Dehalococcoidia; order Lucifugimonadales; family UBA2985; genus JACVQK01. Next base: position 1,005 of record JACVQK010000080.1, on the reverse strand, counting down.
CAAGGTGGCTACCTTTATGCCCAAACCCCTCTTTGGCGACAACGGCACCGGGATGCACGTTCACCAGAGCGTCTGGAAGGGCAGCAATAACCTCTTCTACAGCGCCAAGGGCTACGCCCTCTTCAGCCAGATGGGCCTGTACTACATCGGCGGGTTGCTGAAGCACTCCCCCGCACTTCTGGCTCTGGTAGCCCCAACCACCAACTCATACCGCCGCCTGGTCCCGGGTTACGAGGCCCCCGTCAACCTGGCCTACTCCCAGCGCAACCGGAGCGCCTGCGCCAGAATTCCCATGTACTTCTCTCATCCGGCCTCCAAGAGGGTGGAGTACCGTTGTCCAGACCCCTCCTGCAACCCATACCTGGCCTTCGCCGCCATGCTCATGGCGGGCCTCGACGGCATCATCAACAAGATTGACCCGGGAGAGCCCCTGGACAAGGACATCTACGACCTGAGTCCCGAAGAGGCCGCCAAGGTGAAGCAGGTGCCCGGCAGCCTGGGCGAGGTCCTGGACGCCCTGGAGGCAGACCACGAGTTCCTCACCAGGGGGGGGGTCTTTACCGAGGATATGATACGCACGTGGCTGGACTACAAGCGGGAGAGGGAGCTGGACCCCATGAGGCTGAGGCCCCATCCCTACGAGTTCTTCCTGTACTTCGACGCGTAGCAGGGTGTCGAAAAACCCTTTCGACCATCCCCCTGCCCCCTTCCTGTCCAGGAAGGGGGTGAAGACTGGGTCTGGGGGACACCCCCAGACCCCTGGCAGAGGGGCTGTGCCCCTCTGCACTCCTCCTTTTTCTCACCCTCTTAGGAGTTCATCGCCCCGCCTTGACGCCTCTTTAGAAGAACCCTAGAATGGGCTGTAACCCCGACAAGTCGGGGCCAGCAAGGGATGAAGGGAATGCGTATTCTGGGAGTGGACCCCGGCCTCCTCAGGACGGGATACGGTGTGGTGGAGGCCCTGGGAAGCAGCGTGAGCTTGAGAGAGGGTGGGTTCATCCAGGG
>JACVQK010000079.1 GCA_015661155.1 Dehalococcoidia bacterium | reverse complement strand
ACATCCAGAGATGGTTTCCTCTGATTACCTATTACGACATCAACAAGTGCAACGACTCCGCCGATGCCGGGTCGACCTTCTTCGATGGCCCCGGGATAGGAGCAAACCTGACGCCCCTGGGCGAGTTCTTCAGGAACCGGGTCATGGGGGTCTCTCAGTAGGGTGTTGAAAAAAGGGAGTCCAGAGGGGCGAAGCCCCTCTGGCGGGGGCCTGGGGGTGTCCCCCAGATTCAAATTCTTCCCCCTTCCTGGCCAGGAAGGGGGCCAGGGGGATGGTCGAAAGGGTTTTTCAGCAGCCTGCTAATAGCCGCTGGTGAGACACACCCTGCCCTATAAAAGACCAGCCCTGGTGCTATAATTCCCGTGAGGGGATATGGACATCTTAGAAGAGCTCAACCAGCGACAGAGGGAGGCGGTGGAGGTGGCAGAGGGGCCGCTGCTCATCCTGGCGGGCCCGGGAAGCGGCAAGACCCGGGTCATAACCCACCGCATAGCCTACCTGGTCAGGGAGTGCGGGGTAAGCCCCCACCGCATCGCCGCGGTCACCTTCACCAAGAAGGCGGCCAGGGAGATGAAGGAGCGGCTGGAGCGCCTGCTGGGCCCCCGCGCCCAGGAGCTGACCACGGCGACCTTCCACGCCTTCTGCGCCTCGGTACTGCGCCGGGAGGGCCAGCACGTCGGCCTGGACCGGGCCTTCGTCATCTACGACCAGGATGACCAACTGGAGGTCCTCAAGGGGGCAATGGAGGAGGCGGAGATAGACCCCAAACGCTACACCCCCAGGGCGGTGCTCTCCGCCATCTCCGCCGCCAAGAGCCAGCTTCTGGATGATGAGTCCTATGGCGCGATGCGTTCCAACCCCTGGGAAGGAGTCGTCCACAGGGCGTACCAGCGTTACCAGGAGATGCTCCAGAGAAGCAACGCCGTGGACTTCGACGACCTGCTGCTCAAGACCTATTTCCTGTTCCGGGACAACGTCCATGTGGTGAGCCAGTACCAGATGAGATACCTGCACCTCCTCATCGACGAGTTCCAGGACACCAACGTGGCCCAGTACGCCATCGCCCGTCTTCTTGCGGCCAAGCACCGCAACATCTGCGTGGTGGGCGACCCCGACCAGTCCATCTACTCCTGGCGCAACGCCGACATACGGAACATCCTCTCCTTCCAACAGGACTACCCGGAGGCCCTGCTGGTGACCCTGGATGAGAACTACCGCTCCACGGAGACCATCCTGGAAGCGGCCCGAGGGGTCATCTCTGCCAACAACCAGAGGATAGACAAGTCCCTGTGGACCCGAAACCCGCGGGGCAAGCCCGTGGTGGTGGGGGAGGCATACAACCCGGAGGAGGAGGCCCAGCAGGTGCTGCGAGAGATAGAGAGGCTGAAACGCGACGAAGGATACAGCCTGGGGGACTGCGCCGTGATGTACCGGGTGAACGCCCAGTCCCGCGCCCTGGAGGATGGATGCCTCAGGTACGCCGTACCCTACAGGCTCATCGGGGGGCTCCGTTTCTACCAGCGTAAAGAGGTAAAGGACCTGGTGGCCTACCTCCGGCTTGTCCTCAACCCCTATGACGAGGTGAGCCTTGCGCGGGTGATAAACGTCCCTCCCAGGGGCATCGGGCAGCACACCCTGGACCAGCTGACCCGGATGGCCCGCTCCAGGGGCATCCCCCTCTACGCGGCGATGCAACTAATCGTTGAGCATGAAGAAGGGGACTCGAAGAACCATCCCCTGGCGGCCCGCACCTCCCGGGCCGTGGAGAGGTTCCTGCATCTCCTCAACGGCCTCATGGAGGAGGGGCAACGCCTCCCGGTAGCGGAGCTGCTGGACGCCGTCCTGGAACGCATCGGCTACAAGAGTCACCTGATGGAGGACGGGGAGCAGGGTCGTGAGCGGTGGGAGAACGTGCAGGAGCTGTGTTCCACGGCCATGGAGTTCCAGCAGATGGCCCCCCAGGAGGGGCTCTCCGCCTTCCTGGAGGGGGTGGCCCTGGTCTCGGACGTGGATAGCCTGGAAGAGAACAAGGAGGCCATCACCCTGATAACCCTGCACCAGGCCAAGGGATTGGAGTTCCCCGTGGTGTTCATCGTAGGGCTGGAGGACGGGCTTCTGCCCCACATCCGCTCCTTCGACGACGCCGGCCAGATGGAGGAGGAGAGACGCCTGTTTTACGTGGGTATGACCCGCGCCAGGGATCGGCTCTACCTCATGCGGGCCTTTCGCCGGGGATTCAGGGGCAACAGCGGCCCCGGCCCCAGCCGGCCGTCCCGCTTCCTGGGGGACATCCCACCCCACCTGGTGTCCTCTCTCGCGACGGCGGGGCAGGGCATCGCCCCACCAGGTCAATCCCTCGGCGGAAGGACCGGCCCGCCGAAAGAAGATGGCCCCGTGACCGCCCGCGTGCTCCTCAAGGCGGGGGAGCGGGTACGACACTCCAAGTTTGGCGAGGGGATAGTGATAAGCTGCGTGCCCTCGGGCCAGGACCACGAGGTGACGGTGGCCTTCAAGGGGAACTCAGGGATAAAGAAGCTTCTCCTGGGCTACGCCCCCCTGGAGAAGGTGGATTAGCGGCTGCCGTTGAGGTTGCCCGCTCACCCTGAGCTTGTTATTGTGCGGCCTATTAGCCGCAATCAGCCAGACCCACACCTATTTGGCCGCCGCTCAGCTTTGCCTGGGCGGCGGCCATTATGCCAGAGAACCATCAGTGCCGTAGGTCGGGTCCCCCTATCCCACCTTCTGACGCTGGCCGGTCTCGGACGCCCGCAGGATGGCGTCCAGCATCCTGTGGCGGCGCACGGCGTGGTCAAAGTCCGGATCAATCCTGGCGTTGGTGCGAATCGCCTTGGCGAAATTGACCCACATCTGGCCCACTTCATAGGCGGAGCCGGCGTTCTGCACCTCCTGCGGCACCCACTTCAGACGGTCCGGCACGGGCAGCTCCTGCATAGCCTTGTCGTCCTTGCGACCGCCCATGATGCGCAGTTGCTCCCCGCCACCCCCGCCGCCAACCAGGGCTAGCGTGCCCTCCTTGCCATATATCTCCATCTTGTAGCCGCTGCCATGATACGGATGAACGCCCACGTTGGCGTTGACCACCGCGCCGCCTTCAAGCCTGCCGGCTATCATGATGTTGTCCGGCGAGGTCACGTCCACGTACTTCTTGGTGTCAGTCTCGTACCACTGGGGCACCTGGGTGCTGACAACAGCCGACACTTCGGTGAGCTCTCCTGCCACCATGCACAGGGCGTCAAAGGAGTGTCCGAAGCCAATGGTCAGGGTGCTGGCGCCCAGCGTCGCGTCCCGCTGCCACGTGCGATCCGACGTGCGATTGAGCACGCCGCCGCCCATCTGCACCAGGTTGACCGACAGCACCTGCCCGACGTATCCCTCCTTCACCAGCTCCGCCAGGCGCAGATACACCGGCGAGGCGCGCCGTTGCAGGCCCACCATGGTATGTACCTTCATCTTGCGGGCCAGCGCAGCCAGCTCCTCGGCCTCCTTCAGGTTCGCACCCAGAGGCCACTCGCAGAAGACGTGCTTGCCGGCTTCCAGGGCATTCTTGGTCAGGACATAGTGGGTGGGCACGCGCACCACCACGCCCACCGCTTCCACCTGGGGATTTGCGTCCATGGTCTTGTCGTCGCTGTACGCAAGCTTCACGCCGTACTTCTGGGCTGCGGCCCGCGCCGTATCGTCGTGGGCGGTACAGATGGCGTAAAGCTCCGTCTCCGGCAGCCGCTGAATGGCCGGGATGTGGGCCGATGGCCCCCATCTGCCGGTGGCCCCAATGAGTCCGATCCGCAAACGTTTGGATGTGGTCATGTAGTGCTCCTCTCCTTCTTGCCGTTGTTACGAAGTCAACTGATAGGCGGTTTTGAGCCAGGACATCAGCTCATCGTCCACGTCCCATGGGCTGGCAACCCTCCCATGGTCATGGTGGTTTTGCTCCTATATTCAGCTGGCAGAGGTTACTAGTCAAGCAGTTGACTACACCCAATAGAGCACCATACCAGAATAAACACAATAGTCGTAGAGAGTATTCGCTATGGAACTACAGGGTCTTATAACACCATCTCGACCCACCTTGCCTACGACTCTTACCGCAAGGCCAGACTTCCTGCAGGAGAGGGGGAAATAGAGCACCTGGGGGACACCCCCAGACCCCCGGCGGGGGCTTCGCCCCCTGCACCCCTATATGCTGCTCTCATAGCCTGACGCGACGCTAGACGATGGTGCCTGCCTCGGTGAGCTTCTGAATGGCGGTCTCGTCCCGACCCAGGAGCTCTCGGAACACGTAGTCGTTGTGCCGA
>JACVQK010000002.1 GCA_015661155.1 Dehalococcoidia bacterium | reverse complement strand
AGGGCTTTGCCGGATAGATATGGGTGCCGCGAGCGACGTACTCCTTGAGGATGTCGTTCTGGACGGTGCCTCGCAGCTCCTTGGGGTTTACCCCCTGCCTCTTCGCGGCGGCGATGTAGTAGGCGAGGAGCACGGGGGCGGTGGCGTTGATGGTCATGGAGGTGGAGACCTTGGACAGATCGATGCCCTGGAAGACGGTCTCCATGTCCTCCAGATGGGAGATGGGCACTCCCACCTTTCCCACCTCGCTGTAGGCTATTGGGTGGTCGGAGTCGTAGCCGATCTGGGTGGGCAGGTCGAAGGCCATGGAGAGCCCCGTCTGTCCCTGCTCCAGAAGGTAGTGGTATCTGCGGTTGGTCTCCTCCGCCGAGGCGAAGCCCGCGTACTGGCGCATGGTCCAGATGCGCCCCCGATACATGGTGGGCTGGATGCCCCGGGTGAAGGGGAAGCTGCCCGGATAGCCCAGGTCCCGCTGGTAGTCCTGGTTGGCGATGTCCTCCGGCGTGTAGATGACATCGATCTCCGTCTCCGAGGTCGTCTCGAAGCGCTCCTGGCGCTCAGGGAAGCGCTCGGTGGCCGGCTTCCAGACCCGCTCCTTCCAGTCCCTCTTTCTGGTCGTCATGCATCTCCTCCAGGAAGGGGTAACGCGCTATGCCGAAGGGTCAGTCCTTCCCCGTGCAGGCGCGCCCCCTCTACAGCGTCGGCAGATACGGTCTCAAGACCTTATAGATGGGGCGATGGCCCGAAGGGCTCGTCCCGGGCCTGGATGAAGGCTCGCGTTCCCCCCTCTTTCTGTATCTTCCGCAGGTCTGCTCCGTCGGTTGCTCGGATAAGGGGATGCTCTCGTGAGGTGGCGTGGCCGATGGCGTCGAGCATGGAGCTGTAGGCCAGGGCGGTGTTCATTCCCATGGCCTCCATGGTGCCATCGATCATTCGCTTGTTGTACCTGACCGCGTAGTAAGGGACGTAGCTGATGCGCTTCGCCAGGGCAAAGGCGGCGTCCATTAGCTTTTCGTGGGGAACCACGTCTATCACCAGCCCTATCCGCAGCGCGGTCTCGGCGCGGACGTGGTCGCCCGTGAGGATGATCCGCTTGGCCCACATGGGGCCCACCAGGAAGGGCAAACGGCTTGCGGCTATGGTTCCATGGCGGATCTCCGGCGCTCCAAAGACCGCTCGCTCGGAGGCGATGAGGATATCGCTGTGCAAGGCGTACTCAAAGCCGCGGCCCAGGGCGTAGCCGTTTATGGCCCCGATGATGGGTTGGGGAACGTTGATCTGCCACCGCAGCCCCCACTCCCGGAACTCCTCCGCGCTCTGGACGGCACCCAAGAGCCCCTGCTCGCCCTCTTCAGCTCTTGCAGCTCTGACGTCTTCATCACCTCTGCCGCCCATGTTGGCCCCCGCGGAGAAACCCCGTCCCGCGCCCGTCCAGATGATGGCCCGCACGTCCGAGTTGTGGGCCGCCTCCATCATCGCCGCCTCAATGTCCCGCTTCAGGCCAACGCTCAGGGCATTGAGCCGCTCCGGGTTGTTGTTGGTGATGATGGCGACGTGCTCCCGCACCTCATAGATGACGTTCTTGTACTCTGCCATAAGCCGTGCCCTCCTTCTCTTGTTTAGGCCGATACCTCCCATATTAGCGCTGCCCTTGCGCCATGCCAGGGCGGAATACGGGATGAGTGAGGGTGGTTTCCCCTACCGGGTTACCTCAACCCTTATGTCGTCGATATAATAGGTCATTTCCGTCTCCCATGCAACGGTGATGCCCACGGCCACCCATAGAGATCCCTCGTGGGGGAGCACCGAAAAGGCGTAGTTGTACTCCCGCCAGCCGGTGACCAGGTTGGCCACCTGAGAGGTGTCGAGCTCCTCCTCGGCGGCGGGCTTCCTGGCCCCGGCGTAGGCTGCCACTCGGGCCAGGGTGTTGAAACTTTCGCTTTCGCTCCATAGCTGAAAGGTGAGGGCCACCTTCACGGGTTCCTCGGTGTTTACCCTCATGGGCCGCGCAATCCAGATGGTGCCATCGGCCTGGCGGCCGTCCAGGAAGAACTCCGCCGATCCGTCTCCTTCAAAGGCTTGAGATGATGATACCAGCACGCTCCAGGCCACGAGCCTCCCTGGGTTGTTGGGGTCCATGGGGACGTCCCCTTCGGGAAACCACTGGCCCAGCCCGGCCTCGAAGTCCTCGATGGTGATGATGGGGAAGGGTGGCAAGAGGGTCGGCAGGGGCGCTCTGGTTGCGGTAGGAGTGGTGGTGGGCGTGGCCGCGGTGCACGCGCCAGAGGCCAGAATGAGGCCGAGGAGCAACACCTGGGGGAACCACAGTGATGGATGTCCGTGAGACGGTTTGAGCGACAAGGGGTTCCTCCCTGGGTGGAAACGTTATGGCACGGTAGCTACTGTACGGCTCTAATAATACCATTCTGTCACCCTGAACGCAGCGAAGGGCCTCAGATTCTTCGCTGCGCCCAGAATGACAGGAGGCGGCGCTATTTTCATCCTTCTTTGTGCCGATAACAATCTGAGCGTCGCCACCCACATGTCATTCCGAGGAGCGGAGCGACGAGGAATCTAGGACTTATGCCGTTAACGAGGATGGTAGGCCCTAGATTCCTCACTTCGCTTCGCTGCGTTCGGAATGACAGGGGAGCTTCTGATAGACCCTTATTCCTGGACTCATCCCAAAACCTGACCCCGGGGGAGTCCAGAGGGGCAAAGCCCCTTCTGACGGGGGTCTGGGGGACACCCCCAGACCCAAATTCTCCCCCCTTCCTGGCTAGGAAGGGGGGAGGGGGATGGTCGAAAGGGGTATTTCATCACTCTCCTAGGTCAGGACTCCCAGGATCACACCCCCGGCGAGGACGGAGCCGATTTGCCCCGCCACGTTGGGCCCCATGGCGTGCATTAGAAGCCAGTTTTCCGGGTCCTCATCCTGGCCCATCTTGTGGACTACCCTGGCGGACATGGGCAGGGCCGATATTCCCGCAGCGCCTATGAGGGGGTTGATCCTGCCCCTGGAGAGGTAACACATGAGCTTCCCGAAGAGGAGCCCGGTGGCTGTGGCGAAGGCAAAGGCCAGGAGGCCCAGGACAAAGATGCCCAGGGTCTGGAGGTCCAGAAACCGCTCGGCGGTGATGGTGGAACCCACGGTGAGGCCCAGGAAGATGGTGGTGATGTTGATCAGCTCGTTCTGGGCCGCCCGGGATAGACGATCCACCACTCCTACCACTCGCAGCAGGTTGCCGAACATGAGCATCCCTATGAGGGGCGCAGCCTTGGGAGAGATGAGGCTGGCCACGATGGTCACTATGATGGGGAAGAGTATGAGGGTTCTGGTGGACGCCTCCTGGGAGGGGTAAGACATCCTGATTCTCCGCTCTTTCCTGGTGGTCAGCAGGCGCATGATGGGGGGCTGGATGATGGGGACCATGGCCATGTACGAATAGGCGGCCACGGCTATAGGCCCCAACAGGCCAGGAGCCAGCTGGGTGGAGACGTAGATGGTGGTGGGGCCGTCCGCGGAGCCTATGATACCTATGGATGCTGCATCGTTTATGCCGAAACCCAGGAACAACGCGATCAAAAGGGCGGCAAATATGCCGAACTGGGCAGCTGCCCCCAGGAGCATGGTTATGGGATTCATGAGCAGGGGTGTGAAGTCGGTGAGGGCCCCCAGACCCACGAACATGAGAAGGGGAAGGAGCTCGTTATCGAGCCCTACCCTTTTCAGCATCCACAAAAATCCGTCCTCGTCGGTAAGACCGGTAGAGGGGAGATTGGCAAGCATAACTCCCATCCCTATGGGTATGAGGAGCAAGGGCTCGTATTTTCTGGCCACGCCCAGGTACATCAGGGCCAGGGCTATACCTATCATGGTAACGTTTCCCAGGGTAAGGTCGGGAAATCCACCTAGCAGCTCATCGGGCATGGGTTTACTAGCTCAAGCCAACTTTTGGAGAGTATGCGCTGTGGGGCTTCTGTTGGTATGGCGGGGGTCTACGGCTCTGGCCCTCCGCAAGGAGAGTCCTTCCCTGGGCGCTCCAGCCGCTGGGCTGCTGGGATAGGGCAGGGGTTGCCCGTAGGGCTGGCTGAAGCTGCCCCTCTTGTTCCATGGCCAGATAGGCTGCCGCGGCTATGGCCGCGATTTGCGCTCCGGTTACTCCACCATAGCTCTGGCTGCTGGCTGCCTGGAGTGGCTGTGGCAGCTCTGCGGGGGTGGGCTTCTCCCCTGCCTGGGGCTTCTGCCCTGGGGTTCCCTCATCCTGGCCTGACGAAGAGGTATCTTTGCCCGGGAAGAGCCTTTGCAGGGCAACCATTATCAGCAGTAGGCCCGACAGGGCAAGGAAGACCACCACCATGCCTATCCCGGTGAGATAGAGCCCTTCCCTCAGGTCTGCTGGCATACACTACTCCTTGATGTTGTTGGCGGGCGAGGCAGCAGCCTCCGCCCTTTCCCTGTCGTCCTGGCTCACCTGGTGCAGAAACCGGGAGGCTTTCACCTCTCGCTCCAGGACGCACCGCAGAAGGGCTCCCAGGAGCCGCTCCATCTCCAGCAGGGTACCAGGTTCCAGGTGGAGCCTCGCCGCGATATTATACACCTCCCTTTGGAGGAAGCGCAGCACCTTGAGGGTGTCCAGGGAGAGGGGAAGTATGGTCAGGCCCGGTGGATGACAGGAGACACAGAGGGTTCCTCCTCGGTCTGGGGCGAAGCGGTGAAGCCCTGGGGCAAGGGTTGAGTCGCACTCCACACACCGGTACAGCTCTGGCCGGAAGCCGCTCTGCTCCAGGAGGTGAAGCTGGAAGAAGGGCATCAGCGACGGCGGGGCGTCCCCTTCCAGGCGGCGCAAAGATTCCAGGAAGAGGCGATAGATGGGGTAGTTGGGCTGCTCCTCCGGGGTAATGGCGTCAACCAGCTCTGCCATGCAGAGGGCTTGGGATACTCTCTGGAGGTCCTCCCGCACGGTGCGGAACCCCTCCAGGGCTTCTGCCTGGCTTACCACGTCCAGGTTCTGACCCCTGGCCATCAGAAGGGAGGCGCGCATGAGGGGCTCCAGGTGTCCTCCCAGCCTGCTCTTGACTCGCCGCGCCCCTTTGGCCACCGCCCTTGTCTTGCCCCGGTTGGGAGTGTACATGGTGAGGAGGTAGTCGGCCTCGCCCAAGGGGGTGTGCTTGAGGACGATGGCCTCGGTGCTGTATATCTTCGGTGGAGTGGTCATGGTGGAAAAGGGCGCCTCTACATCTCCTGGCGGCCTTCAAGGGCGCGGCTCAGGGTAACCTCGTCGGCGTACTCCAGGTCACCTCCCACGGGAAGGCCCCGGGCCAAACGCGTGATCCGGGGGACCAGGGGCAAGAGCAGCCTGTGGATGTACATGGCTGTGCTCTCCCCCTCCAGGCTGGGATTGGTGGCGAGGATGACCTCCTCAACCTCGTTGCCCTTGAGGCGTTCCAGCATCTCCCGTATCTTCAGGTTCTCCGGCCCTATCCCGCTGGCGGGAGATATGACCCCGTGGAGCACGTGGTACAGTCCCTTGTAAACCCGGGTGCGCTCCAGGGACAGAACGTCCAGGGGCTCCTCTACCACGCACAGGCGGCTCCTGTCCCGGCTCTGGCTGGAGCAGAGGGGACAGGGGCTGCTCTCGGTGATGTTCTGGCAGACGGTGCAGAAGGTGATTCGCTCCTTTACAGCCAGAATGGCCTCCGCCAGGGAGTGGGCCTCCTCGGCAGGCATGCGGATGAGGTAGTAGGCGAGACGCTGAGCGGTCTTGGGCCCGATGCCTGGGAGCTTGTGGAACTCCTCAATGAGGCGGGCCAGGGGCGCTGCTACCGATGGCAGGAAGTCGTAGGTCATGGCGTTGCACCTGGATAACGATTCAAAATCTCGCCATCAAAGGCTTTTAGGGAATATCCGAGTTCCTCTGCCAGTGAAGCCATCACGGAGTCGGCTCCACGAAGGGGATTCGGCAAACCCAGGTTGAAATCAACTGTGGAGTGGGTGCGTTGCTGATTGAGGTCATACCATGAAACTAAGCCTTGCTGAGTCCACTCTTCAAAGCTCTGGCGCACCCAAGATATGTACGCCATGCGACCTGCCTGGACTTGCCGAGCTACTGAAGCGCAAGTCTCTACTAGAACCAGATAGGGAAGGTGGCAGTGATGCGTTCCGGCTCTGAACTCGTCCACGAATTGGGCTGCTTCCGAATGGTATTTATCGTTGGGTAAGAAAGAAGCCACCCATACGCCAGAATCTACTACCAAATTTGCCATTATTCCCGTTGCTCTCGGATGGCTTCAACAGCGGACACGCCCTCTGGCCAGACCTTGCCAATCTCCTCGCCCAGGGCCTTCCATCTGTCAAAGGGGTCTTCTATTGAACCGAGACGCACGCTCAACATGAACTCCTCGTAGGCCGCCGATTGCTCAGTTGTTAGCACTCCCTTTGCCGCCGCCTCCCCCTCTCCGAAGGCATCGGCCTGATTGTCACGGCGGGCCTCTTCACGCCACCAGATGAAAGCCTCGGTCTTGTTTTCCAGGTCTGGCAGGGAGCGTGTCTCAATGCTGGTGATACCGAGAAGAACCAATAACAGGGCACTGCAATAGTAGAGCGACCATATACCGCTACTGGAGCACCGGCTGCGGCGGGCATAGGCCTTTTCGAGAGACTCTATTGCGACTTGCATTCGGCCCAAGCTGACCAAGGGTGCGCTTCTGAAAACCCATGCGTCCCCATCATCGGGCCACTGCTCCATTACCCTACTGTAGGTGTCTAGAGCGTCATCATACTGCCCCAGTTGTCCCCAGGCCAAGCCAAAGCGCAGCCACACCTCTTTATCGTCGCCCAAACCCAACATTCCTTTGAGCGTTACAATGGACTGCTCCCACTGCCCCAGTCCATTAAAGGCATGGACTTTGCCTAGCTCGATCAGGAAGCTGCGCCCTCCCTTTTCAGAAAGCCGTTCAAAGATATGGAGTGCTTTCTTATAGTCCTGGTCCTTAAGTGCAGCCCCCCCGCTTCTTAGAAGCGCCTCCGTAGACCGCGCGGCATACTCCTCCACAGAGGCCTGTAAGTCGTGTTCCGCGACCCGATGAATCGCCGTATCGGTAGCCATCACAACACCTCCAACAACCTTACATCAACCCCGGTATCTTCATGCCGCCGGTGATGGCGCTGAGGCGGCTCTGGGCCAGCGCCTGGGCCTTCTGGATGGCCTCGTTGGTGGCCGTCATCACCAGGTCCTGGAGCATCTCCACGTCTTTCGGGTCCACCGCCTCGGGAGATATGGAAATGGCCTGAATCTTGAGCTTGCCCGTCATTACCACCTTCACCGCGCCTCCCCCGGCGCTGGCCTCCACGATGGCGCTCTCCAGCTCCTCCTGGGCCTTGACCAGCCGGGCCTGGAGCTGTTGGGCCTGGCGTAGCAGGTTCTTATTCATTGGGACTCTTCTCCTCTTCGGGTCCTTCGATTATGTCCGCCCCCATGGCCCGGGCCGCCCGCACCAGGTGGCCTTTGGGAGTGCCCGCGCTGGTCTTTCCCTGGTCGGCCAGGCTCAGGCGCAGGGCGTACGAGGTGCCCGCGACCCGTTGCACCGTCTCTTGAAGGAACCTGCGGGTTTCGGGATTCTCCATCTCGCCCTGCATCCGCTCCATGTTGGCGCGGGTCTTGAACACCAGGACCAGGGACTCTCCTTCGACGTATGGGGCCCCACAGTCCAGGAGCAGGGAGCCGATGTTGAGCTTTTGGGGCTTGAACCGTTTCAGGGCCAGGCGTATGGCATTCCACTGCGCCTCTGGCAGGCCCTTTCCGGGCGATTCCTGCTCTGGTTGGGGGCTTCTGCCGGGGGAAGCCGTCTCCCTTGCGGGAGCGGGAGGCGTTGGCGCTTCGGCCCTTGGCGAAACGGGCTGCTTCCTGGGAGGCGTATCCGTCCTGGCTCTCTGGGGCATCCCGATGTTATCGGGACGGCGGACGGGTGGACGTGCCTCAGTTCGGGAGTTGGTGACTGCGGCCGTGGGGGCACTCTGGTGGACTGGCTCCGCCTCCAGGGTGCAGTCCAACAGCGCCAGCTCCAGGGGGAGGGTGGGGGAGCCATCCTGCCTCGGAGTGGCCTGGCCGAACAGGCGCACGGCCTTGAGGATGTGCGCCAGGGTGGAGGAGTCGGCGGTTGCCTTCATGGCCTCCACCGTCTCCGGGGTGTGTTCCAGGGCGTCTCCCGCGCCGGCCTTGAGGAGCAGGGCGCCCCGCAGGTGGTCCACCACCTGTCGGTGGAAGCGGCGCAGGTCCAGCCCCTGGTCTGCCACGGCGTTGATGGTCTTCAGGCCCTCCCGGGTCTCGCCCTTGAGGATGTGCCTTGCCAGCTCCAGGGCCAGCTCGTCGTCTCCCAGGCCCAGCAGCTCCCTCACCCGGGACAGGGTTATATCGGAGTCGTAGGAGACCACCAGCTGCTCCAGCAGGTTCTCGGCGTCTCGCAGGCTTCCGGTGGCGCTGCGGGCGATGGCGTTCAGGGCCTGAGGCTCGGCCTTGATTCCCTCGCCCTGGCATATCCGGGCAAGGCGCGTCTCGATGTGCTGGTGGGATATGCGGTGAAAATCGAAGCGTTGGCACCGGGAGATGATGGTGGGGAGGACCTTATGGGCCTCGGTGGTGGCCAGGACGAAGATGGCGTGGGGGGGAGGCTCCTCCAGGGTCTTGAGGAAAGCGTTAAAGGCGTCGGGCGTCATCATGTGCACCTCGTCCACGATGTAGACCTTGTATCTGGACTCGGCGGGAACGAAGTGCACCTTCTCCCTCAGGCTGCGCATCTCCTCTATCCCGCGGTGGCTGGCGGCGTCTATCTCCACCAGGTCCAGGGACCTTCCCTCGTTAGCGGCTTTGCAGGGGGGGCACTGGTTGCACGGCTCTCCCTCGGAGGGTTTGAGGCAGTTCACCGCCTTGGCCAGGATGCGGGCGGTGCTGGTCTTGCCCGTGCCTCGGGGGCCGCAGAAGAGGTAGGCATGGGCTATCCTGCCTTGAAGTACGGCCTGTTTGAGGGTTCTGGTCACGTGGTCCTGGCCCACCACCTCTGCCAGGGTTTGGGGCCGCCACTTGCGATACAGTACCTGGGACAATCGGGATGCGCTCCTATTTGAGGGGGACTCCCGCCAGGGCTTTCTCCTGCTTGGCCCACATGCGGCTCTCCTCTTCAGGCTCTGCGTGGTCGTACCCCAGGAGGTGGAGCACGCCGTGGACTACCAGCAGGGCTAGTTCTGTCTTGAGGGGTCTCTTCCCCTCTCTGGACTGGCGCGCCGCCTGGGGATACGAGATAACCACCTCTCCCAGGGGTGGGGTCTCCTCAGGGGGGAGGGGGAAAGTTTCACCGGCGAGGTCGCCGTCCTCCTGAGGTATCCGGAGGGGGAAGGCCAGGACGTCAGTGGTCTCATCCAGGCCACGGTATCTCAGGTTGAGGTCCCGCACCGTTTCGTCGTCGGCTATCACCAGGCTGATGGCCAGGGGCTCGGTGTTGTCACAGGACTCCAGGGCCTGATTCACCACCGTCCTCAGCCACGTCTTGGACACCCTTCCTGTGAAGGTCGGGAAGACCTGGACATCGACTCTCTGGGAGGGGGTAGACTCCAAGATGGCTTCCTCCCACGTTGTGGCAAATAAGACCCAGTGCCATCATATCACAGGGCATTTAAGAGCCACAAGGAAAGGGGGCCTCCGCCGTATCATCCTCTCTTCTCTTCGTCTCTCCGTCCGGATTGCGGCTGCCTGTATCCGTTGGCTATAATCGAGGCATGGGCTATCCATCACCCCTTGAACGCACCTCTCTGTGTCCTCTTCTAGCCTTCCTGGTGCTGTCTCTGCTTGCCCTTTCCTGTCGTGGAAGTGCCTCCCAGGATGCGACTCCCGTGGAATCTGCCCAGAGCCCCTGGGTTCGGGAGCGGATTGAGGCTCTGGAGGCGTTCTACGGCTTTACTCCCCAGGGTCGCCAGCTCCTGGAGAGGCTGGATGTGCGGCAGATGGAGGGGCAACCAGGGTGGTTCGGAAGCTACGGCCTCCACGGCTGGACTGGCGTGGGGGAGGCCAAGCCCGAGGCGGTGATCCACGAGCTGGGGCACGCCTACTGGGGGGCCTTCCCCGTCTCCGGCCGCCCCGACCTCAGCTGGGATAATCCCCAGACAGGAAACTCCTATCCGGCCATGGGGCAGTACCACCGGGACCTGATAGCCTTCCTGGCCCAGCCTCCCGACCCCTACGAGCCCCTGAGGGAGCGGCTCCGCAACATACCCAACGTCCTGCTGGGCGAGCTGCCCCCCCTGTTCCACTTCGGTGAGGCCGACCTGGTTCACGCCACAGGAGGCAGCTCGCAGCTTCTTCCGCCCATTCTGAGGAAGTACTACGACCGGTTTCTCACGGCGGGCCCCTTCGACTCCTGGTACTCCGCCCTGGAGTGGTATCAGGGCCTTTCCCCGGAGGACGCACGGGCTGCCGGGGCGTACTTCGGCCTGGCCCATCTCTCTCTGAGCCAGTACCGGGAGCTGAAGCCCTCGGAGAGAACGGTGTTGCCCCAGGGGACTGGAGAGGTGGTGGCTCAAGAGGAGAGGCAGAGGCTGGTGGATTTCGCACGCCAGTTCGATGTCATCACCGGAGCGGAGGGCGCAGGGGGAGATTCCTTCTCGGTGGACCTGTTTTTCCTGAGGGGCTATCTGGGGGACAAGCTGGCCCTGTACAAACGCCATCCTGAGACCCTGGCGGGGCTACGGAATGAGCTGCCTGTCGTCGCGGCGGACCTGGAGCGGGCTATGGGGGTCTTTGCCAGCCTGGAGGGGAGGTCTCCGGGAGAGCAGGCGGACATCCTGGGCCAGCACTTCCAGGAGCCTTTCTTCTACACCTTCTGGCCCCTGGTGGACAACGCCCTTCTGATGGAGCTGCACCGTCGGGGCGTAGACCCCCTGGTCGCGAAGTCCCAGGGGAGGGGCATCGACGGTGAGATAGAGCGCCTGGGTCGGATGGTGGATAGGGCCGGTTCCATCCTGGGCCGGGCGCAGGAAGACCCCTCCGCGGGGGCTGCCGGCCTGGGCGAGCTTATCGAGGAGACTCCCAAGGAGGACATGGGCGAGGTCGGCCTGGTGATAGAGCTGCTGCGGGCGGCAGACGGGGAAACGGTGAGGGCTATCGGACGAGAGATGGACGATGACCTGGTGCGCAGGCTGTTGAAAGATGCCCCCGGGGCGCTGCGGCAGATGCTGGGGCCCGGGGAGCTTCTCACCATCCTGGGAATCTCCGCGGAGGCCAGCGCCGAGGAGATGGTCCGGGGCATTCAAGAGCTTCTACAGAGCACCTCCGGGAACTTCCGTATAGACCAGCCGTACCTTTCCGAGGTGTACGCCCTGGTGGCGAAGCGGGGAGAGAGGCAACCCCAGGAGGCCCTGGACATCCTGCTTCGATCCGGGTTGTTCCTGGAAGACCTGGCGCGGGAGCATCCCCAGGAGGCGGTGGCCATCCTCTCCTCCGACCTGGAGCAGGCGGTGAGCCTCATTGCGGGGGTGGAAGGCCCCGGGAGAACGCCCCAGGGGCTGGTTCACGGCCTCATCGGCGTAGACCCCCTGCTGGCTGCCCGCCTGACGAGCCTGCTGGACTCCAAGAGTCCCCTGGCGGTCCAGGAGGCTCTCATCCACTTCGCCTACGACTCTTACCGCAAGGCCAGGCTTCCCTCCCTGAACATCTCGCCTGAGAAGGACGGCCTGTTCTTCCTGGCTCTGGCCGACCTCCGGGGAGACCGGTGGGTGATAGAGAGGATGGCTAAGGCCATAGCCACCTATGATGGTTACGCGAAGGAGGGCACAGTGCCGCCGGACTTCCTTCAGGAGTACCGACACACCCTGGGGGAAGCGGTGGGCCTGGTGGATGGCCCTGTCCCGACAGGTCGGGATGCCAGGTTATGTAACATCGTCGAGGAGGCCTTCTCCTCCCGAGTCTGTTTAGACTAGTGCTTACTTGTGAAAAAGAGTGGTATGAAAAGCCGCTCACGGTGAGCCTGTGAATCGTTGTCCCTTCCCCCCAAGGGGGGGAAGGTTAGGATGGGGGGCAAGGCCACGGCCTGAGGCTTCACCCCCATCTTGATCCTCCCCCTCAAGGGGGAGGAAAAATTCCACCCATACCACTTTCCCCATCCAGCAGCTCCAGGAAGTCGGTGTAGGAGGAGACCGAGGACACCTGCCGCACGAACTCCCCCAGGGACGGGCTGGCGGCCCTGAGGGCGCTGAGCTGGTCGAAGATGGGGCTTATGGATGAGGGGTCGTCGCCATAGGTGCCGTGGAAGGCAAAGTAGGCCTGGTTCAGCTTGCGGATGAGGTAGCCCTGCTCCGCGAAGAGCCGTCTCTGTTGCTCCATGTACTCCTCCGCCTCCTCCACCCTCCCCTCCTTCAGGAGCTGCTCCACCTGGAGGCGGGTCTTGTGCATCTCAGCGCGGAAGTCGAAGCCTTCCTCCCTGCGGGACACTCTGAGGGCAACGGGCGCCTCGTAGAACCTCCGGTACACCAGGCCTCCTATCTCCTGGCCGAAGATGCCCGCCAGGGTCTCGTTGAGGGATGTCATGTCGCCGTTCTTCCCGTAGGTCTGGCCCAGGGGGCGGAAGAACAGGTAGTGGTGCAGCCATTCGTGCGCGGCTACGGACAGGGCGTCTCTGAGAGAGAAGCCCGGGGAGATGACGCTGGGGTATGTGGCCACTTCCCCTGTGCCTTCCACCAGGGCGGACAGGTTCTCCTCCTCCATGACCCGCCTCTCCAGGGCCTCCATCTCCTCCAGGGTGATGTCGGGTCGGAGGAGAATCCCCTGGGCCATCTCGATGCGGTCTCTGGGAGATACCACCAGCACCCGTGGGGAGGAGTCGAAGCGGAAGTCCACGGGAGGAAGGTGGACTCCCAGGGAGCTTAAAGGCCCCCCCAGAGGGAGCTTTTCCCGAGCGATGACGGCGTCGATCTGTCCCTCCAGCACCTCCTCCACCCTGTTCCTCATGCTGCCCCGTGCCTTCTCCACGCGGGCCAGATCCTTTTTGAGGGCATCCAGGGAATAGTTGTCGTCGGTGGGGGATGAATATGTGGCCCTTTCGATTCTCCCCTTCAAATCCCCTTCCTGATTCCCTAGGCGGAAGTACTCCAGCACCAGGTCTGTTCTAGCCTGGGCTCCCAGGTCGTTGCCGGTGAGGAGGAGCCTTGCTCGGTACAGCCCTTTGTCCAGGAAGTTCTCCATCTCCCATTGCACCAGGGAGTAGAGGTGTGCCTTGGCCAGCTCCTCTACCGGGCTCAAGCTCAGGGAGTCTTTGCTGAACAGCAGTATGGTGGAGACGAGCAGGACGAAGGCGGAGCGGAGGAGTGTCCTGAGTATTCCCACATCTATCTCTATGAGATTGCTGAAAAAGGGGTGCGCACAGGGACGAAGCCCCTTTGCCGTCCTTCAGATGAAGGACGGTCAGACCAGAGCAGCGACCGTTGAGTGTGGGTGCAGGGCCTGCCCTGAGCGAAGCCGAAGGGGCTCGCCCTGCTACAGGGGGGCAGCAGTGGCAGCAGTGCGGGAGAGGCTCTCCTTCGCGGTGGCTGCCAGCTGGGCAAAGGCGTTGGGGTCTCTCACTGCCAGGTCCGCCAGTATCTTGCGGTCCACCTCCACCCCCGCCAGGTCAAGGCCGTGGACAAGCTGGCTGTAGGAGAGCCCATGCTGACGTGCGGAGGCGTTGATGCGGACAATCCACAGGCGCCTCATGTCCCCTTTGCGCTCCCGGCGATGGCGGAAGGCATAGCTCAGGGCGTGGAGCAGGGACTCCTTGGCCCGTCGGTACAGCGTATGCCGCACACCCCGATGGCCCTTGGCCATGTGGAGCACTTTATTGTGACGCGCTCTAGAGGGTACTCCGTGTTTGGTTCTTGGCACTGTGGTTACTCCCAGAAGGGTTAAAGGGTTATATGTAGGGCATGAGCCGCTTGATTCGAGCCACGTCGGAAGGGCTCACCGCCAGCTTGCGGTGATACAGACGGAGCACCCGGGCGGGCTTCTTGCGACGGAGGTGGCTCGCGTGCCCCTTCATGCGCAGTATCTTGCCGGTGCCGGTCACGTGGAAGCGGCTCTTGGCGCCTTTGTGGGTCTTCAGCTTAGGCATTTGCGATCTCTTCGGGCTCCTTGTCGGCTCTGGGGCGCTGGCCTGAAGGGGTGATGATGATGCTCAGCCTGCGCCCCTCCATGGAAGGAGGCTTCTCCAGCTTGGCCTTCTCTTTGAAGGTCTCAGCCACTCGGCGCAGGAGGTCTCTACCTATGTCCTGGTGGTCCATTTCCCTGCCTCTGAACATAACCGTCAGTTTAACCTTGGCCCCCTCCTCCAGCAGCTTGCTCACCTGTCGGCTCTTGGCCTCCATATCGTGCTCGCCGATATTGGGGCGAAACCTGACCTCTCTCAGGAAAGTGAGCTTTTGGCCCTTGCGGGCCTCCCGTTCCTTCTTGGTCTGGAGGTAACGGAATTTGCCGTAGTCCAGCAACCTGCACACCGGGGGTTTTGCCGCGGGGGATACCTCCACCAGGTCAAGCCCCCGATCCAGGGCGAGCCTCAGGGCTTCGGAGGTGGGCATGGCACCCAACTGGTTACTCGCCTCGTCTATGACCAGGACCTCCGGGACCCTGATATGCTGGTTTATGCGGTATTCTCTAGGTGGTATGCGCTCCTCCCGGTCTAGACCGTTGACGTGCTTTCAGACACCTCAGAGGGCAATATAGCATAATGGTATCAGGTAGTCAAATGGGAATTGCCCCAAGAACCCCCCTGCTCTCCTCCCTCCTCGCCAGAGCCTGCCGAATGGAAGGGGGTCAGGTCCGATGACGTCCCAACTTGTCGGGCCCAGGTCGGAGGGGATGTTGAAAAAGTTACTTCGTTCTG
The DNA here is from genome assembly GCA_015661155.1 of Dehalococcoidia bacterium. Lineage (GTDB taxonomy): Bacteria > Chloroflexota > Dehalococcoidia > Lucifugimonadales > UBA2985 > JACVQK01. The sequence goes on along the minus strand of JACVQK010000002.1, from coordinate 23,750 downwards.
CTAGGGTAACTATCTGCAAGCAGGGGGTTGAACAAATCCTGACGGCGGAGAGGGATGGAGTGAAGGCCCGCACTTATTGCATGATGGTGGACACCTCCAGGGCACCGGAGTTCATCGACATCACCGAGGGAGTGGGTGGTTTTGTCAGAGACTCCCGGGTGCTAAATGGGATCGCGGTGGTGTACTCCAAGCACACCACCGCTGCCATCAAGATCAACGAGAACGAACCCCTCCTTCTGAAAGATATGGAGGATTTTCTGGAGAGGGTGGCGTCCCGCAACGGCTATTACCAGCACAACGACTTCTCCGTCCGAACGGTGAACATGACCGAGGACGAGTGTCCCAATGGCCATGCTCACTGTCAGCACCTCTTGCTGGGAACCAGCGAGACCATCCCCATCATCAATGGCCATCTCCAGTTCGGGCGGCGGCAACGCATCTTTCTCGTGGAGCTGGATATGCCGCGGTCCAGAGAGGTCATGGTCCAGATTCTGGGTGAGTGACGGGCGGATGAGATGATATCCCTCATAGCGGGCGCTCCGGGATGGTGGAGCGTGGAGCGGGCCTGTGACCACCACAAGAGCTTCACCGCCGGCTCCTGGTCTATCCCCAATGGTAGGAGGTAGCACATGATAGCGGTGCCGGAGTTCCTTCTGCGGAGTGTTTACGTCAAAGGCAGCCTGAGCAATGGCGCTGACGGCTTCCAGTTTCAGATGCGGAATACCCTGGGCTCCGGGTATGCCAAGAGGCTGATGCCCCTTACGGTGGATGGTGAGGAGATACCCATGGAAGAGTCGTTTCTCACTGTCGGAGGGGAGCGTTTCCCCTTCAGTGCCGTGTCCGAGGAGAGGCCCTTTGCCCTGGCCCTGAACAGGACCATCAACGTCGTCGTGGTGGGCCACTCCCTGGAGAAAGGGCCTCACAAGATAGGCATGGGGTTTCACCTCTCCGGCCTGGGAGACCTGAGCTTCCATATTATGGACGTAATCTAGGTCTTCGACGGGCAGGAGGCTCGTGAAGCTACCTCTACCCCCTCCTTCAGGCGACCTGGATGACGGATATGTCCACGATACATAGGGAGACGGGGTATCGTTTCCGTTACACCTCTCGGGGTGCCCTCATGGCCTGCCTAGACGTGAGGAATGGTGGAGAGCGAGCACGGCTGTGGTGAGGGGGGGTCTGGGAGGGGGTGTCCTCCCACGGTGCGCCATTGTCGCGTCCGATACGCTGGCGCACCATGGCAGGCTGGGGGTGTCTCGTGGCATAGAACCAGCCGAGGGCAAGGGCTTGCGTTTTCGTTGATGGGATGTTAGCCTATATGTGTTATCAGTAATGGCGGGGCGATGGAAGCCCCTTGGGAATATAGCCTGGAAGCAGCGTTCGTGGTGTGCGTGGGTTACATGGCTCGGGCTGCCAGACCGCGTACTCGCTCGTGGGACTGGTGAAAGGTGGCTTTAGATAGCCCGTTTACTTGTCTGTCACAGGGAGAGCGTCAATAGAGTGTGGGCAAAATGGGTCGCGTGCTCTGTGCCGCGATCGGCTCTGGACAGTAGCTTGATATCAGGGCGAGGGTCCTGGAAAAGGAGATAGGAGTGACGCAACGCAAGAGGCAAGCCCCTCAGAGTATTGACCCCGCTGCCATAGAGATGCTTGAGCTGGCCGAGGCGGAGGGCTTCTCCACCGCCTTCAGCCGGGCCAAGGCCATGGCACCCTGTCCCATAGGGGTGGATGGCCTGTGCTGTCGTATGTGCTTCATGGGCCCGTGCCGGTTCGTGCCCAAGCGGGGGCAGAGCATCGAGGACGTGACCGGCGTCTGTGGTGCCACTGCTGCCACTATCGTGGCCAGGAACTTCGCTCGCATGGTGGCAGCGGGGGCATCGGCCCATTCGGACCACGGTCGCGACATGGCCTTCGTGCTGCTGGCCGCGGCCAAGGGGGAGGCGCGAGGCTTTAGCATTCGTGACGAGGGGAAACTTCGCAAGGTAGCCCATCTCATGGGGATCGAGGACAAGGGGCGTCCGGTGGCGGAGGTGGCCCAGGAGGTGGCCGAGAAGGCGCTCTCCAACTTCGGACAGCAGACGGGGGAGATCACCTACGCCTCCCGGGCCCCGAAGCGCCGCCAGGAGCTGTGGCGACGCCTGAACCTGGTGCCCCGGGGCATAGACCGGGAGATAGTGGAGACCCTGCACCGAACGGGCATGGGAACGGACCAGGACCCCGAGCACATCCTGCACCATACCCTGCGGGCGTCCATGACCGATGGATGGGGTGGCTCCATGCTGGCCACGGACATCAGCGACATCCTCTTTGGCACCCCCAAGCCCCGCACCTCTCAGGCCAACCTGGGTGTCCTCAAGGCAGATCAGGTCAACCTGGTGATCCATGGCCACGATCCCACCCTCTCTGAGCAGATAACCGAGGCCATCCGTGAGCCGGAGCTTATCCAGTACGCCATGTCCAAGGGGGCCAAGGGGATCAACCTGGCGGGGATATGCTGCACCTCCAACGAGGTGCTGATGCGTCAGGGCGTGCCATCCGCGGGGAACATGCTCCATCAGGAGCTGGCCATCCTCACCGGCGCTGTGGAGGCCATGGTCGTGGATGTCCAGTGCACCATGGAGGCACTGGTGGGGGCAGCGGCCCATTTCCACACCAAGGTCATCACCACCTCGCCCAAGGCCAAGATCGAAGGGGCCACCCACATCGAGATGGAGCCGCACAACGCTTATCAGGTGGCCCGGCTCATCGTCCGGACTGCCATCGATAACTACCCCAACCGCCCGGATAGCGTCCACATTCCCAGCCAGTTCAGCGACCTGGTGGCGGGGTTCTCCCATGAGTACCTCCGCTACATGCAGGGCGGCACCTATCGCGGCTCCTTCCGGCCCCTGAACGACGCCATCATGTCGGGACGCATACGGGGCGCCGCCGGGGTGGTGGGTTGCAACAACCCACGGGTCACTCAGGACCGGGGGATAATGCGCCTCATCCAGGAGTACATCAAGAACGATGTGCTGGTGGTGGTCACGGGGTGTGGTGCCATAGCTGCGGGCAAGCACGGGTATCTGGTGCCGGAGATGATGGAGCAGTGTGGAAAGGGGCTGAGAGAGGTGTGTGAAGCGGTGGGCATTCCCCCCGTTCTCCATGTGGGCTCCTGTGTGGACAACTCCCGCATCCTGACGGTGCTGACGGAGATGGTGGAAGAGGGGGGTCTGGGGGACGACATCAGCGACCTGCCGGCGGTGGGCATCTGTCCCGAATGGATGAACGAGAAGGCGTTGACCATCGCCACCTACTTCGTGGCCTCCGGGGCCTATGTCCTCTTCGGGGTGGGTTCCCCCGTGTCCGGTAGCCCGAAGGTGGTGGAGCTGATGACCAAGGGATGGGAGGAGCTGGTGGGTGGCAAGCTGGAGTTCGAGCCTGACATAGATAAGATCCTCCAGAAGTCCCTGGCCCACATCGATGCCAAGCGCCGGGCCTTGAAGCTGGTGACCTACGATCCCAACCAGTACGGCCAGAGCGGCGACCGTCGCCTTGCCGGGATCACAGCGTGAGCAGGGGTTCAGTCACCGGTGAGCTGGAGTCTGTGCCGATAGGATCAGAGAGATATCTTTTGGATAAGGGGTTCAGCCATGTCTAAATACATCGCAACCGCAGCTATCAGGGGATCCCACGCCATCGTTCTTGAGGCGGAGAAGACGCTGAGTCAGGCCATAAAGGAGCTTGGGCCTGACACTCCCGTCGCCTTCACCAACACCGCCTATTTTCTCCCCACCATATACGGCTATACGGGCACAAAGGTCCAGACCCTGGGCGATATGGTGCCCATCATGGAGAAAGCCCGGTCGTTTCTGGCCCCGGTGCCCGCGGACCGGCTGTGGTTGCCCTACCTGGGGGAGACCCTGGATGCGGGAGTGGCTACCCTCTTCGCCGAGGAGATCATCATGGGGGTCCGCTTCGTGCGGGGGGAGCAGCCCGAGCGGATGCCCCTGAACGGCATAAAGGTTCAAACCTCGGAGGTGAGCGGCGCTTTCACCTCTCCCGATGAGGAGGTAGGGGCGGGGCGAGCCGCGGCCGCCCAGTCGAACGGGCACTACACTCTCAACGGCCCCATCGACGACATCCAGCTTCGCACCTGGGGAATCCAGCTGGTGGACGGGCGCATGCCCGGGTTCGCCGCCATCGTCGGCTGCGCCAAGTCCAACGAGGTCGCTGTGAGGATCGTTCGGGAGCTTCAGCGGCGGGGCATCCTCATCTTCCTCTGCGGCAACGTCAACGGACGCAGCATCATCCATCAGCTCTTGGAAGAAGGGGTGCAGTTGGGGTACGATACCTACACAGTCCCCTTTGGCACAGACACCGTCTCTGCCATCTACCCCCTGGGGTTCGCCACCCGCTCCGCTCTCACCTTTGGTGGCATGACCGGGGGCCAGGCGCGGGACATTCTTCTGTACAACAAGAACCGGGTCTTTGCCTTCGTTCTGGCCCTGGGCGAGGTGGACGACCTGAAGTACGCCACCGCCGCGGGGGCCATAACCTACGGCTTCCCCGTCATAGCCGATACCCTCATCCCTCAGATTCTGCCCACGGGCATCACCACCTACGAGCACGTGGTCAGCATGCCCTTTGACGAGATCGAGGGGAAGGACGACCTGGAGAGGGCCGACCGGCTGGTAGAGCGGTGCATAGAGGTCCGGGGGGTCAAGATACGCATGGCCCAGGTGGACATCCCCGTGGCCTATGGGTCCGCCTTCGAGGGGGAGATCATCCGCCGGGACGCGATGCTGGCGGAGTTCGGCGGCAAGGGAGGCATCACCTTCGAGTACCTGAAGATGGCCGACTCGGAGGACGTGCAGGATGGCCGTGTGGAGCTGGAAGGGCCCGACCTGGACACTTTCAAGGAGGGGGCCAACGTTCCCCTGGGCATAGTGGTGGAGGTGGCGGGCCGCAAGATGCAGAAGGACTTCGAGTCGGTGCTGGAGCGGCAGATACATCACATGATCAACGGCGCCGAGGGTGTGCAGCACATCGGGCAGCGGGATATCGCCTGGGTGCGCATAGCCAAGGGGAGCTACCAGCGCGGCTTCCGGCTGCGCCACTTGGGCAGCATTCTCCACGCCAAGCTCCACGCCGACTACTCCGCCATTGTGGACAAGGTTCAGGTGAAGATATACACCAACAAGGCGAAGGTGGAGGAGCTCCGGGAGGTGGCCCGCGGAGTGTACAACGAGCGCAACATAAAGACGGCTAATTTGACCGACGAGTCCGTGGATACCTTCTACAGCTGCACCCTGTGCCAGTCCTTCGCCCCCAGCCACGTCTGCATCATCAACCCGGAGCGGGTAGGGCTGTGCGGGGCCTACAACTGGCTGGACTGCAAGGCCTCCTATGAGCTCAATCCCACGGGGCCCAACCAGCCCATTGCCAAGAAGGGGCTTATCAGCGCCGAGAAGGGGGAGTGGGAGTCCGCCAACCAGTTCCTTTATCAGCACTCCAACTCCACTTTCAATCGCTTGACCCTCTACTCGGTCATGGATGCCCCCATGACCGCCTGCGGCTGCTTCGAGTGCATCATGATGCTCATCCCAGAGGCCAACGGGTTCATGGTGGTCTCCCGGGAAGACACCGGCATGACGCCGGCGGGAATGGCCTTCTCCACCCTGGCGGGAGTGGCCGGGGGTGGCCAGCAGAGCCCAGGGATGATGGGCCACGGCAAGTATTACCTGGTGAGCAAGAAGTTCATTCCCAAGGAGGGTGGTCTGAAGCGGGTGGTGTGGATGTCCGCCAACCTGAAGGAGAGCATGGAGTCCGAGCTTCGGGAGGCGTGCCAGCGCATCGGCGAGCCCGGCCTGATAGACAAGATCGCGGACGGACGAAATGCCACCACCGTGGAGCAGCTTATGGCTTTCCTTGAGGAGGTGGGGCACCCGGCGCTCACCATGGAGTCTCTCATCTAGTCTAGCCCGGCGCAGCTAAGGAGGACCTCAGATGCCCGCGATTTTAGTTCCCACTGAGAAGTGGGCGGGAAAGGTGAGGGAGGTTACCCTGGGGGGTGACTCCCGCAAGAAGGTTGTGGTGGGAGGTGAGACTACACTGCCCTTCTTGCACTTTGACGGTGTCATTCCCCATGCTCCGGCCATTGCCATCGACGTGGAGGACGTGGCTCCCCAGAACTGGTCTCCCGTGCTGGGGGCTGTCTGGGGCGACGTCATGCGCGAGGGGCTGGCGGCCTGGGCGCGAAAGGCGGTCGAGGCTGGGGCCGACATGGTGGCGCTGACCCTGCGCAGCGCAGACCCGGACATGGGGAACACCGGGCCCGCCGAGGCGGTGGAGGCGGTCAAGAAGGTGCTGGCGGCGGTGGACGTGCCCCTCATCGTCTACGGCCCTGGCATAGCGGCCAAGGACAACGAGGTGCTGGTGGCGGTGTCCGACGCCTTCGCTGGGAAGCGCCTGGCCCTGGGCCTGTGCGAGGACAAGAACTACCGCACCATTGTTGCCACCTGCATGGCCAATGGACACATTGTCATTGCCAACTCTCCCATCGACATCAACCTGGCCAAGCAGCTGAACATCCTCATCACCGACATGGACATGCCAGGGGACCGGATTCTCATGGACCCCACCACGGGCGCTCTGGGCTATGGCCTGGAGTACACCTACTCGGTGATGGAGCGCCTTCGCGTGGCGGCCCTCCTGGGGGATTCCATGACCGCCATGCCCATGATTCTCAACCCGGGCCGGGAGGGCTGGCGCTTCAAGGAGGCCAAGACCAGGGATGGAGTCCCGACCCAGTGGGGCGACCTGGAGGGGCGCGGCATCGCATGGGAGACAACCACCGCCATAGCGCAGCTACAGGCTGGCGCTGACATCCTGGTGATGCGCCACCCCAAAGCGGTGGGGCTGGTGAAGAGGGCCATTGCTAGCCTGATGGCCACAAATTATTAACGCGGCGAGGTAAATGTTATGGCACTGTCCGGGATTGCAATCTACAAGCTGCTGCCCAAGACCAACTGCAAGGACTGCGGTTTCCCAACCTGCCTGGCCTTTGCCATGAAGCTGTCCCAGCAGGGGATAAAGCTCTCTGCCTGTCCCCACGTTTCGGAGGAGTCCAAGCAGGCCCTGGACGCTTCCGCTCGTCCACCCATCCAGCTGGTCACTGTGGGCACTGGGGAGAGGGCCTTCTCCGTGGGCAACGAGGTGGTCATGTTCCGCCACGAGAAGACCTTCTACAACCCCACAGCCCTGGCGGTGCGGGTGAAGACGTCCCAATCCCGGGAGGCCATTGCCGCGACGGTGGCGGCGGTGGACGCCTACAGCGTGGAACGGGTCGGCATCCACATGAGGCTCAACGCCATAGCCATCGACGACGCGAAGGGCGACCCCGCTGCCTTTGCCTCCTGCGTGGAGCAGGTCAGCTCCATCACGAAAATGCCCCTCATCCTGATATCCAAAGACCCCAGGGTGATGGAGGCGGGTCTGTCCAAGGTAGCGGGCCGTCGCTCGCTGATATACGCTGCTAACTCGGAGAACGTGGCCCAGATGGCCGCTCTGGCGGCAAAGCACGGCTCTCCCCTGGCAGTCCAGGGCGATGGCCTCTCCCAGGTGGCAGAGGTGGTGGAGCAGGCCAACAAGGCGGGGGTGGAGGAGCTGGTGCTGGACCCGGGAGCCCGGGGTTTCGGCAACACCCTGAACACCTTCACCCAGATTCGCCGCCTGGCGCTCAAGTCCAAGGAACGCCTGGTGGGCTACCCTGTCATAGCTTTCCCCGGGGAGGGTTCCATCTCACCCGAAGAGGAGGCCCTCCTGGCGAGCCAGCTCGTCATCAAGTACGCCGGCATCGTGGTCCTGGACCATTTTGCTCCCCATCACGCCTACCCCATGCTGACATTGCGGCAGAACATCTACACCGATCCCCAGAAGCCCATTCAGGTGGAGCCCGGCGTCTATCCCATTCGAGACCCCGGCAGGGACAGCCCGGTGCTGGTCACCACCAACTTCTCCCTCACCTACTTCTCCGTGGCGGGCGAGGTGGATGGCAGCGGCATGCCGGCATGGCTGGTCATATGCGACACCGACGGGCTCTCTGTCCTCACCTCCTGGGCTGCGGGAAAGTTCGACGGCGCGAAGATCGCCAAGACCGTCACCACCCACGAGGTCGGGAGCAGGGTGGACCACCGCTTTCTGTTGATCCCCGGTCATGTGGCGGTGCTCTCCGGAGAGATTGAGGAGGAGCTGCCCGGCTGGTCGGTGCTGGTGGGGCCGCGGGAGGGCATCGACATCCCCGGCTATCTGAAGAACGTCTGGACCGCCCGGTTGCAGGGGGCCAAGAAATAGCCCCTGGGAGGAGAGTGCGTGAATAGCAGCTCCCGTTGCACTGTTACCCTCCTGCCAGACAAAAGGCAGAGAATGGTGCCCGAGGGCACTCTTCTTCAGGATGCCGTCCGCCAGGCGGGTATAGATGCGGATATCCCCTGCGGCGGCCAGGGAAGGTGTGGGCGGTGTCTTGTACGGATTGAGAAGGGCCAGGTGTGGAGGAGACCCAACGCCCACCTGACCAGCCAGCAGATCGCCCTGGGCTGGGCCCTCTCTTGCCAGACCGAGGTCCGAGGGGACGTGACCGCCCTGCTGTTCCCGGAAAAGGTGAGGGAGCGGTTTGTGGTCTCCGGGACGGCAAGCCTCAAGGTGCCGCGGAGGGTGCGTCCTCCCCGGGACCCCGTCATCTCCCAGTATCTCCTTGAGCTCCCTCCTCCCAGCCTCAAGGACAACCTGGCCGACCTGGAACGGCTGCGGCGTGCCCTGGCCAGCGCTTCCGGGGTCAAGAATCTGGAAATCGACCTCTCCGTGGCGCGGGGCATTCACCAGACCCTGGTGGAGGGTAGCTGGAAGGCCACGGCCGTGGTAGAGCACGCTCTCAGTGGCGGCTCCTCCCGCCTGGTGGCCCTCAGGCCGGGGGACGCCGTGGGCACAAGTTTGGGCCTTGCCATAGACATCGGCACCACCACGGTGAAGGTGGTTCTGGTGAACCTTCGGTCAGGCCGTATCATCGATACCGCCAGCGCCTTCAACCGGCAGATGTCCTGTGGAGAGGATGTGATCTCCCGGATCGTGTACAGCCAGCGGGGAGATGGCGTGAGGCACCTCCAGCGGCTGGTGCGCGAGACCATCAACGGCCTGATTGCCGAGGTGTGCGCTCTGCATGAGCTGGAGCCGGAGCACATCGACCACGTGGTGGTGGCGGGCAACACCATCATGATTCACCTGTTCCTCAGCATGAACTCCAGGCCCATTCGGGAGGAGCCATATGCTCCCATGGCCACCAGCTTTCCCGCGGTGAGCGCCCCGGAGGTGGGCCTCAGGGTCAACCCCAGGGCATCGGTTTACTGCGTGCCCGCGGTGGCAGCCTACGTGGGCGGGGACATCACCGCCGGCATTCTGGGCTCAAGGCTTCACCAGCGGGAGGGGTTGGCCCTCTTCATGGATGTGGGCACCAACGGTGAGATAGTCCTGGGCAACTCCGACTGGATGGCGGCCTGTGCCTGTAGCGCCGGGCCCGCCTTTGAGGGGGCGGGAGTGGAGTGCGGCATGCGGGCAACCAACGGGGCCATCGAAGATGTGACCATCAACTACCATACCCTGGAGCCGAAAGTGCGGGTCATCGGGGGTGGAGCTCCCCAGGGCATCTGCGGCTCCGGGATGCTCGCGGCTCTGGCGGAGATGTTCGTCACCGGCATCGTGGACAAGGTGGGGAGGGTCAATACGGCCATCCAGCGCGGCCAGGAGAGCGGGAGACGCCGCATAGTGGACACGAGCCACGGCCCCGCCTATGTGCTGGCCTGGGCGTCGGAGTCGGACACGGGCCAAGACATCCTTCTCACCGAGGTGGATATCAACAACCTCATACGCACCAAGGGTGCCATATACGCGGGGGTGGGGGTGATGCTGCGGGGCCTGGGCATTGACGCCAGGGACATCGACGCGGTGCTCATCGGGGGCGCTTTCGGGCAGCATCTGAATGTGGAGAAGTCCATCATCGTTGGTCTCCTGCCCGACCTGCCGTGGGACAAGTTTCACTTCCTGGGCAACACCGCGGCCCTGGGGGCCTACCAGGTCCTGATCTCCCGGCGGATGCGTCGGAAGGTGGAGGAGATCGCCCATAGGGTGACGTACCTGGAGCTGGTGGCCGATAACTCCTTCATGAACGAGTTCATCTCCAACCTTTTCCTGCCCCATACCGACATCGATGAGTTCCCTTCGGTCAAGGAGGTGTTGGCCCAGGCTTCGCTCAACAATACCCAGGCTGTTGCCGTAGGAGAAAGAGGAGGAAGATGAGCACTACTATAGCTGTGGCTGGTAAGGGAGGCACGGGCAAGACCATCGTCTCTGCCGTACTGGCGAAGCTGCTGACCCGGAAGGGTACGGTGCTGGCCATAGATGCCGACCCCAGCATGAACTTGTATATGGCCCTGGGCATGGACATGCCGGACTCCATAGGCGACATCCGGGAGAGTCTAACGGCGACCTCCCAGACCAGCACCCGGCCCGCGGGCATGGGCTTGCACGACTACATATCCTTCAGCGTTCGTCAGACCCTGGTGGAGTCTCCGAGCCTGGACCTGATGGCCATGGGGAGGCCCGAGGGGCCGGGGTGCTACTGCGCCGCCAACCACGCCCTTCGCGTCGCCATCGACCACATAGCCGACTCCTATGACTACGTGGTCATAGACAACGAGGCGGGCATGGAGCACATCAGCCGCCAGACCACCAGGGATGTGGATATCCTGCTGCTGGTTTCCGATCCTACCATTCGGGGGGTCACCGCGGCGGGGAGGGCCCAGGAGCTGCTCCGGGAGATTCGCACCCAGGTGGGCCAGATATATCTGGTGCTTAACAGGGTCCAGGGGGCCATTCCACCAGCGGTTGAGAAGGAGATTCTGGCCCGGGGGCTCTCGCTCCTGGCCGTCATTCCCTCCGATGACTCGGTGAGGGAGCTGGACTCCCGCGGGCGTCCCATGGTGGAGCTGCCACCCGACTCGCCGGTTCAGAGGATGGTGCGGAAGCTGGCCCATGAGCTGGGGCTGGTGACGCTGGACGAGCCAATCGAGGCGGTGTCACCCTCCGCTTCGTTAAGGAAAGGCGCCGAAAAACCGTAAGGAGCAAGAAGCCGTATGATAGTGATTGGCGAGTCCATCCACGTTATCTCACCCCGGGTCAAGGCTGCGCTGGAGGGAAGAGACAGTAAGACCCTCCAGAACCTGGCGGTAAGCCAGGTGGAGAACGGCGCCGACGTTCTGGACCTGAACATTGGGCCCCAGAGACGGGAGGGTCACCAGATCATGCCCTGGCTGGTGGACGCCATCCAGGATGTGGTGGACGTACCCCTCTGTCTGGACACCACCAATGCGGCGGCCATGGAGGCCGGCCTCAAGCGGTGCAAGCGCCCGCCCATCATCAACAGCACCGATGCCACCGAGACCCGCATGAGCACCATGATGCCCCTGGCGGCCCGGTACAACGCCAGTCTCATTGCCCTGGCCCTGGGAAGCACGGGCCTCCCCAACACCGCGGAGGCCAGGTTGGAGATCGTCATGGCCAGCATCCTTCCTGCCGCGGAGCAGTACGGGCTGTCCACGGAGAACCTGTACCTGGACCCCCTGGTGCTGACGGTCAACGGGATGCAGGACCAGGTCGTGCAGGCGATTATGGCAGTGGACTACTTCAAGCAGGTGGCTGTACCGTCTCCCAAGACCACCTGTGGGATATCCAACGTCTCCAACAGCATTCCCGCGGAGAACCGTCCCCTTCTCAACCAGGTGTTCATAGCCATGATGCTGGGGGCGGGCCTCGCCTCGGGCATCATGAACGCCCTGGACAAAGACCTGATCTGGGTGATCAGGACCGTTGAGAGCCGGGACACCTCCACCCCCAGGGGACGGCTCTACGTGGCCCTGGCGGACGCCGTGGCCGCCGGCGAGGAGTTTCAGGTGGAGCCTTCGATGCTGGAGAACCCGGAGACCTGGGACATAGCCAAAACCATCAATATCCTGTACAACCGCCAGATTTACGCCCACTCCTATCTGTCGCTGTAGCGGGACGTTGTAACGGGACATGAGAGAGAGGGGATAGTGAGGATGCAGCAAAACGGGGCCACGGGGGCCAGGGTAGTGGGGGCTGCCCTGGTGGTGGGGGGTGGCATCGCGGGGATGCAGGCCGCCCTGGACCTGGCCGAGTCGGGCATCCAGGTCTATCTGTTGGAGAAGTCGCCCTGGATCGGCGGGCGCATGGCCCAGCTGGATAAGACCTTCCCCACCAACGACTGTGCCATGTGCATCATGTCGCCCCGGCTGGTGGAGTGCTCACGCCATCACAACATCCAGATCATCTCCAACGCCGACGTGGTGAGCCTGACGGGGGAGGCCGGAGACTTCACCGCCACCATCCGCAAACGCGCCCGCTACGTGGACGAGGCCAAATGCACCGGCTGCGGCATCTGCATAGCGAAGTGCCCCTGGAAGACGGACAGCGAGTTCAACCTGGGCCTCAGCAAGCGCAAGGCCATCTACACCCCCTTCGCCCAGGCTGTCCCCAATGTGCCCTTCATAGACACAGACCTGTGCATGTACTTCAAGCGCGGCACCTGCAAGGCGTGCGTCATGTTCTGCGAGCTGGGGGCCATAGACCTGGGGCAGCAGGATCAGTACATGGAGCTGGAGGTGGGGGCCGTCATCCTCGCCCCCGGCAGCGATATCTACGACGCCGGGCTCTCGGAGGAGTTCGGCTTCGGGCGGTATCCCAACGTCCTCACCAGCCTCCAGTTCGAGCGGCTCCTCAGCGCCGCCGGACCCACCCAGGGCAGCATCCTCCGCCCCTCGGATGGCGTCGAGCCCCGGAAGATCGCCTGGTTCCAGTGCGTCGGCTCTCGGGACCAGGAGCACCCGTACTGCTCGGCGGTGTGCTGCATGTACGCCACCAAGGAGGCGATGCTGGCCAAGGAGCACCTGCCCCCCGGCGCGGAGTTCACCATTTTCCTCATGGACCTGCGGGCCTTCGGCAAGGGGTTTGACGCCTACTTCCAGCGGGCCCAGGAGGAGGGCATCCGGTACGTCCGATGCCGCGCCTCCGCCCTCACCGAGGTGCCCGGCAGCAAGAGCCTGCTGCTACAGTACGAGAACGAGAGGGGCGAGCTCCTCACCGAGGAGTTCGATATGGTGGCCCTCTCCGTCGGGATGACAGCCCCCAAGGGCGTCTCTGAGCTGGCCGCGGCCACCGGGGTGGCCCTGAACTCCTTCGGGTTCGGCGACTCCTCGCCCTCCACGCCCCTGGAGACGTCCCGCCCGGGCGTCTATCTGTGTGGCACCTTCCGGGGGCCCAAGGACATCCCCGATTCGGTGACGGAGGCCAGCGGTGCCGCCGGCGAGGTGCAGAGGCTCCTGGCCTCGGGCCGTGGAACCCTGGTCAGTCCCAAGGAGTTCCCGGCGGAGATGTCCCAGGTTGGTGAGGAGCCGCGGGTGGGCGTGTTCGTGTGCCACTGCGGGTCCAACATCGCGGGGGTGGTTGACGTGGAGGAGGTGGCCCGCCGGGCCAGGGAACTCCCCGGCGTGGTCTACACCGACCACGTCATGTTCGCCTGCTCCACGGACTCCCTCAAGGCCATGCGCGAGGCCATCGTGGAGCACCGCCTGAACCGGGTGGTGATGGCAAGCTGCTCTCCCCGCACCCACGAGCCTCTGTTCCAGGAGAACGTCCGGGAGGTGGGGCTGAACCCGTACCTGTACGAGATGGCCAACATCCGCGACCAGTGCAGCTGGGTGCACGGCGATCGCCACGATGAGGCCACGGACAAGGCCAGGAAGCTGGTGGCCATGGCGGTGGCCCGCTCCTGTCACCTTGAGCCTCTGTACAAGCTGCCCCAGGGGCTGAGCGACCGGGCCCTGGTGGTGGGCGGTGGCGTGGCAGGTATGACCGCGGCCCTCTCCCTGGCCGAGCAGGGATTCCCCGTCGTCCTGGTGGAGCGGGAGTCTCAGCTTGGCGGTCTTCTGCTGGAGCACGACACCCTGAGTTCGGGGCGGGACAGCCGCGAGCAGGTGTCCCAGCTGGTGGAGCGGGTGCAGGCCAACCAGAACGTCGAGGTTCTCACCGATAGCCAGGTGGTAAGCTCCATCGGGTTTGTGGGCAACTTCAAGACCAGGGTGGCCAGCCGCAGCGACCCGACCCAGCGTCTCGTGGAGCACGGTGTCACCATCATCGCCACCGGCGGCAGGGAGTACCGGGGAGACGAGCACCTGCTGGGCCAGCACCCCGGGGTGGTGACCATGGGCGACCTGGAGAAGGCCCTCAAGAGCGACGACCCACGGCTGAGGCAGGCAAAGCGCATCGTGGTGATCCAGTGCGTCGGCCCCTGGGATGAGCAGCCCTTCTACTGTAGCCGGGTCTGCTGCACCGTGACCATGAAGAACATCCTCAGGCTCAAGGAGATCAATCCCTCCTGCCAGGTGGTTGTGCTGTACAAGGACATCCGCACCTACGGTGCCCGGGAGGAGATGTACACCGAGGCCCGGCGAGCGGGGGCCATCTTCGTGCGCTACACCGACGACGACCAGCCCGTGGTTCAGGCTGCGGGAGAGGCGCTGGAGGTCTCCTTCACTGAGCCGAGCCTGGGGGAGCGTCTCACCCTTGCCGCCGACCTGCTGGTCTCCTCCAACGCCCTGGTGCCCTCGGCGGGGGCCGAGGAGCTGAGCAGGGTTTTCAAGGTGCCCCTGGGCCGGGAAGGGTTCTTCCAGGAGGCTCACAGCAAGCTGCGCCCGGTGGACTTCGCCTCGGACGGCGCTTTCCTCTGCGGGGTGGCCCACTACCCCAAGTCTGTGGAGGAGGCCATCATCCAGGGGAAGGCGGCAGCCGCCCGGGCCTGCCGGGTCATCTCCCAGGATGAGCTTATGGTGGGTGGGGTGGTGGCAAGTGTTGAGGAGGAGAAGTGCACCGCCTGTCTCACCTGCGTCCGTATCTGCCCCTACAACGTGCCCATCATCAGAGACGGCGTGGCCATCATCGAGGCCGCCGCCTGCCAGGGGTGCGGGATATGTGTCGGCGAGTGTCCGGCCAAGGCCATCCAGCTGCTCCACTACCGGGACGACCAGGTGCTGGCCAAGATAGAGGGGCTGGTGGAGCTGATGGCCGCGGGGAGCGTGGCGCGATGAGCACCAACGGCTTCGAGCCTCAGATAGTCGCCTTCTGCTGCCACTACTGCGCCTCCGCCGCGGCGGACCTGGCGGGCTCCATGAGGCTGCGCTACCCTCCTAACATCCTGGTCATCAAGCTGATGTG
The DNA here is from genome assembly GCA_015661155.1 of Dehalococcoidia bacterium. Classification (GTDB taxonomy): domain Bacteria; phylum Chloroflexota; class Dehalococcoidia; order Lucifugimonadales; family UBA2985; genus JACVQK01. Next base: position 8,432 of record JACVQK010000002.1, on the reverse strand, counting down.
CACCGGCCGCATTGACCTGCTGCACATCTTGCGGGCCTTCGAGGGGGGCGTGGATGGCGTGATGGTGGCGGGTTGCCTGGAGGGCAACTGCCACTTCATCAGTGGGAACACACAGGCGAAGCGCCGGGTGCAATACGCCAAGCAGGTGCTGGAGTCCATCGGGGTGGGCGGAGAGCGTCTGGAGATGTTCAACCTCTCCTCATCGGAAGGGCCCCGTTTCGCCAAGATCGCCACCGAGATGACTGAGCGAATCCGGAATCTGGGTCCCTCTCCCGTCTCCCGGCAGAAGAAGGAGGTGGTCAAATGATTGTGGGCGAGCAGAAACCCCTGGACGAGATCAGGGATCAGATATCCCCCTTCAAGAAGGTGCTCATTCTGGGTTGTGGCACCTGCGTCACCGTGTGCTTTGCCGGTGGCGAGAAGGAGGTGGGGGTCATGGCCTCCACTCTGCGCATGGCCGGAGCCGTCAGCGGGCAGGAGAAGGAGTTCCTGGAAGCCACGGTGAAGCGCCAGTGCGAGTGGGAGTTCCTGGACCAGGTGGCGGAGCAGATAGCCTCGGTGGATGCGGTGCTGTCCCTGGGCTGCGGCATTGGGGTGCAGGCCATCGCCGAGCGCTTTCCCAAGGTGCGGGTCTACCCGGGTCTCAACACCTCCTTCCTGGGGATGCCCGTGGAGCAGGGCGTCTGGAGCGCCCGCTGCGCGGCCTGTGGCGACTGCGTCCTGGGTCGATTCGCGGGTGTGTGTCCCATAGTCCGGTGCAGCAAGAGCCTCCTCAACGGCCCTTGTGGCGGCTCCCACGACGGCGTGTGCGAGATCTCTCCGGATATCCCCTGCGGCTGGCAGTTGATCTACGACAGGCTGGAGGTGCTGGGGCTCCTCGATACCCTGGAGGAGATAGTGCCCCCCAAGGACTGGAGCGCAGGGATGGGCCGGGGTGGCCGCAGCATAGTCAGGGAGGACCTCAAGATATGAAAGCGGGCAGCAAGCTGGAGCAGGCTCTGGTGGAGGGGCGATTCGCCGTTACCAGTGAGATCGGCCCACCCAAGTCGGTGGATGCTGAGGTGGTGCGAAGGAAGGCGAGGCTCCTCAGAGACCACGCTTTGGCGGCCAACATCACGGACAACCCCACGGGGGTTGTCCGCATGGCCAGCATCGCCTGCGGCCTCATGGCCTTGCAAGAGGGGATGGAGCCCATCGTCCAGGTTACGTGCCGGGACCGCAACCGGATGGCCATCCAGTCCGACCTGCTGGGAGCGGCAGCCATGGGCATCAAGAACGTGCTGTGCCTGACGGGCGATCACCCCAGCCTGGGGAACCACCCCCAGAGCAAGCCCGTGTTCGACCTGGACTCCCTCCAGCTGACGCAGATGGTGCGGAACATGCGGGATGAGAAGCAGTTCCAGAACGGTGAGGAGCTCAACCCTGAACCGAGGCTCTTCGTCGGTGCCGTGGAGAACCCCTTTGGCCATCCCCTTCAGTTCCGGAGCGTCCGCCTGGCCAAGAAGGTGAACGCCGGAGCCGATTTCATCCAGACCCAGCTCATCTTCAACATCAAGCGCTTCAGAGAGTGGATGCAGGAGGTCAGGGACAGGGGCATCCACGAGCGGGTGTACATCCTGGCAGGGGTTGGTCCCATCAGGTCGGCGGGGGCTGCCCGGTTCATGCGAGATCGGGTGCCGGGGATGGATGTGCCGGAGGAGGTCGTTCAGCGGATGGCGGGGGTGGAGAGAAACGAGGCCCGCAAAGAGGGGATCAAGATATGCGTGGAGACCATCCAGGAGCTACGCGAGATGGAAGGGATTGCAGGAATCCACATCATGGCCCTGGAGTGGGAAGAGGCGGTGGGTGAGATTGTGGAGACGGCGGGCCTCAAGCCGCTGCCCATGCGCCTGGCCGCCTCCGTCTCGCCGGAGAGGTAATAAGACACCCATGCTACAAGGGAAAGTTTCGCTCTTGACCCAGCCCCGACGTGTCGGGGAGGCCGAGGAGATGGAGGGGCGCTACGGTGCCCAGGTCGCGCTGTGCTACCAGTGCAAACGGTGCACGGCGGGATGTCCTGTGGCGGACGCCATGGACATCAGGCCGCACCAGGTGGTGCGTCTGTTGCAGCTTGGCAATACAGAGCGCGTGCTTGAGAGCAGTGCCATCTGGACCTGCGTGGGGTGCTATCTGTGCGCCGCGCGCTGCCCTCAGGGCGTGCCGGTGACAGACCTGATGTACTCCCTGAAGGGAATCGCCATGAAACGGGGCATGATGCCCAAGCAGGCGACTGTGCCCGCCTTTCTCAGGGCGTTTTCTGGAACGGTGGAGCGCTACGGCCGCCTCCATGAGCTGCCTATGCTGGCTGGCTTCTACCTTTCCACGGACCTTCGGGAGGCATTAAAGCACAGGGCCATGGGCCTCCAGCTCTTCCGCCAGGGACGTCTGCACATATTGGGAGAGAGACACCGGGGGGGCAAAGCGGTGAGGGCCATGCTGCGTAAAGCCCGCAGCCGAAAGGGGTCGCCGTGAGCTACGCCTTCTACCCGGGGTGCGCCCTGTCCGCCAGTGCTCTGCCCTATGGCATGTCCTTCCGAGAGGTCGCTCGTGCGCTGGGCATGGACATTCCGGAGCTAGAGGACTGGAACTGCTGCGGTGCCACCTGCTTTCAGACCCTGGACGAGGTGTCGGCTATAAGCCTGTCCGGACGTAACCTGGCTCTGACGGAGCGGAGTGGCAGCCAGGAGCTGGTCACCCCCTGCTCCGGCTGCTTCGCAGCCCTGGAGAAAGCAAACCAGCACCTGGCCCACGACTCCCTCCTTCGCACACAGGCCGCCGCCGCTCTGAGCGAGGCGGGCCTCAGCTATGGTGGCAGTGTGCGGGTGCGCCACCTGCTGGATGTGATGGTGAAGGACGTGGGCCTGGACGCCATCAAAGAGAAGGTGACACAGCCCCTCACGGGACTCAAGGTGGCCTGCTACTACGGGTGCCTGCTGACCCGCCCTCACGCCATCGCTCGTGATGCCCACCCCGAATACCCTGTCTCCATGGACAGGCTGATGGCCGTTCTGGGTGCCGAGGCCCTGGACTGGTCGTACAAGACCCAGTGCTGCGGAGCCTCTTTAGCCCTGGCCAGGCCGGACATGGTGACCAGGCTCACCACCAGGATACTGGACAACGCCAGAGAGGTGGGCGCAGATGTGGTGGTGGCGGCCTGCCCTCTCTGCCAGACCAACCTGGATGCGTACCAGGGAGAGCACGCGGTCAACGGCAGCCAGGAGAATAAGACTATACCCATTGTCTACTTCACCGAGCTCATGGGGTTGGCTTTTGGCCTCTCTCCCCGGGCGCTGGGTTTCGACAAGCATTTCCGGGACCCCGCACCCGCTCTCCGTAGCCACAGCCTCGTGATATAGACCCATGGACAGGACTAAACGTCTATCTCAAAACGGCCTCTGGGGGAGTGCAGAGGGGGCAAAGCCCCCTCTGGCGAGGGTCTGGGGATGTCCCCCATCCCGACGTGTCGGGATGGTCAGACCAGTGCAGTCCCGACGTGTCGGGATTGACTGTGGGTGCAGGGCGATCCCTGCTAAACGACTACAGCCCAGTTTCGGCGACCCCGGAGCGGGGCTTTCTTGAGGAGTAAAATGCGCATACTAGCCGTCGTACAGGGACTCTGGGGACAGCGCTTTGTGGACAACATTCGCAGCCGGGGCCCCCATGAGTGGACGATAGAGACCTACCGGCCACCCGCTAGACTCCCCATCATTCTTGATGACCCCGAGGAGTTCCTTCCTCCCACTATGCCTCAGGTAGACCTGGTTCTGGCCTTTACCGAAAGCTCCTCATCGGCGCAGCTCATTCCAGCCATAGCCAAGCGCTCGGGAGCCAGGGCTGTCCTGTGCCCCATCGACAACTCCGCGTGGATGCGCACGGGCCTGAAGAACCAGCTCCAGCGCGAGCTTGAGCAGATGGGGGTGGAGTCCGCCTTTCCCAAGACCTTCTGCACCCTTACCGAGGAGGCCGTCGGCTATCGGCGGGCGGCGCAACCGTACACCAGCCAGCTCATATCGGAGTTTGCCAGGTACTTCGGCAGGCCCAAGCTCAACATGACGGTGAACCCGGAGACGGGTATAATCGAGAGGATTGAGGTGGTCCGGGGTTCCCCCTGTGGTGCCACTCACTATATGGCCGCAAGGCTGGAGGGGACCCCTGCGGAGGACGCGTTGCCCGGGGCAGGGCTCTTGAGCCACCAGTATCCCTGCCTGGCCGCCATGGATAGGGAAATGATCGACGACCGCCTGGAGGACACCCTGATGCACCTCTCCGGCTTACTGGTGAACGAGGAGGTGGAGGAGAAGCTCAGGCCCTACAAGAAGCAGCCCCAGTACATCACTCCCAGCCAGCGGGAGGAGACCCCGGGAGGTGGAAGCACCTAGTGTCGCCTGATCACCCTTGAATGTGGGTGCAGGGCTTGCCCTGCTCGGCCTGACATATGAGTTTCCAGGAACAATGGAGGAGGAGGGTGTCCGTGGACATCCCTCCCCCTCTTTTGAAAAACGAGGGAGAAACGTAAGGAGGAGAAAGATGCCCTACGACGTGTCGAAAATGGCGGACTGGCAGATTGCCGATGCAGCCGAAGAGCACATGCCAACCCCCGAGGAGTGGCGACAAAAGCTGGGTTTGCAGAAGGATGAGATACTTGCCTATGGGAAGGTGGCCAAGCTCGATTTCCTGAAGATAATGGAGCGCCTGAAGAACAGGCCGGACGGCAAGTATGTTGAGGTGACGGCGGTTACCCCCACGCCCCTGGGGGAAGGCAAAACAACCACCACCATGGGCCTTATCGAGGGTCTGGGCAAGCAGGGTGAGAATGTGGGGGGCTGCATTCGCCAGCCTTCCGGCGGCCCGACCATGAACGTCAAGGGCACCGCCGCTGGCGGAGGCAACGCCGTGCTCATCCCCCATTCCGAGTTCTCCATGGGTCTTACCGGTGATATCAACGACATCATGAACGCCCACAACCTGGCCATGGTGGCCCTCACCTCCAGAATGCAGCATGAGCGCAACTACGATGATGAACGGTTGCTCAGGCTGAGCCACATGCGCCGCCTGGATGTGGACCCCAACCGGGTGGAGATGGCCTGGATTATGGACTACTGTGCCCAGGCTCTCCGCAACATCACCATCGGCCACGGCGGGCGCATGAACGGCTTCCTCATGGAGTCCAGATTCGCCATCGCGGTAAGCTCCGAGCTGATGGCCATGCTGTCCATCGCCAAGGACCTGGCTGACCTGCGGGAGAGAATGAACAACATCACTGTAGCCTATGATAGACAGGGCAATCCGGTTACTCCCGCGGACCTGGAGGTGGCCGGAGCCATGACCGCCTGGATGCGCAACACCATTAACCCCACCCTGTGCAGCACGGCTGAGTACCAGCCCTGCATGGTGCACGCCGGACCCTTCGCCAACATTGCGGTGGGCCAGTCATCGGTTATCGCTGACCGCCTGGGGCTGAAGATGTTCGACTATCACGTCACCGAGAGCGGATTTGCTGCCGACATCGGCTTTGAGAAGTTCTGGAATGTGAAGTCCCGCTACAGCGGCCTCAAGCCCAATGTTTCGGTGCTGGTTGTCTCCATCCGTTCGCTGAAGATGCACGGTGGCGGGCCCAGAGTAGTGCCTGGCGTTGCTTTGCCAGCGGCCTATAAGCAGTCCCACCCTGAACTGGTGGAGAAGGGGTGTGCCAACATGCTCCATCACATCAACACCATCAGGGCGGCTGGCATCAACCCCGTGGTGTGCATAAACAGCTTCCCCACCGATACCAAGGAAGAGGCTGCCATAGTCCGCAGGATAGCCGAGGCGGCGGGAGCGCGTTGCGCCGTGGCAACCCATTTTGCGAATGGCGGCGCTGGTGCTCAGGAGTTGGCTGATGCCGTCAAGGACGCCTGCAAGGAGAAGAATAACTTCCAGTTCCTGTATCCCAATGAGATGAAACTGCGAGACCGGGTGGATAAGATCGCCAAGGTGGTCTACGGCGCTGATGGCGTCTCCTGGTCTGCCGACGCTGAGGCCAAAGCCAAGAGTTTCGAGGCTGACGCCAAGTATGACGAGTATGCGACCATGATGGTCAAGACACATTTGAGCCTGACCCATAATCCGGCCCTCAAGGGTGTCCCCAAGGGGTGGACGCTGCCCATCCGTGATGTCCTGATCTACTCCGGTGCCAAGTTCCTCTGCCCAGTCGCTGGAGACATCAGTCTGATGCCTGGAACCGGCTCTGACCCAGCTTTCAGAAAGGTTGATGTGGATGTGAAGACCGGAAAGGTCAAAGGACTTCATGATGTAGATTAGCGAGGAGGTTTAAGGGGGAGCTGGATAGGCCAGCTCCCCCTTGGGTTGGAGGGCGGAGACGCCTATTCAAAGTTTGCGTACCTTACGGTGGGGCCTCGGGGCTGTGGCTTGGTCGTGGCTTCTGCTGCTGGTTCTCCTGGTATCCGTGAACTGCCAAGGGGGTGAAACGCCGAATACCTCATCCGCTGACAAGCCGACCGTTGCCAAAGGTCTTCAAGTAAGTGACGTCGAATGTGGTTGGAGTCAGGGTGTGGGGTTTAATAAAGGCAAATACGTTTGGACAGGACTTCGCGGTACAGTAACCAATAATGGCGGCACACTGCAGCAGGTGACAGCGAGGGGATTCTTCCTAGCTTCGGACAAGGTAAGGATCGGAAGCCAAGACTTGGACATCGGAACACTAGTTCCCGGAAAGTCCTTCGAGTTGAATATGAGCGGGTGGCCTACCGTAGGGTCTACTGGGGGCACCGCTTATGATGACGTGTGGTATTGTGATCTGGAACTTTGGATAAATGTGCGGTATATATCGGAGGCAAAGCCTGAGCAGCTTAGGTTTTCCTCCGATACGCCGATGCCCATAGCAGTTGAGAACAGAGACAAACCAAGGTGAAAGAAGGGGCTGCACACACATAGGCCCCAGAATGATCTTTGGGGCCTGTCTCGATTGGGTATTGGTAGAGTAAACGTCTTGTTGAGTTGTTTTCCTGCTAGCCGGGGCCTGTTCCGCTTGAAGAGCTTCTAGCGTGATGCCTTGGTTATGGAGCCAACAAAAGTGGCGAGGTATTTCGTTTAAGACCATGAGTCGGGACGGTTGAAGGGCACAGAAGTCGGGGTGGGCGGATTTGAACCGCCGGCCTCCTGGTCCCAAACCAGGCGCGCTGCCGCTGCGCCACACCCCGATTGCCTAATCATAGGCCAGCTCTGGAAAGGGGTCAAGTTCCCCGGCCCTTGCCGCATGAGTTACCGCCGCGGCGCTACCCCTTAGGAAAGAAGGGGAGAAGTCGACTGGATCGTTTTGTTGACAGGCGCGTCAAAACCTCTTACATTGAAGGGGAGGCTTAGCAGCCCGAGACTGCGGCTGCTAATATCAGTACGGAGGTAAAGTGCCCACATACGAGTACGAGTGCGGAAGCTGTCACCACCGCTTTGAGCTGAGGCAGGGCTTTGATGCAGAGCCGGTAGAGTCTTGTCCCCTCTGCCAGGGGATGTCACGCCGGAGGTTCCATGCCCCTGTCATCATCTACAAGGGCAGCGGCTTCTATACCACGGACTACGCCAGGAAGAACTACTCTCCCCCAAGTGGGGAGGAGGATGGCGAGAAGCCCCACAAGGAGAAGGAACCCTCCTCGAAGGAGGAGTAGGGAATCATCTCGAAAGTCCGCAGGGACTTTCGAGATGAAGCCTCCCCGCCCCAGGGTGGGGAGGGGAGCCGCCATCTCGAAACTCCGTTTTGAGATGGTCGCTAAGCAGAGGGATGTGGGGGTGCGTGCCCTTGTCCAGCGAGTAGCCAGAGCATCCGTGGCCGTGGGGGGAGAGGTGGTGGGGCAGATAGGTGAAGGCCTGGTGGTCTTCCTGGGGATAGGGCAGGGAGACGGGGAGGAGGATGCCCGCTACATCGTCGACAAGGTGGTCAGTCTGCGCATCTTCGACGACGAGGACGGCAGGTTCAATCGCTCCGCCATGGAAGTGGCGGCCCAGCTCCTGCTGGTAAGCCAGTTCACCCTCTATGCCGATGTCCGCAGGGGGCGTCGGCCCTCTTTCAGCGGGGCAGCCTCTCCTCAAGAGGCGGAAGCCCTCTTTGAGAGGGCCGTTGAGCTGTTCAAGGAGACCGGTCTTCGAGCAGAGACCGGGCGCTTCCAGCAGCGTATGCTGGTGGACATACAGAATGAGGGCCCTGTTACCATAATGTTGGACAGTGCAGACAGGCACCGCCCCCGTCGAGGCTAGAAGGCAGGGGGATGGTCGAAGGAGTCTTTTGACATCCTGTACAGGGGCCTTATTCTCTCACAACATATAGTACAGGGCGTGTAGAATGAACCATGTCCAGAGTACCGATTCGCACCATCATAGAAACATGGAAAGCCTGCAACCAG
>JACVQK010000037.1 GCA_015661155.1 Dehalococcoidia bacterium | reverse complement strand
ATCTCCCCGGCGTACATCACCCCTATCCGGTCGCAGAGGTCGCTGGCCAGGGCTATGTCGTGGGTGATGAAGATGAAGGAGATGCCCAGGTCTCTCTTGAGGTCTTTGAGCAGGTTCATCATCTGGGCCTGGATGCTCACGTCCAGGGCTGAGGTAGGCTCGTCCAGGATTACCAAGGCGGGGTCAAGAACCAGGGACATGGCAATCATGACCCTTTGCTTCATTCCGCCGCTCAGCTCGTGGGGGTATCGGTTGGCCACCTCCCTGGGGAGCCGCACCAGGTCGAAGAGCCGTAGCACTCGCTCCTGGGCCCGCCTCTTGTTGCCGCGGCCCTCCAGCATAAGAGGCTCGGCCACCTGTTGGCCCACCTTCAGCACCGGGTTGAGGGAGCTCATGGCTCCCTGGAAGACCATGGACATCCTCTTCCACCGGATGAGTCGCCGTAGCTCCTCGTCTCCCATGCCCATGAGGCTGGTTCCCTCCAGGGTTATCACACCACCGTAGCCGGTCGCGTTCCGAGGGAGTAGGCGCATGAGGGCCAGGGAGAGGCTGGTCTTCCCCGACCCGGACTCGCCCACGATTCCCAACGCCTGTCCTCTCTCCAGGTCGAAGGAGACGCCGTCCACGGCGCGTACCATGCCCCCCTGGGTGTTGTAGTGGAGCCGCAGGTCACGAACCTCCAGGAGGCTCACTGTCGTGCCATCCTCAGACGGGGGTCTACCACCCGCTCCATGCCCAGGGCGATGAGCGCGAAGGTGAGAGCGGTGGCTACGATGAGGATGCCCGGGGGGAGAATCCACCACCAGTAGCCCGCGTACACCGCGTCCGTCCTGAAGCCCTGGTCCAGAATCTGGCCCCAGGTGGGTATGGAGGGGTCGCCCAGGCCCAGGAAGCTGAGCCCCGCCTCGGCCAGGATGGCGGCAGGGACGAAGAAGATCATCTGGGCGAAGACGAAGGGGGCTATCTGGGGGATGATGTGTCTCGCCATGATGCGCCGCGGTGAAGCGCCCAGGGCCACGCTGGCCTCCACCAGCTGGCCCGAGCGGATTTGCAGCACCATGGAACGCACCACGATGGTCAGGCCAGGCCACCCGAAGATGATGAGGACGGCCATGACTATCCACAGCTTTTGCCCCAGGACAAAGGCGAGGAAGAGGAGGATGGGTAGAAGGGGGATGTTGGAGAGGATGTCGGAGAGGCGCTGGATGGCGATGTCCGTCTTGCCCCCGGTGTAGCCGCTGACTATCCCCGTGGCCGTGCCTATGGCGGTGGCCAGGATGGCCGTGACCAGCCCAATGGTCAGGGCCACGGGAAATCCGAAGAGCAGCCCTCGGGCCAGGTCTCGCCCCGTGGAGTCCGTCCCCATGAGGCCGTACCGGGAACCTCCCAGGACGAACCTGACCTTCCCTATGGAGTCCAGAGGGTCCTGGGAACGGGCGAGGACGCTTATCCGATACCTCCCTTTCAGCACCTGGAAGCCGCCGACAGCCTGGGCATCGGGGATGCCGAAGATGGCCTGGTCTACCCGACCCGCCAGGTCGTGAGGCTGCACTCCAACAAAGAACTCTTCCTGGAGAAAACGTGAGACCTCGGCGGCGACGGAGGTGTCCCCCGTCAGATAGACCCTGAAGGGGGAGTCCCGATACCTTACCACGGGGTAGGTCTCCCCGGGCCTGGGGGCCGGAACCACGTGCCGGAGCAGGGTGAGGCTCTTTCCGTCGGGGCGTGTCACCGAGAGGGTGATGGTGGTGGGCCTGGAGCTGTAGGTCACGTCCTCGATGGAGAAGGATGTGAAACTTGGCGCTTCATCGAAAGGGTAGTCCAGGTCAAACGCGTAGGCGCTCTCCTGCCCCGCGGGGGTCTGCCGCACCTCCCTGGGTGTGGAGGTTTCGAGGACGGAGTGTTTTACTCGATTAGAGCCGCCGAAGAGGCTGATCCACGCTGGGGGAACGTTCTCGGGGTTGTCTGCCCACACCGCCGGGTTGTTCCACAGGCGAGAGCCGAAGTCCAGGGGATTGGCGGCCACGGCGTACAGGGAGACTCCCACCATGATGATGAGGAAGATTACCCCGACTCTCCCCGTTGCGGAGGAGAGCAGCTCCTTCAGGGCATCTCGCAAGCCTCCTCTCATAAACTCATCCCAAGAATCTGACTCTGGGGAGTCCAGAGGGGGCAATGCCCCTTCTGGCGGGGGTCTGGGGGTGTACCCCAGATACTTTTCTTCCCCCTCTCCCTTGGCAAGGGAGAGGGGGACACAGGGGGTGAGGGTTTTTGGAATAGCTTCATAGGTAGCGCACCCTGGGGTCAACCATGATGTAGAGCACCTCCAGGATTAACCTGGCCGCGACGTATACCAGGGTGAACATGAAGGTGAGGGCCACTACTACCGCCTCGTCTACCGACAGGATGGCGTCGTAGTAGAGGCGGCCCATGCCGGGCCAGTTGAACACCGTCTCCGTGAGGATGGCCCCCCCTACCGAGGAGGCCAGGCCCAGGATAAGGCTCGTGAGGATGGGAGGAGCGGCGACCCGCAGGATGTGGCGGCGGGTAACTACGCCCTCCGGAAGGCCCTTGGCCCGGGCCACGGTGACGAAGTCCTCCTGGGCCACGTTCATCACCATGGTCCGCACCACGTAGGTCCAGGAGCCTGCCGAGACGACGACCAGGGTGATGACGGGAAGAGTGGCATGCCAGAGAAGGTCCTGGAGCCGGTCGAACCCCCCCTCCGGCGGAGGAACGCTGTACAGGCCCCCTGAGGGGAAAATCCTCACCTCGAAGGCGAAGAGCAGTATGAGCAGAATCCCCGCCCACCACGCGGGCAGGGCGTTGGAGGTGGCGGCCAGAAGGGACACCAGGCGGTCTGTTTTGCTGCCCACCCGGGTGGCCAGCTTGACCCCCAGGAGCAGGCCAATGATGGCCGTTATTACCGTGGCCGTGGTCACCAGGAGCAGAGTCCGGGGGAGTCGCTCCCGGATCAGGTCCGTGACCCTGCGGCTACCCTCGCCGCTCTGGAGGGTTCTGGCCTCTCCCATATCCAGCCTGATGACCCGGCCTATCATCTGGGGAAGGCGAAGGTACCACTCCCGGTTGAGGCCGTAGGACTCCTCTAGCTGCTGACGGCGCTCCTGAAGTACGCGCTCCAGCTCATCGGAGTCGCGAATGGTCTGGGCAAGGCCCTGCCTCAGTCCCCGCACCTCTTCTCCGACGATGGCGGTCAGCATCCGGTCGGAGAAGCCGGTGGCTCCCAGGGTCACTGCCACCATGACCAGGACGGCGAAGAGCACGCCGAGGAGGGTCGCCCCCCGTATCGCCAGGGTCTTGGCAATGGACATTATGGCACCGTTGGTGGGGATAGTAGGGGCGATTCATGAATCGCCCCTACTCGTCAGGCCTTCCGACGTGACCTCAATACCAGAACCACCAGGCCGGCCCCGATTCCGGCGGCAGCCCCAAGGGCTACTATCACAAGGCCTATTGCTATCATGAGCCCTGTGGATACGCCTCCGCCACCCTCTCCGGATGGGAGGAGCGTGGCAGTGGGCTGGGCCTCCGCTGGGGCGGTAGATGTAGGCTGCCCAGGGACAGTCCCCACCTCGATGTCCAGCTTTCTCTCCAGCAGGGTGGAGAGCTCATCGCTATAGACGGCCAGGAAGAGATGGTACAGGTCGCCGGTGAGGTTTGCCACCTCCTGGGAGGGAATGCGCACCTGGAACCGGCTGGAGTCCAGGGCCTCCGCCAGGCCTGACTTGACTATCTGGCCCGTGGCCGGGTCCTGGAAGATGTACCGCACCCCCATCTGGCCGGGCCCCTCCAGGGCAATGACGGTTGTGAGGTCGGCGCCCTCCTGGATGGCCCCCTTCTCCACGCCGGTGATCTTGATGGCGGGAGGTTTGCCGTAGTACAGGTCGCCAGGGTGGAAAGGGTAGTCAGGGTCCCGGAAGGCCTTGAGCTGGGCGAACTGGGCGCTCGAATCGAAGCGCTCCAGGTAAAAGGGGCCGTTGCTGATGACCATGTGCTTCTTCTGGGCAAACCAGTCTATGGCTGAGGCGTAGCGGGCAGCGGCCTCGGTTTCGTTCACCAGGGCCTCTCCGTTCACGGTGAGGGCGCTCTGGGGCAGGTAGCCGGTGTCGGCGAAACCTCTGAGGGCGTTTCTCACCAGCCGGGCGTTGCCGTCCACCACCAGGCTCAACCAGGGCACGTTGAAGCGGGCTGCCGTGGTGTCGCTGTAGGCGGCTGTCCTCTGCTGGAACACCAGGTTGTCCATGGCTGCCAGGACCTGCCAGGGCATGCTGACGCCCGATATGCTGGCGTACTGGGCTATGTAGTCGGGGAGGAAGTGCCAGAAGTCGACGTACACCTCCAGTTGGTTGTCCGCGGTGATTCGGAATCCCCGGAAGGTGTCGGTGAAGGGCTTGTTGGTGGTGGCGATGGAGAACTCTATCCTGGACTTGTCCGGGTTGTAGACCATGTCGAAGAGCTGGGATATGGGGTATAGGACGTCGGCCATGGTTATGGGTTGGCCGTCGTGCCACCTGGACTGGAAGTACTTGGAGTAGTCAAAAGTGACCTTGCTGGTGGCCCGGGTGCCCGGGGGCACGGCCTTCCATCCTCCCGCTCCGGCATCCCAGGAGAAGGCGTCGCCGGGGAGGTCCAGCTTGCCTTCCGGGCCGGCGGTCTCCACCTGGTACTGGGCGCGGAAGGGGATGGGGATGCCGGTGAAGGGATGGGTCCACAGGGGGGGATCGTGGACCTGGTTCCATATGTCAACGCTGTAGATGTCCCCAAAGCCCCCCACGGGGTTCCAGGTGGTCCTCTCAGTCCACACCCAGAGATTGCCCACGGTGAGGTCGGTCTTGCCGGGGATGTGGGCCTCCCGCAGAGTCCACAGGCTCTTGGGCCCTGAGACCACGTCCTGGGTCACTCCCTGGAGGAGGGCGTTGGCGGGAAAGTTGTTTATGGCGGTCACGACCCACAGGCGAAGGGACTCCTCCAGGCACGCCTCGGTGGCTTGCACATACAGCTGGTTCCGCTCCTCCAGGCCGGTGAAGTCGCCGGTGAAGATGCGCTGCCCCAGCTGGTCTATCTGGGGGGCCTCGTACTGCCAGAAGCCCACCTCCTGCCAACCGGGCATGTTGCCCAGCCAGGGGGCGCACATCTGGTTGATGGAGGCGAAGTCGTACCTCTCCGGCGCACCTCTACCCCATCCCTCGGTGTAGAGGTGCCATCCGAACTGCTGAGGGTCGGTCCCGTATACGGTGAAGATGGCCGGGCCGAACTGCTGGGGAACCAGGCTCACGGAGAATCCCAGGGTCGCCAGCTCGGCTCTCAGGGCATTGCCTATGTCCCACCGCTCGTCCTCGGTCCTGACGATGAACTTCAGGTCGATGCGCTTGCCCTTGTAGCGCCAGAGCCCGTCCTGTAGCTCCGCCCCTGCTTGGGTCATGGCCTCTTTTACCATGTCCCTGGCTAGCTGGGGGTCATAGCCTATGCGGGACTCCTTCAGGAGGTCGTAGACGGTGAGGTAGTCGAAGTCGGCAGGGCTTACGTGGCTGAGCATGGGCAGGGCAAAGCCCTTGTAGACCTCCTGGGCAATGAAGGGCCTGTTGACTACGTGCTGGAGGGCTTGCCTCACCTCCTTGATGGAGAGGGGGTTCAACTCGCCCTCCGGGGCCGGGGCCGGGTTCAGCACTATGGACACCGTGGAGGCGGGGGCCTGGTAAACGGTAGCGGCGGGGTTGGCCTGGAGCTTCTCCGCAGCGGGGGTCTTCAAGCTGAAGAGGTACATGTCCATCTGCCCTGCCTCCAACTCCCGGGAGGCTATCTCCACGGCGAAGGCGCGGAAGTTGATGGTGTCGGTGGCGGGGCCTGGCTGGTTGTGGGGTGGCGTGTAGTCGCTACTGGAGGAGGCCGAAAAGACCAGGAAGAGGGCTAGCGCCAGCATGAACCAGAGGGAGCGCTTCATTGCCTGGGCACTCCCAGGGCGAAGCGTATTCCTGCCACCAGACCCAGGGACAAGGTCAGGAGGGCGACTACCACCGTTATGACAACGACGACCCACGGGTCAACTCCCCTGGATTCCCTCTCCACATCCAGTTGATCCAGGGTGCTCTGGATGTCCTGGAGCTGGTCGAGGCCCTTCAGACTATCCTGGATTGTCTGAAGCTGGGAGCCGGTGGCTCCGTTCAGCCTCTGGTCGAGGGACTCCAGTTGCCCCGTGATGTCCTGAATGGAGCCCTGGATGTTGTCAAAACCGAAGTCCATGTAGAAGGCCCCGGTGGCGATGTTGCCCGAGGCGTCGATGGCACGGAAGTCGTGGGCCCCCTCCCCGGAAATGGTCGGGCTGGAAGTTAGACCCCAGGATGGAGATGTCCTTGCCTCCGGCGCCCGAGGGCGGTGAGAGGAAGATGGAGGGCAGGGGCATGATCCCCTTGCGGGCAAAGGCGATCTTCTGATTCAGGGGGCCGAACTCTCCCAGCCTGGCGTCGGGCCAGGCCATGAAAACGTCCCTCTCCGTCGCCTTTATGGTGAAGTAGTCGCCTATGAAAGCGCCGTTGGGGAAGGCGTAGTTGGGGTTGGAGGGGAAATCCGTGACCCGGGCGTTCTCGCTCCAGGTCTCTCCGCCGTCCTCGGAGCTGGTGTAGTAGACGTGGTATCTGGTCTCCACGGGGTCGTCTCTCATATCTCCCCACATGGCGTGGATGGTCCCATCGGGGCCGACGGAGATGGCGGGGAAGAACTGGAGGCGGCTGGTCTGGTCATCGTTGAGCCTCTTGGGGATGCTCCAGCTTTTCCCTCTGTCCTGGGAGGCCACGAAGAAGATATCACCGTCGTCTATCTTTGCGGTGGGCCTGGCTGTGTAGGCGATGTAGACCTCTCCCTTTGGCCCGACCGAGACCTGAGGGAACACAGTGCCCCACATTCGGAAGAAGGCGGTGCGGGAGCTGAATCCGGGCTCGCCGAAGGCCGATACCGCGACGGGAGTGGTGAAGGTGCGGCCACCATTGTCAGACCTGGAAACGTACACCTCCGCCAGCCCCTTGAAGGCATCGTCGTCGGTGCTGTCCATCCAGGTTACGTAGAGGGTGCCGTCCGGGGCAACCACGGGCTGGGAGCCCTGCACCACCCTGTTGGGGGCGTCCTCTCCGATGGTGCTTATCACGGTGGGGCTCACCGCCAGGGGGGCGCTCCATGTCCGGCCGCCGTCTTCGGAGTAGACCCTCTCAATGGAGGTCTCCGTGAGGGGGACGCCCAGGTAGGGCAGCCCGCCAAACGTGAAGATGACCTCGTAGTGGGTGACGAACTTGGTATAGGTAACGTATATGGAATCCTTGGCAGGGTTGTCCCTGCTTGGCCCCACGGCCATCCAGGGCTTGTCCAGGAAAGGGAGCTCAAGCTCGTACCTTGGGCTACCATCCCCTGCCGTCGTAACCCTGGTCTTGAGGTGGCTCCTGGCAGCGGCTATGGGCTCTGACCAGGTGCGGCCGCCGTCTTCGGAGGTGGCTATGGGAATGGCGGAGGTGGCAGCGGAGCCAACAGCGTTGCCTATTGCGAACTCCTCCGCCACCAGGGATATGGAGGCTGCGTAGGCTTTCCCCTGCCTATCGAAGGCCATAACGGGGTCGCCGGCGGCACCGTCGTCATCGGAGGGGTATTTCACCTGGTACGGGCCTTCCCATGTAGCGCCGCCGTCGATGCTGGTGTAGGTGGTGATTCCGGGGAAGTTGTAGTCTATGACGCCCAGGAGGATGTGCTCCGGGTCTTTGGGGTCAACGGCCAGGCTGGGCTCCGTCTGGAAGGGGAAGCTGCTGAAGTCCCGGGTCACCAGTATGTTGCGGCTGAACTTGGTGGACTGGCTCCGATAGGGCACCAGGGGTCCCTGGCCCCCTCCCCCGGCTTGAAGGGGAACTCCTCTCCGCTCTGCCTCCTCGGGCGGGAAGGCCTTTCCCAGGGGGTTGCCCTTCATGGCAGTAATACGGGGGTCCAGCCCTTTTGTGAGCAGCCAGACAGAACTGGAGAGGAACTCCTGGAAGGGCTCCATGAGGGAGGAGTCCAGGGAAAAGGGCGAGGAGAGCTTGGGCTCCCTGTCTGCTCCCGAGACAGGGGACTGGGGTAGCAAGACCAAGGCCAGCAGCAGGGTCAGGAGTGTGCACGCCGCGACGGTTTTTCGTGACATCATGGTTTCATCCTCAGCTTACTTGGTGTATTCGGTGTTCCCTTCAGGTACGGTTGCTCACGACTGGGGTGGTGAAAGGCCCCGATGTATCGGGGTCACTTCAGATAGTCTACCACCGAATCCATCCGGTTTATCAGTGCCAGCAGGGTGTCTTTGGTGAAGCCTCTTACGGCGTCCTCGTAGGCGACGGCTCCCGACGAGGTGTAGTCGGCGAGCCATGCGAGGTACTCCTCTATGGGGGCGCTGGGGCTTGGGCTTCTATCGTCCCAGTCGAAGTAGTTGTCAATTCTCAGTATCACCCTGTCAATGGGGGAGACCAGAGAGGGGTCGGCCCTGGCGACGAGGGACTTGACCCTGCTCCAATGGGTAAGAGCCTCTTCCCGAGTTTGAGGAAGGTCTTTCCGCATCTCCACCAGCAGCACCCTGAAGCTCTCTATGGAGTTGGCCTGGTCCCTCAGGTCCTGGAGTTTCTCCAGCCCAGACTGAGCTTCGGATTGGGCCAGATGCAGGTTATCCAACTCCGCCTTTTTCTGCGCCAGCTCCTCCTGGGCCGAAGACGCCTGGGCTTCCGCCTGGGAGAGCTGGCTTCTCAGGGCGTCCTCCCTCTGGCTCGCCTGGTCGAGGGCCTTCAGCAGCACCTGGGAGGTCGCCTCTTGCTCCTCCATGGCGGCCTGAAGGTCCTGGATTTGGCTCTGGGTGTCGCGAAGACGCGTCTCCAGTCCCCCGTCCCTTGAGTCCAGCACGGTGCTGGCGATTCCCAGTCCCCCTGCTAGACCCAGCAGGGCGGCTATGAGGGCTACCCCAACCCATATAGAAGGTTTGATCTTGTTGTCCCTTTGGCTTTCCAAGCAGGGCGAGCCCTGCACCTACACTTTGCAGAGGCATCCATAGGCAAGCTGAACTCAGCGTCTGTGATATGTGGGTCTGGGTCGTGCCCAGGCAGGGCGTGCCCTGCATCCATACTCAACTGTTGCTGCCCTGGTCTGACCATGTTCTACGGTTCGTAAGGTGTGGGTCTGGGCCGTGCCCAGTGGGGGACACCACCAGACCCCCGCCAGAAGGGATTCCTCCCCTCTGGACTCCCCCAGTGCCAGATTTGGGATGGATTCCAGTATAGCACGTCGCCTGGGTCTCTATAAGGGGGTGTCCCCAAAGGAATGCGCCATATTAGGAACCGTCTATCCCCTCTCTGACTCTCCCCCGTTGCACGGGGGAGAGAAATCCCTTCCCCCGCTCTCGGGGTAAGGTCAGGGGGGCCTTCCTCGTTGTTTGCCAGCCGGCCCTCAGGTGGTACAATTGCCATCACCTGACGCCATGATCTCAGTCCTAGGAGGTTCTCCAATGCAGGTCACACCCCACGTTTACGCAGAGCACATTGACGATGAGGCGGTGAGACATCCTGGCGGTTCCAACAACTACTTTGTGGGCGACCCCGCCGAAGGAATGATCATAGTCGACACGGGGGAGCAGGACCGCAAGTGGACGGGGCAGATACTCTCGGCCTACGAGGGACTTGGCCGCCCAAGTATCACCGCGATCGTCATCACCCACGGGCACCAGGACCACATCGGCGGCCTGGACCGGGTTTTTGAGGCGGTGCATGCCCCGGTGCGCTGCCATCCCAAGCTGGTCAAACGCCTTGCCGACATAGTGGGGGAGGAGAATGTGGTGAAGCTGCGGGCAGGGGAACGCATCCCCACCGGAGGGGGTGTATCTCTTCTCGCCATCTTCACCCCCGGACATGAGAATGACCACGTATGCTACTACCTGGCCCGGGATAGGGTTATGTTTACGGGAGACACCGTGCTGGGGGCCTCCTCCTCCACCGTGCATGACCTGGCCGACTACATGAAGTCGCTTGAGAAGCTGGCGCGCCATCGGGTGGAGGTCATCTGCTCTGCCCACGGGCCTGTTGTGCCCATGCCCCGAGGTGCTCGCCTTATCGCCTGGTACATCAACCACCGCAACGAGCGGGAGCAGCAGGTGCTGGCCGCTCTGGGCAAGGGCATAGGAGATGTGGATGGGATGGTTCGGGATATCTACCCGCGTAACCTCAAGAAAGGGCTGCGCCAGGCGGCGGCGGGGAACGTCCGCACCCACCTTCACAAGCTGGTCAAAGAGGGGGTGGTGGAGGAGGTCCCGGCCACCTACAGGCTGAAGGCGGAGTAGGGGGAGTTGCCAGGGTCTTTCAACTGCTTGAGTTCAAGGTCAATCCCGCTCATGTGGTTCTACAAGCTCAGGGTGAGCGGACAAGAAACGGCCTTCGGATAACTAGAAGACCCTGGGAAGCTGCTCATTACCTTGACGCCTGAAATCCGCTAGAAATAGAATATACATCTCTACCTCATGAGTTCCGTGGGAAGCTCCATCAGCGAACACGACCGGGAGTTCGACCTGGTGCACTGGGCCCGCAGCGGGGAGGCCCTGCAAACCCTGACGTACAAGAACGAGGTCAGCATCCTGAAGAAAGCGGCGAAGATGATGTCAGCCATGCCGAAGGGCGGAGAAAACGTTGATTAAGGGAGAGCGGATCATCCTCAGGGAGAAGAGGCTGGAGGACGCCCCAGTGGACTACGCGTGGCGCATCGACGAGGAGCTTTCGGGACTGGATGCCACCCCTCCCCTGAATATGTCCTACCCTGACTACCTCCGCCTCTTCCAGGACGAGCTCCGGCACCCCTTTCCATGGTCAAAGCGGTTCGCCGTGGAGACCCTGGATGGCAAGCTGATAGGCAACTGCATGTACTACGACATAGACATGGCCAGGAGCCAGACAGAGCTGGGAATCATGATCGGCGACAAAGAGTACTGGAGCCAGGGCTACGGCACCGACATCGTGAACACCCTGGTAAACTACATCTTCACCAACACCTCTCTGAAGCGGGTCTATCTCCACACCCTGACCTGGAACCTGCGGGCCCAGAGTTCTTTTCAGAAGTGTGGATTTGTCTCTCTCAGAAAGGTTCGCCGAGGCGGCTACGAGTTCCTCCTAATGGAGCTGCTGAGGGACAGGTGGGAGGAGCTCAGGAACGGCCTTACCCCCAAGGAAGCGCCCGAAGCCTGAGGGAGGCGATGCCGCGGTTGCTTGCGCTTTGCGCATCGAGACTCTCGACAGAGTCGGAGGTCGAAGGGGTTTTTCAACACCCTGCTGTGTGTGCGGGCAGCGATTGGGCAAGACCGCAATCATCCCTGAGGGGTGGAGAGACGACGGTTGACTGGCATCCAGAGACTAGCATATACTCCCCCCATCATCCTCTTGGGCCAGGCCGGGGTGAGTCGACATGGGAAATCTTGGTCTTGCATGTTCGCTAGCAGTAGAAATGCAATGGCCCCAGTGTTTCATCACTCGTCTGGAGGGTTGGGCCTATGAAAGTACTTCTCGTCGACGACGACCCGGATATCCTGGAGGTGGTGTCGCTCTGCTTTGAGATACGGTGGCCCGACGCCATTATCCTGAAGGCCCAGGATGGCACCACGGGCATTGACCTCTTCGAGAAGCAGGGCGCCGACATCGTCATCCTTGACCTTGGCCTGCCGGACATAGATGGGCTGGAGGTGTGCAAAACCCTCAGGAGTTCCAGCAACGTCCCCATAATCATCCTCACGGTCAGGGACCAGCCCAAGGATATCGTGCGTGGGCTTGAGATCGGCGCCGACGACTACATTACCAAGCCCTTCGATCAGCTGGAGTTCCTGGCTCGGGCTCAGGCAGTTCTCCGCAGGAGCCAGGGACTGACAGACCAGGACGAGGCGGTGTTCGACAACGGGGAGCTCGCCATCAATTTCACTTTGAGGGAGGTCAGGCTTCGGGGGGAGGTGGTCAAGCTCACCCCCACAGAGTACAATCTGCTCTACCATTGGTGTCCTTGCTAGCGGCGCGGCGGCTTCAGCAGACACAAAAGTCGCCTTTTCTTCGGCCGTAGTGGGGCTGCACATGGTGAACCCAGGGTCCATTGATGTGCAAGCCAAGAAGTCCAAGGTTGAGGTGAACACCACGGGCGAGGTTAACCAGGGCACCATTCAGTGCCTGGACCAGGCCTGCTTTGCCCTTGGGTTCCATGGTGCCACTCTCACCACCACCCATGACTCCGAGGTGACAATAGACCTGAACAAGGGCACTCTCAAGGGTGATCTGGAGGGTTCCTTCACCCTGGCTACCACCTCGGGCGCGACGGTTTCCGGGAAGATGGATGCAAAGCTGAAGGGGACCGCGTCGCCCTACCCCACTCCCCAGGGCCTTATGTTCTATGTCGTCGTCTCGGACGTGGGCAAGTGGGAGGCCCAGACCATGGACGCCAAGGGGAAATTTAGCATCACGGTGGAAGGTGTCGTCGGGTTTGTCCTTTATGGCGGGGGCGTCTTTGGTGGAGTGGTAGAGCTCGACTAGCTTTGGCCTATGCGGTAGGCCACTGTCGGCCAGTGAGGGGGCAGCCATGTGTCGGGGAATGCCATGAGTCCCGTTGGTCGGCGTGGTTCGTTGGCCGTGGCTTGCGCCCAACCCGGTGAGCTGGGGGAGGTGTCATGAGCCGGACCTCTCCCAGCGAAGTCCCCGCTGCGCCCGCCCCTGGGGTGGGCGCGCTGGGGACTCGGGACCCAAAGCTGGTCTGGAAGAAGTACTGCGGCTTCCTGGACCTCTCGCTGCGGGACTTCATGGACATCCAGTCGGAGCTTCTCATGGAGCAGATCGATTTGGTTCACGCTTCGCCCCTGGGGAGGCACCTCCTCAGGGGTACGGCTCCGAAGAGCGTCTCCGAGTTCCGCTCCAACGTCCCCCTGACCACATACGGGGGCTACGTCCCTTTCCTGAGCCTTGGCAACGATGGCATCTTGGGCGAGAAGCCAGCCGTATGGGCCCATACCACGGGTGCCCAGGCCGGCTTCAAGTGGGTCCCGTACTCCCGCCGCGGCCTGGAGAGGCTGCTGGACAACCTCATGGCCGCCTTTATCCTGGCGGCGGCCTCCCGACGCGAAGACGTGAGGGTGTGGCCAGGGGACACGGTACTGTACAACGCGCCTGAGAGACCCTACCTGTCCGGGCTGGCGACTTTCGGCATGGCCGAGCGCTTTGGATTCCGGGGTGTCCTCGATGCGGAGGTCTCGGAGTCCCTGGACTTCAAAGAGAGGGTTCGGCAGGGTTTCAGGGCGGCCTTGGGCAAGAGGGTTGACCTCATCGTCTCTATGACCAGCGTACTGGTGAAGGTGGGTGAGGAGTTTGCCGAAAAGTCCCGGCAGAGCAGGCTTGATCCCAGTCATCTGGGCCCCTTGGCTCTCTCTCGGCTGGGCAAGGCGTTCGTGAAGAGGCATTTGCTCAGGGGTGAAGTCCTGCCCAGAGACCTGTGGCCTGCCAAGGCCATCGTGGGGTGGGGCGTGGACACCCCCTTCTTTCGCGACAAAGTGCGCCACTATTGGGGAAAGCTCCCCTTCGAGATGTATGCATGCACCGAGGGGGGACTCATGGGGATGCAGACCCAGGAGAAGGAGGGGCTTGTGTTCAACCCCTACGCCGACTTTTTTGAGTTCATCCCCATGGACGAGTCGCTACGCAGCCGGGAGGACGACAGGTATCGGCCTCGGACCGTGCTCCTGGACGAGGTGGAGCCCGGTAAGAGCTACGAGGTTGTCATCACCAACTTCTATGGCATGGCGTTCATCCGCTATCGGGTGGGGCATTTCGTGCAGTTCCTTCCGACGAAAGGCGATGGAACGAGCAGTCGGCTGCCTCAGGCCGCCTTTCTTGGCAGGGCAGACGATCGTATCGACCTGGCTGGCTTCACTCGCCTGGATGAGAAGACCGTTTGGGAAGCGCTGAATCTGACCGACCTGAAATACGAGGACTGGACGGTACGCAAGGAGTTTGAGGCCGACACCCCGATTCTGCATATGTATACCGAGCTACGGGGAGACCACCAGCAGCGGGAGCTGGAAGAGCTTCTTCATGAGAAGCTGAAGAAGGTGGACCCTTTCTACAGCGACCTGGAAGCCCTCCTGGGCATCCGGCCGTTGCGGGTCACTCGGTTGCCCTCGGGCACCTTTGACCGCTTTTACGATGAGAGGCGCAAGGGCGGCTACGAGCTGGGGAGACTCAAACCGCCGCGAATCAACGCTTCTGACGACGACATTGCAGACCTGATGAAAGTGGCGGGTCGGGCCCAGTGAGAGGATAGAACATGGCCGTCGCGTACATTGTCCTCCCGCTTCTCGTGTTTCTCGTCAATACCTTCCTGGCTGCGCTGGTTGTGAAGAGCGACTGGAGCAGTTTTCAGAACCGGGTATTCACTGCCTTTCTCATCGCCATGGGCCTGTGGGGGTTTGCCATATTCGGCATGCGCTCCAGCCCCGATTTGTCCCTGGCCTTCCAGTGGGAAAAGGCGGCCCTCGTTGCCATCGCCTTCACAAGCGTCCTCTTTTGCCATTTTAGCCTCTGTTTCACCAACAGCCGCCTGAGCCCCTGGGTCCTCCGCAGCTTTTACGGCGTAGCGATTCTGGTGGGAGTGCTGTCCCTGATGGGCGCGGTGGCCACCGGTATGCAGCGGACGTTCTTTGGATACACCCTGGTACTGGGCCCCGCATTCCCGCTGTACCTGGCGGTGGCTTACGTGCCTGTCCTCACGGCGGTGTTGCTCCTGCACGTCGCCCAGAGGCGTTCCAGGGTGGTGGAGGAAAAGGACCGCATGGGTTACATGATCCTGGGTGCCGTGATGTCTCTCCTGGGAGGCACCTCCGACATTCTGCCCGCGCTGGGCGTCAGGATGTACCCCTTGGGCATCGTGACCAACATCGCCTTCGGGCTGCTGACCACCGTTGCCATTACCAGGTATCACCTGCTGGGGCTGCGGCTGGTGCTGCGCAGGGGGTTTGCCTATTCCTTAGTTAGCACCATCGTTTTCGCTATCTACGGCCTGACATTCGTCCTCTTCCTGGCCATGTTCCGGTCCCAGACGACCATGGCCCTGGCAGCTGCTTCCGTGGCTGCCTTTCTTCTGGTTGCAATACTGCTCCCGCCCGCCGTCGGACGCGTGCAGCGGTTTGTGGACAGGCTGTTCTTTCGGGAGCGCTACGACCACCTGATGGCGCTTCAGGGGTTTGCTCAGGAGGCGCGAGACATCTCAGACCTGGCCGGTCTGGCCGCCAGCCTCACGAGAACGGTGACCCTGGCTATGCAAGCCGACTGGGTGGTTATCCTGCTCCCCAATGCGCAGTCGGGCGACTTTGTTGTCACACCCCCAGGTAGCGAAGGCGGCGGCACTTCCCCTGGAATCTCTGTTAAGGGCAACAGCTCTCTGGCCAAGTGGCTGGCCAGGAACGAAAGCATCCTGCGCATTCAGGACCTGGATGGGGACCCCTATTTGCAGGCTATTGGGGACTCGCAGAGGCATAGCCTTGTGAGCTCGGGGGCGCAACTTCTCCTCCCCATGAAGTCCAAAGGGGAGCTGACGGGCATCCTGGTGCTGGGTCACAGGCTTGTCGATGAGGATTACTCCCAGGCGGATATTCAGCTCCTCACCACTGTGACCAGTCAGGCCGCCACTGTCATTGAAAACTCTCGCCTCTATGGCCTGGAGATGGCCCGGCTGCAAGAGATGGAGGAGCTGGCAAAGCTCAAGTCCACCCTGTTGCGCACGGTGTCCCATGAGCTCAAGTCGCCGGTCACGGCCATAAAGGCTTCCATTGACCTTCTCTCAGACTCCCAGGGTGGCCTGGACGCGAGGCAGACGACACGCCTGGTGCGAGTCCTCCGAAGCGGCGTGAGCAGGCTGGAGAGGCTGGTTGAGGAGTCGCTGGACTACACCCAGATGCAAAGTCGCCAGTTGGAGCTTCGGCTGGGGCCCGCAGACATCGGAAAGGTGGTTGATGAGGTGGTGGGGTTGGTGGAACCCTCGATCAGGGTCAAGGGTCAGAGGATTCGTGTAGAGGTGCCTGAGGGCCTACCCATGCTACTCGTGGACTTCCAGCGCATTGAGAGAATCCTGCTGAACCTGCTCTCCAACGCCAACAAGTTTACCCCCTCCGGAGGCGAGATCCGCGTGCGCCTTCAAAGGGAGGGTTCTCATATCGTCATCGAGGTTTCTGACAATGGCCCCGGGATTCCAGAGGAAGACCAGAAGCACCTGTTCAGCGAGTACTATCGCGGCAGCAACTCTGACGGCCAGAGGAACGCCGGCACCGGCCTGGGCCTTGCCATAGCGAAATACCTGGTTGAGATGCATGGTGGGAAGATAGGGGTCAGAAGCAAGTTGGGAGAGGGCACCACCTTCTCCTTCACGCTGCCCATAGTGCTGGCCTCGGGGCCGGAGTCCAGCTCCTAGCAGGCTGCTGAAAAAACCTTTCGACCATCCCCCTACCCCCTTCCTGGCCAGGAAGGGGGTACGTTTTGTATCTGGGGGACACCCCCAGACCCCCGTCAAAGGGGCTGCGCCCCTCTGTACTCCCCCCGGCACTACGAAACGAACACCGAAACACCACCGTTGACCTGCTGATATTAACCCCTTGGCGGAGTAGTCTTTAGCAAGCAGAGTTCACATGGAGATCGGTAGAGATATCAGGGTTCGCTGCTCCCTCTTATCGTACTGAACGTTGGAAGGATGTGAGTTATGCAGGTGCCAGTGCTGCAACGTTCCACCGGTATCCTATGCCCCAGGTGCCACTATCAGGCGTTGTCCTTGCAGGAGCTGGAGAGCCATGTCAGCCACGCTCACCGGGGTGAAGAGCAGGCGGCCCAGATTCCCCAAGCGCCGAAGCGGCCTTGGAAGCATTGGGCAGAGGTGCTGCTCCCCGCGGCACCTCTGCCGGCTCGTTGCACCCGGCGCTGGCTATCCCCGAGGCAGACCCCACCTTCTGGATTGACGGACGGGTTGCGAGGTTCCTGAACGCTGTCGAGCGACGGGCTCGCAACGGCGAGATGGTCAACATCCTCCTGACGGGCCCCACGGGCACGGGGAAGAGCAGCCTCCCGAAGGAGTTCGCCGCCGTCCAGAGGCGTTCCTTCTTCACCATGCACTGCCAGCTTGTCACCGAGCCGGGCGACTGGTGGGGCACAAGGGAGATGTCCATAAGGGAAGGGACTTACTTCCAGAAGGCGGCCCTGGTGGATGCCATGGAGACTCCAGGGTGCGTGGTTCTCCTGGACGAGGCCAACCGCACCCATCCCGAGAACCTGAACGCCCTTTTTGGCCTCCTCGACCACCGTCGCAGGACCTGGGTGCCGGCCCTCAACCGTGAGGTCGTGGTGGCCCCTGGACTCATCTTCTTTGTAACCCTCAACGAGGGAGCGAACTACGTCGGCACCAACGCCGTGGATATAGCTCTGAAAGACCGGATATCCAATACCATTCGCCTGGACTACCTTCCTCTGAAGGTGGAGGTTGACCTCCTGGTAGAGCGCACAGGGATAAGAGAAGAGGAAGCCAGGGAGCTGTCTCAGTTCGCCCGGACAGTGCGCAGCAATCCCAAGCTGGGCATCGCCGTCTCCACCAGGCAGCTCCTGGAGTGCGGCGCCCTGATCAAGGAGGAGTTGTCCATACGGGAGGCCGTGCTCTTTGCCGTCACCAACGGAACCGGTGAGCGCGCGGAGCAGGATGCCCTCCTCCAGGCCCTCCAGTTGGCAGGGAAGGTGGACTCGGCTTTCTTGAAGAGGCGATGGGACGACGAGGAATAGGTGAAATCTTTGCCAGGACCGGCCAAGATGCAAGGGGATAGCACATGAACGCGCAGAGGAGCCTATCAGCCTTCTGGCGGCACAACCGTACAGAGGACCGGGCGCAGGAACTGGCCTCTGTCCTACAGGGTGCCGACAGCCTCATTGGCAACATGGGGAGCGACATTCGAGTTACCTGGTCAGGTGGCGGCGTTTCCTTCACCGACCTCCAAAGACGCATCGTAGCCCTGGACTATGGCCCCCTGAAGGAAGAGGAGTGCCCTTTCCCCGGGACCGTGGTTGACGAGGTGATTGGCTATGCGGCCCACGAGGGTGGACACTGCCTGTGGAGCAACCCCTGGAGAGAAGAGGCGCTCAAGCAGCTTGTCCACACCCGATGGAGCGACCTGCCCCATCCCCTTAGAATGGACTGGCAGGCCAGTGACCAGGCGGTGATGGCGGCGCTCCGCCGCATCCAGAACGTCCTGGAGGACTCCTACGTAGACCAGAGCGTGAGCAAGATGTGGCCTGTCTTGGGGGAGTACATTCGCATCGCCCGCAGGAGGCTCTATGAGAGGACTCCCATGGACATGGACGCCATCGCCGGGGCCGCTCAGCCTGACCGCAACGCTTTCATGAATCTGTGGGTGGGTCTCTCTCTCTACGGTCAAGCGCTGCCCCGCCACACGTCACCTCGGGTGAAGCAGGCGCTTGAGACCCTGCTGGCGTTGTCGCAGAGGGCCGCAGGGGAGGGGAACGCTGAGGCCAGACAGGCCATGGTGGCGGAGGCGGCCATCATCCTCTATCGCCAGTTCCCTGTCAAAGAATCGCCGCTGCCTGTCTCGTCCAAGGGAGGAGATGGGGTCAGCGACGACAGGACCGGGAAGGTGGGAAACCTGGAAGACTTCGATCCAGGCACGGGCCCCATGCCCTGCGGCCGGCAGGTGGCGCAGGTTCCGGCCAAGCTCCTGGAGCAGGTGGCTGAGGTGACTGACTGCCAGTCCCAAGACCTTTCCCAGTCTGTGGCCGAGGTGCTGGCAGAAGACCCCAGGCAGGTCGCCGCGAGGGCGACGAGAGCAACCTACGACCCAGGACTGGCAGAAAGCGCCATCTCCTGTGTACGGCGAGAGATCCGCGAGGTACAGGAAGCCTTCCGGCTCCACCAGAACCTGAATGCCCGATGGCTTCACGGCCTATCCCAGGGCAGGCTGGATGACCGCCGCCTCTGGAAGCCTTTCGTGGGGGACCCAGGTTACTACAAGCGAAGGGATTCAATGGCCGGGTCTGGCCTTGACGTGGGCCTTCTCCTGGACGTCTCGAGATCCATGAAGGCACACATGCCCATGGTGCAGCAGACGGCGGCGGTGTTTTCTCAGGGGCTCGAGAGGATGCCTGAGATAGACTTTGCCGTGTGGTGCTACACAGGGCACTCTTCCAGGGTGGCCCTCACCCGCATCTGTGACCGCCAGCTTCCCAGACTCTGTCTGGCGGATGTGCAGCAGGGCGAGGGCACGCCCTCGGGGGCAGCTATCGCCGGGTGTAAGGTGCTCATGGAGCGTCAACCCAGGAACATGAAGAGGAGGCTGCTCATCCACTTCACCGATGGCCACCCTGATAGCGATGCCCATGTGGTCAAGGCTGTGAGAGCGTGCAGGGATGCCGACATCCACGTTTACGCCATTGGCCTAGCCCAGCATTGGAAGATGCTGGTCAGCCAGTATGGCGAGGGGAACTGCGAGGCCATTCAGTCCGTCTCTGATTTCCCCAAGGCAGCGGCCAGGATAGTGATGAAGCTGGGCGCGTACCGACGTTAGAGTGGCTATTCAATTGAGCAGCGTGGAGCGACAACCCTTGATGGTTCTTAACCAGGTGCTGGAAAGGGAGTTGAATGACATGGACCAAGACCCCAGACAAGAAACCACTGTCTCTTGAACGCCCGTCATGACACCAGGCATGTCAGGGCCGGTGGCTGCGAAAAAGGTGGAGCGCTGTGATTAACGGAAGCGGTAAAATCAGGCTCTATGTGGCCGAGGAGCAGCAGATTTTCAGGGAGGCGTATCGCTCCTTTTTCCTCTCCTCCTCTGCCATGGAGGTAGTCGGGGCCTCGGGCGACACCGATGGGGAATCCCTGTCCATGGCAGCCG
>JACVQK010000036.1 GCA_015661155.1 Dehalococcoidia bacterium | reverse complement strand
TATCCTGGCGGTGTCAGCGCTTCTGTTCTCCCTTCTTCTGATGGCTGTCTACTCGCTGATGGCCTTCGAGCGTGATACTCCCACAGAGACGCTGCTGAGCGGCGATGAAAAGGTCAACCAATTCTTCCACAACGCCGGGTTTTACGGCCTCTTTTTGACTTCGTTGTTGCCCCTTCCTCTGTGCCTCGCTATCTCACCGGCAGTCTCACTGAGGGTGAGGTTTGCTTTAGGTCTCCTCTTCGCCATCATGCTGGTGGCGCTGGTCTTCACCTACATCCGTGGTGCATGGCTTGGCTCCGCCGTGTCGTTGGTGGTTTTGCTGCTCATGAGCAGCGAGGTGCGTCGTCTCTTTTTGAGGATGTCACCCTTATTGCTGGTGGCTTTCCTGGTTTCGGGTGGCGTTGTCATGCAGATACTGTGGGCCCGGACCTACTCCGTGGATGCCTTTTTCCAGAGCGGCTCCTGGACCGAAAGGGTGGACACCTGGCAAACCGGCTGGCAGATGGCCATTCATAACCCTGCGACTGGTGTGGGGCCAGGGATGTTTCGCTATACCTACCTGGACTATAAGGTGGGTGATGACCCCTTTTTTTGGACTAACTCCCATAACCTGTTGTTAACCGTATGGGCCGAGACGGGCTTTCTTGCAGTGGCCGGACTGACAGGATTCTTTGCCATCTCGCTTTGGATGGGCCAGAGGCTCTTCAGGAGCGCCAAGGACCCCCTGGTGAAAGCTGTCTCGCTGGGACTCTTCGCCGGGTTGATAGGGTACTTGGTCGGCGCATCTCTACATGGGGCTATACTAACCCACTATACGCTGGATGAGGAGGCGTTTTCAGGCGGCCATACGCTGTATCTTTTCCTGGTTCCCGCCTTGATTATCGTTATGAATAGGATGCAGGACAGGGCAGGTCAAGGTTGATAAATCCATCGGCGTTTCCTCTCAAGGGGCAAGGTGAGCCTGATGAAGAGGCAAGCCCATGTTGAAAGACCAACCAGTGGTTGCCTGCTGCCTCAACAGGTACTTACCCCTGTCTCAAACCTTCATCTACGAAGAGCTGAAAGAGGAAGCAGAGTGAAGGTTCTGGTTACAGGAGGCGCAGGCTATATAGGAAGCGTTACAGCCAGACGGCTACTGGCTGAAGGACACGGGGTGGTAGTGCTGGATAATCTGAGCCAGGGGCATCGGGAGGGCGTGCCAGAGGGCGCTGAGCTTGTTGTAGGCGACGTTTGTGATGCAGCAGTTCTCGACAAAGTCTTTGCCCAGGGTGATTTTGATGCGGTGATGCACTTCGCTGCGGATTCGGTGGTGTCGAGTTCGATGACAGACCCCCAGCGCTACTTCCGTACCAATGTCACGGGTGGCCTGGCGCTTCTGGATGCGATGCTGCGTCACGGCACAAAGCGGCTCGTCTTTTCCTCCAGCGCCGCAGTCTACGGCACTCCTGAAGAGATTCCAATTCGTGAAGATCACTCCAAAGAGCCTGTCAACTCCTATGGGGAATCCAAGTGGCTATTCGAGCGCATCCTGAAATGGTACGGACGGGCCTATCAGCTTCTGCACATCTCGTTCCGCTACTTCAATGCCGCTGGAGCTGCTTATGGGATCGGGGAGGACCACAGACCAGAGACCCATCTCATCCCCAACGTTCTGAGAGCAGCCCAGGGCCCGAGCAACGGTGTTACAATCTTCGGAAACGACTTTCCGACGTCGGATGGTACGTGCGTCCGTGACTATGTTCATGTGGATGACATTGCAGCGGCCCATGTGCTGGCCCTGGGCCACCTGGAGGATATGTCTGGCGAGGTGTTCAACCTGGGACTGGGACGAGGGTACTCTGTGCAGGATGTGGTGGATGTGACAAGGCAAGTCACTGGAGTAAACCTTCCCGTCCATGTCGGACCCAGGAGACCCGGGGACCCGGCGGCGCTGGTGGCGAGTCCCGAGCGTGCTCGCAATCTGTTGGGCTGGAGGCCACAGCACACTGAGCTGATTGACATAATTGGAAGCGCCTGGGAATGGCGGCGGCGGCATCTTGATGGCTATGGGAGCTCCCTTTGACAGTGGCATCGCCAACCGCCAGGGACGGGATTTGCTGGGTTCGCCGTGAGCATGGGCTGGAGGTGCTGGGTTCTATGAAAGGGTACTGGCCATCCCCCGCAAGGGGCGAGATGACCAGGATGGGGGTTTAGGCCTATGTTGAAAGAGAAACCGGTTGTCGCCTGCTGCCTCAACAGATACTTACCCCTGTCCCAAACCTTCATCTACGAAGGGCTGAAAGGTGTGCGAGCAGTACGGATGATAGTGCTGGCCGGAGAGAGAGAAAACCCCGCTCTTTTCCCTTTGCCCGATGTATTCTTCCTGCCTGCGAGGCGGTATACCAGAGGATGGTTTCAATACCAGATAGACCGAAGGCTCTTTCGGCTGCTGCCTCACGAGAGGCTCGCTCGACGGAAAAGGGTGAGGCTCCTCCACGCCCATTTTGGCGGCTCGGGGGTTTTGGCCCTGCCCCTCAAGCGAAGGCTCGACGTCCCCCTCATCACAACCTTTCACGGGTATGATATTTCACGGCGCTCATGGCTCATAGAGCAGGAGGAGGCCTATCAAGAGCTATTCGCCGAGGGAGACCTCTTCCTGGTGGGAGGAGGATATATGAGGCGGCGGTTGGTCGAGCTCGGCTGCCCGGAGGAGAAGATAGAGATTCACCACCTGGGGATCGACACCCAGAAGTTCGGATTCTCTTACCGCAGGCCAGGGGACAATGGCAAAGTGGTCTTGTTGTTCGTCGGGAGATTCACGGAGAAAAAGGGCCTCCCCTACGCCCTGAGAGCCGTCAGCCGGGTGTTTCCTAGTCACAGGAATATGGAGTTTCGGATAGTCGGCGATGGAGAGCTCAGACCGCAGATCGAGGACTTGATCCGGGAGCTGGGGATCGGGGAGTGTGTAACGCTCCTGGGCGCTCAGCCCAGCTCCAGGGTGGCGGAAGAGATGGCCCAGGCTCACATCTTTCTCGGCCCCAGCGTTACCGCCGCCGATGGCGATAGCGAGGGAACCCCGATAACCCTTATGGAGGCTCAATCCTCAGGGCTGCCGGTGGTCTCTACACACCACGCTGACATCCCTGAGGTAGTGCTCGACGGCGAGAGTGGCTTTCTGGTGGCCGAGGGGGATGTAGAGGCTCTGGCGGAGAGAATCAGCTACCTTATCGCAAACCCACAAAGCTGGGAAGCAATGGGAGAGGCGGGCAGAAGGCATATAGAGCAGAACTACAATAGCTACTTGTCCACGAGGGAGCTGGAGGGAATCTACTTCCGCTGGCTGGAGTAGGAGGATGAATTGGAGAAAACGGCTCTCATGCCTGTTGGCATACGGTACTGGGTCCACCTCACGCCTCCAAGTTTAGAGGAGAATTAAGAACATGAAAGTTGTGTTCGTTTTTCCAGATACAAGTGAGCGAGCAGGTAAATTCTACCCCGGGGTGGCTTCGCTATCTGCATACCTAAAGAAAGCTGGGCATAGGGTCGGTTTGTTGCATATTACGCAACCGGTAAGTAGAGATGAATACCTACGGGCTTTGGACAAAGAATCTCCCGAGCTGGTAGCTTTTTCATCTACTACGATTATGTTCCCTCATGTCATTACCTTTGCAAAGTGGACTAAGGAACACATGGATGTTCCGACAATCTGTGGCGGGGTTCATGCTATCTTAAGTCCAGAGGAAGTTATCCAGGTGGTGGATATTGACATGGTCTGCCTGGGTGAAGGGGAAGAAGCTTTAACTGAGCTGTGTTCAAAGCTTGAGAGTAAAGCAGAAATTACAGGTATCAGAAACTTATGGGTGAAGGGTGGAAACGGTGTATTACATAAGAACCCCGTAGCTCCCCTTATTTCTAACTTGGATAGTCTCCCTTTCCCAGATAGGGAGATATTTGACTATGGTGAAACATTTGATATGAAGGTAGCCAGGAGAGGCATATTTATGGCTTCTCGTGGGTGCCCTTACAGATGCACGTATTGCTCTAACCATGCCCTGAAGCAAGCGTATGGTGGGAAAGGGCAGTACGTCCGATTTCGAAGCGTTGATAACGTAATAGGCGAGATCAAAGAGGTGGTGAGGGACTATCCACAAATCGAGTATGTCGGTTTCCATGACGATATATTGCCGATGCGAAAGAGCTGGTTTGAGGAGTTTTGTACAAAGTATCGTGAAAAGATAGGGCTCCCTTTTGAGATGAATTGTATTCCGAATCTGCTCAATCGCAGGATTGTAGAGATGGCCAAGCTTGCTGGTTGCCGGAGGATCAACTTTGGCATCGAGAGCGGAAATGACTATATTCGGCGGCGTATCATGAATCGGCCAGTTACAAAAGAACAGATATTGCAAGTATCTTCACTCTGTCACACTGAAGGCATTCAGATATCGACCTATAACATGATAGGATTACCTTTCGAAAATGTCAGGCGATTCCTAGATACGGTGAAATTAAACGCCCAGGTTAGACCAGCCAATATGCAACTGTCAATTTTCTACCCCTTCCCAGGGACAGAGTTATATGAGATATGTCGGAAACATGACTTCTTAACAAAAAAGGCGACGGACAGCTACTTTGAAGACAGTATCCTTAGACTTAAGACCATAACGGCGAGTCAGATAAGATTTCTGCACAAACGGTTCAATTTGCTGGTGAGGCTATACGCGTCTTCCTACAAATTCCCTAAGATTGTGTCCTTGGTCGTAGATAAATCCTTGGATATGGTCGTGCTATTAGCTTGTTGGCCTCTATTGCTGCCGATTACGCGAGTCCTCTACGGTGCAATGGCGCTAGCTTATAGAGTTGCAAAGGGAATCCGAAGAAGGATTCAGGGAGCATTGTAGAAGTTGAGCAGCGACCTCGCCAGAGCCACCACGCGAGGAGTGATGTGGACAGGGATATCCCAGTTCTCTCGGCAGGCTCTCCAGCTAGTTGTCATTGCCGTTCTGGCCCGGCTGCTGCTCCCGGAGGACTTTGGCGTTATCGCCATAGCGGTCTTTTTTATGGGGCTTGTTGGGCGGGTCAGGTTAGGCTTTAGCTTCACAGTCATCCAGCGCACGGAGATCAGTCAGAGTCAGCTTTCCACCCTTTTCTGGAGTGGGGCAGGCGCAGGGGTGATCATGTGGGTCATCAGCGCAGCCGCCTCTCCCTTGATCGCCGCTTTTGTGGGGAATGACCTAGTCCGTCCCATTCTGTTTGTCCTCTCGACAGGGTTTATCATCAATGGCTTTGGCCTTGTGCAGCAGGGGATGCTAAGCAGAAACCTCGAATTCAAGAAGCTGGCTATGGTAGAGATTGGAGGGGCCGTAGCTGCTGGGGCGTTTTCCATCTGGCTTGCCTATGCCGGTTTTGGAGTCTGGAGCCTGGTCTGGGGAGACCTTCTGAGCAGCTTGATAGTGGTGGCCCTCCTATGGAAGGTGTGCCCTTGGCGACCCTGGTTACACTTCAGCTTCAAGAGCCTTCGTGCCCTGTCCGGGTTCGGGTCCGCGGTGGTGGCCAATGGCGTGGTGAATCATCTTGGTATGGAGCTGGACAAACCCCTGGTGGGAAGGCTATTGGGCTCGGGTACCCTGGGGTTGTTCAGCCAGGCATCTAGGCTAACGCAATTTCCAAGGCTGAACCTGGCCCAGGTCGTGCTCCAGGTGACGTTCCCCGCCTTCTCCAGAATTCAGGATGACGATGACAGGCTTCGCCGCGGGTACTTGAAGAGCGTAGCATACATCTCCATGGTCACCTTCCCCTTGCTTGTTGGGATGGGGATTGTTGCCCCGGAGTTTGTCCGGGTAATGTACGGGACGAAATGGACTGACATGATTGTACTGTTGCAGCTTCTTTGCCTCGCTGGAATAGTATCCTCAGTAGGGACAACTGTTGGCTCGGTAGCCTTCGCCAAAGGCAGGGCCGATTTGCTGTTGAAGCTGAACCTCTTGAAAATCCCGCTTTTTGTTGCAGCCCTACTGATAGGCGGGCGCTATGGTATCGTGGGGGTAGCTACAGCGGTCTCAGTTTTTTCTGTGGGATGGACACTATTCACCCAGGTGTTCATTAACCGCCTCATCAGGCTCAGGATGGTTGATTGGCTGGGCTCCCTCTACCCTGCTACCCTGGGGTCAGTCGGCATGGTCGCGGTTCTGCTTCCACTGCGCTGGATGGCGGTGAGGTTCCTGTCCCTCCCCGATTCAGCACTGCTCATCTCCCTGGTAGGGGTGGGTGCCGCCGCCTATTTTCTGACGTTGTGGATAGCCCGAATCAAAGAGCTGGACGAGATGCGACAGCTTGCTGGCGACCTTCTCTCGCCGTATGGGGCGACGCTGCGCCACCGCGTGACGGGTGGGCCAGCATCCCCCAGTGCTGTAGAGGAGCATCACCAGCAGAGGGGTGGCGATGACCAGCATCAAGGATAGGCTTCGCCAGAACATCGCCTACATGAAGGAGATGCTCGGTAGTAATCCCCCCTTTTTTTTCAACGAAAAGGGCGAGTTTGCCATGCGCGCTTCGTTGTCGGATGTTAAATCGAGCACCCTGCGGGGTTACTATATGGATTATCGAAGGAGTGTCACCCACTATCATCTATGGCCCCCTTTGACTGCTCCCGATGAAAACGGGGTGGCTCGCGCCGACTACACCCGATGGGCAGGGCCCGAGGTAGGAGTCCAGTACTTTCCAATGACCATTGCCCAGTATGCCCTGGGGAGCTACGAGCTATTTCTGGATACTGGGAACTGGACATACAAGCAGACCTTTCTAGCCCAGGCGGATTGGCTGATGAAGAACGTGAGGATTACCATTCGTGACACGGCGGTCTGGGAGATGCATTACAACTTCCTGTCTTACCTCAATCTCAGCATCCCCTGGATTTCCGCTATGGCCCAGGGGCAAATCGCCTCCGCTCTCCTCAGGGCCTATCAGCTTACGGGAGACATGAGATACTTCAGCACAGCCCAAAAAGCCCTTGAGACCTTTCGCTACTCGACCCTCGACGGTGGTGTTGCCTGGACCGATGATGAGGGGTTCACCTTCTATGAGGAGTTTCCAACGCAGCCGCCTTGCCACGTCTTGAACGGCCATATCTGGGCGATGTTCGGTCTTTATGACTACTACCGAGTGACCAGCTCTCAGGATGTCCTGGGCCTGTTCAACGCAGGGGTCAGCACCCTCAAGAGGTACCTCCCTAGCTATGACACGGGCTACTGGAGCAGATACGACCTTCTCAGGAAGCCGGGCTATGCGCCTATCCGATATCAGCACTTCCACGTCGAGCTCCTGAAGGTGCTGTATGAGATTACCCATGAAGAGATGTTCAACGAGTACGCCCAGCGGTGGAGCTCATGCCTGAAACCCATAGGAAAGGCATATTTCGCCCTCCACCTGGTTGGCCAAAGAGTAAGGGAGTTCCTGGGGAATAGGCTCAGGCTGGGGGAGAAAACCTGATGGCGCAGGTATCGCTTTGAACGCCACCATCGCAGGGATGTTGAGTCGAGGAAGGCCCCTGGCCATCCGCGTCATCGGCTCCCGTTTCAACCGGCGGTTCGCCTGGGTGATGTGGGCGTGGGTGCGGGCCTCGGCTCTGAGGGGATTCCGACGTGTTTTTCGGGGCGTCCGGGTCGAGTGGGACATGCCAGGCCACGCCAGGATAGTGCCCTTCGAGGTTGCCGGGCCGTCCAGGGACGAAGTGCTGCTCAGAACGGTCATCTCCACTATCAGCCCCGGCACCGAGCGAGCGTACTATCGGGTCGAGCCCAACGCCGTGGAGCATTTCCCCCAGTACCCGGGCTACTCCATGGTGGGGGAGGTGTTGCGAGTAGGGTCAAAGGTCAAACACCTGCAACGGGGGCAGCTGGTGGCTGCGCCCGCTGCCCACGGGAGTCTGGCCGTGGTGCCGGTCGAGGGGGTCTTCCCCTTGCCCGAGGGCGTGACTCCTGAGGAGGGGGCCTTTGTCACCCTGGGCATCATCGCCCTTCACGGTGTATGGCGGGGTGAGCTGCGTCCCGGGGAACGCGTAGCCGTGCTGGGACGTGGGCCCATTGGACAGCTTGCTGTGCAACTGTGCCACGCCCTTGGCGCCGGCCAGGTGCTCTCCATCGCTCCTTCACGGCGGCACTCCACGCCAGCCCTCCGTCGTTTCGCCCGCCGCGTTATCGCCACCTTTGAGGAAGGCGAGGCAATCCTGGACACGATCCAGGCTGATGTTACCTATGAGTCCAGCGGCGAGCCGCAGGCGGTTCGTGACGCCCTGCGGGCCACCCGCGATGGCGGGAGAGTCGTGTTGCTGGGAAGCCCCCGTGGAGTTACCCAGGGCTTCGACTTCGGCGGCTTGGCGGACCGCGGCATCAGCCTGGTGGGCGCTCACCTCAGCACACTGTCCAGGGACCCCAGCGCCTCTTCCCACAGCTACCGCCAGGCGGGGGAAACCCTGCTCCGCCTCGTCGCGGAGGGAGCGTTGGACATCCCCTCCCTGGTCAGCCAGGAGGTCGACCCCTGGGAAGCCGGCGAGTTCTACCGACAGCTCGCCCAGGCCCAATCGCAATGGGTGGGAGCCGTGTTCCGTTGGGACGGGCTGCGGGATGTCGACCGCCTTCAAAGGGTGTCCTACTGGACTCCCCCTGAGCTAGAGATGGCGCGCGGGAACTGGATGTCAGAGGCATCGTCGCCCAGGTCGTTGGTGGAAGGGAAACCCTCCGAGTCTCACGGCGTTGAGCCAGTCCGACGGCCAAAGGGGACGGGAGACTCTCGTACCCTGCGTCTCGCGGTTATCGGCTGTGGTGGACGGGGGAGCACCAGCGCATCGGACGCCCAGCGTGCCCGGGGTACATCCCTGGCGATGGTGATGGATGTGAACGAGGGCTTGGCCCGCCAGGTTGGCGAGCGGCTGGGCGTCCCCTGGACCACCAGCTACGAGGCTGTCCTGAGCGATAGAGGGGTGGACGCGGTGTTCATCAGCACCCCCCATCACGTGCATGAGGAGCAGGCCGTCATGGCGGCCTCTGCCGCCAAGCACATCATCGTCGAGAAGCCCCTGGGCCACAACCTGGAGGCAGCGGCCCGGATTGTGGCCGCGGCACGGAAAGGGGGAGTCAGTCTCTCCACGTGCCTGGAGCTGAGGTATCTTCCCCAGGTGGTGAAGGCAAGGCAATTGGTGAAGGATGGGGCCGTGGGCGATCTTCTGGGGGCCACTCTGGCCTACCACCTGTACAAGCCTCCCTCTTACTGGCAGCGCGGCTACTCCGGCGGGAACTCCGACTGGCGCGCCCGTTGGGAGACGGCCGGCGGCGGAGTCCTGATTATGAACGCCATTCACTACCTGGACTGGCTTCTCTACCTGGGCGACATGAAAGTGACCGAGGTCTCGGCCCGCTACGCTGTCATGCAAGGCGGTGTCGAGGTTGAGGATACAGTCGTGATGTGGCTCACCTTCGAGAACGGTGCTCTGGCTACGGTGAACACCTCCTCCCGAGTTCAAGGGCTTCACCAACCCCCGGAGCTGGTGGATTGCCGAATGTGGGGCACCCAGGGGCATCTCTCCCTCACGCCGCCCTTCCAGTTCTTCTCGTCCCGTTTCATCGACGGGAAGCGTCCAGAGCGGTGGCACTCGCTGGGGCCTCTACCCAGACTGCACAGCCCCAACATCGAGTATCTGGAGCATTTCTCCAACGCGGTGCTGAACGGACGAGAGGTTGACATCACCGGCGAGGACGGGCTTCGGCTGCAAGCGGTCATCGAGGCGGCCTATCGCTCGTCGCGCGAAGGGCGCAACGTCCGGGTGGAGTATCCCTCGACGTGAGCACCCTTCGGAAGCTGGTGCTCACGGACAATATGTGGCGGGTGGAGACTCTCCCATTCCCCCAGCCACCGGCTGACTCTGTGGACGCTGTAGTGGAGGCGACCCTGTTGACCCCGGAGGCGCAGGGCCATGGACTGTGGGTGGGCCACGATGCGCTGTCTCCCACGACCCGCTATGCAGGCTGGGGCCCTGCCATGGATCGCCTCTCCATCAACAGGAGAGACCTGGTGACGCTGCCCGAGGGCAGTAGTGACCCGCTGGCCGCGGGGCTGCTCATGCCTGCTTGCGCCATCGCCTCGGCCCTGGAAGGACTTACCATAACACCGCATGCCGCGGTGGTGGGTGAAGGGCTCCTCGCCGACCTGGCAACGGGTATTCTCGCCCTTCGCGGCTTCGCTCTGGAGGCAGCGCAACCGGGGGCGGACCTGGACCTCGTCGTTGATACCGGAGGCGGGCCTGGCCTGGAGGCCAGCGGCCTGTCCGCCCTGCGCGGTGAGGGGACTCTCCTCTTATTGGTGCCGCCCTGGTCAAAACCCGTCAACGTTAGCTTCTATCCCTACATCCATCGGCGTTCCCTGGTGGTTATAGCCAGGCGCTGGCATTGCCAACCCCAGGCAGTGGGTCAGGAGCTGGTGGATAGTCTGCGTCCCGTCGTCTCCAGGGTCGTGGGTGAAAGCCGCTGGTTGCGCCCCCTGGCCATTGGAAGCGCGGCTGTCCAGAGAGGGGTGTGGCAGTGGATGGATTGGCAGGGCGTGCCCTGCACCCTCACTCCTCAGAGTCCTTCATAGGCAAGCTGAATTTCGGGTCTGTGAGATGTGGGTCTGGGCCGTGTCCAGTGGGGGAGTCCAGAGGGGGCAAAGCCCCTTCTGGCGGGGGTCTGGGGGTGTCCCCCAGATTCAAACTCCTCCCCCTTCCTGGCCAGGAAGGGGGTCAGGGGGATGGTCGAAGGAGTTCTTAGCACCCTGCTATACGATGGACTCCATGCCCCCGTCTTTGAGGTAGCGGGCTACCCGCGCCATGCGGCTGCCCAGGGCCCTGGCCTGCTCCAGGTCATCTCTGGTGATGCTGCCGTGGACCGTGGCTCCGTAGTAAGAGCCGGAGACCGCCATGCGGTCCGTCCAGGGAAGGCCAACGATGATCATGCCACCGGACAGCATCCAGTGAAGGAGGGTGAGGAGGGTGAACTCCGTCCCAGAGGAGCGGCCCCATCCAGCGGTGAAGGCGCCGCCTATCTTGCCTTCCAGCAGGCCCTCCTGCCCCATACCCGACACGTCGTCCAACCACAACTTCAGGCGTCCCGTCATGCCGTTCCAGTTTGGGGAACCCAGGACTATCCCGTGGGCATCCAGCAGGTCATCCGGAGTGGCCGATGTGAGGTCTTTGAGGATCGCCTCCACTCCCTCCACGCTGCCCACCCCCTCACCCACCGCCTGAGCCATAGCCGTAATCTGGGCTCCCGCGTTGTCGTACAGGACAAGAATACGCACGTCCATTGTTTCTCCTCCCGTTTAATGGTGGGCGTGGACGCCATGGCCGTGAGCCACATCGAGGAAGTCCCGGGGAGCTTTCCGGAACGCCTCCAGACACGATAGGCCACAGAAGTGGTACGTTTCCCCCTGGTACTCCCAACGCGATTCGGCTTGAGAGGCGGGGAACACCATTCCACAAACCCGGTCCCTGACCACCTCGTCCGGCAAGACCTCCCCATACTTGTGGAAGAGGAGTCGGGACACGACACGGCCGGACAGGAGGTGCTCTTCCACGATCTCCTCGATATCCTGGGGCTGGACACCGTAGTACCACACCCCTTCAGGATAGACGACTATGTTGGGTCCGAACCCGCACGCGCCCACGCACTGGGTGCGAGTGACCTTGATTGCCTTCTTTGCCTCCTCAGGAGCCTTCTCCTCAAGGGCCTTTCGCACCATGTCATAGTGGTCGGCGGAACCCCTTTCCATGCAGTTTCCGCCTAGCGAGCAGACAAACACGTGCTTGTCGTAGACTTTCACATCAGACCTCCCTGTTTTATTTTGGCTGACCCCGTTCCGTCAGCGGGTCCCGAATGGGACGATTGTAGCTTACCACCGGTCTCTGGTGTTTGTCCATCTTCCGAATCCAGGAACTCATCCCAAAATCTGGGACTGGGGGTGTCCCCCAGACTGGGCTTAGCCCAGACCCACACCTTACGAACCATAGAACATGGTCTTAGACCAGGGCAGCGACAGTTGAGTGTGGGGGCAGGGCGAGCCCTGCCCCTCTCCCTTGACAAGGGAGAGGGGGACACAGGGGGGTGAGGGTTTTGGGGATAGCTCCGGGGGCGACTTGGTAAGCGGGTCAAACTCTGCGATAATCTAGGGATTGTCTTCCCAACAAGGCGTTCACTATACTCGAGGAGAGCGACCATATGCAGGTATCGGCACCCCAGCGCGCCTCACGGTTTCAGGTCTTCACAACCCTCAAGTACCCGGGCTTTCGGCGTTTCTGGTGGGGGCTGGTGGCGTCGGTTCTGGGATTCCAGATCATGACTGTGGCCCAGGGTTGGCTGGTGTACGACCTGACGGACTCCAAGCTGTACCTGGGGTACGTGGGGCTGGCAGCGGGCTTCCCCGCCATTGTGCTCAGCCTCTTTGGTGGAGTGGTGGCCGACAAGGTGAACCAGCGCCACCTCTTGATCATCACCCAGATCACCTCCAGCCTCCTCATGCTCGTCCTGGCAACCCTCACCCTGCTGGACCTGGTGCAGATATGGCACATCCTGGTCATCTCCTTCCTCACCGGCTCTGTCCAGGCCTTTGACACCCCCACCCGCCAGGCGCTGTTTCCGCACCTGATAGACCGCAAAGACATGATGAACGCGGTGGCCCTCACCTCCATAGTATGGCAGGGGACCCGGGTGGTAGGGCCGGCCAT
This sequence comes from Dehalococcoidia bacterium, assembly GCA_015661155.1. GTDB lineage: Bacteria > Chloroflexota > Dehalococcoidia > Lucifugimonadales > UBA2985 > JACVQK01. Next base: position 17,115 of record JACVQK010000036.1, on the reverse strand, counting down.
GGGAGGCATCATCATCGGCACCCGATTGGGGGTGGCCCCCGGCTTCTACGCCGCCTTCCTCGGGTTTCTGCTAATGGGGCTGGTGGTCTTCACTCTGCGACTACCTCCCATCAAGCGAACCCGGGGCACCTCTGTGGCAAAGGACATGGCCGAAGCGGTGAGCTTCATCCGCACTAACAGCGTCCTTGGCTTCCTCATGGGGATGGTCTTTTTCAACAGCATCTTCGGAATGTCCTACGTCTTCCTGTTCCCCGTATTTGCCAGGGACATCTTCCATGCAGGGGGCTCGGGTATGGGCTTCCTGCACGCGGCTTCAGGAGCGGGGGCCATCCTGGGAACCCTGGGAGCGGCTTTCCTGGGCAACTACCAGCACAGGGGGTGGCTCCTGCTGGGTGGTGCCGTCCTGTTCGGCGTCTTCCTCATTCTTTTCGCCCTCACCAGCGCTCTCCTGGTCTTTTTCCCTGTCGCCCTCTTCCTCGTCTTCCTTGCCGGGGGCAGCGCATCCATTTACATGGTCATCGTGATGACCACGCTCCAGACCATGGTGCCCGACGAGCTACGGGGCCGGGTGATGGGCATATACGGCATGACCTGGAGTCTCATGCCCCTGGGAGCCATGCTGGCGGGGGTTATTGCCGAGTACATGAGCGCCTCCTTTGCGGTGGCGCTGGGGGGTGTTGCGGTGATCCTCTTCACGGTGGTAATGGCTGTGGGAAACCGACAGGTGCGTCACCTGGGCGCTTACTCCCAGGTCAGCCCGGAAGGCGAGCAGGTGGTTATGGCTCCCCCAGCTCCATGAGGTCTCTTCCCTTGTCCGTAAAGTGTTACAATCTAGGGGCTGTTCGGAAATGCTGCTCTGGGGGAGTGCAGAGGGGGCGAAGCCCCTTCTGGCGGGGGTCTGGGTCTGGGGGTGTCCCCCAGATTCCTTTTCCTCCCCCTCTCCCTTGCCAAGGGAGAGGGGGACACAGGGGGTGAGGGTTTTCCGAACAGCTTCTAGCTATCCCGCGGGAGGTGTTGTATGCAAGACACAGCGGCACGCCGGAAGGGCGTCGGAAAGACGGAGCGCAGGGACACATGGTGGCTTCAGCCCCTCCTCACGGTGGTGGCCCTGGGTGCCTTTGTCGCATATGCCACTTGGGTCGCGTTCACCGGGGACAACTACTGGGTGGAGCCGTATCTCTCCCCTTTCTACTCTCCCTTGCTGGGCGGTAATCTGGGAGAGCCTGTGCTGAAGCTGAGGTGGTGGCCTTTCACGCCAGCCATCCTTGTCCTATGGGTGCCCCTGGGCTTCCGTCTCACCTGCTACTACGGACGCAGGACCTACTACCGTGCCTTCTTCTGGGACCCCCCTGCCTGTGCCGTGGGCGAGCCAAGGAAGGGCTACCACGGGGAGAGCAGGTTTCCTTTCATCCTTCAAAACCTCCATCGTTACTTCTTCTACCTCAGCCTGGTGGTGGTCGCCTTCCTGTGGTACGACGCAGTGCGCGGTTTTGTTTTTGATGGGCGCTTCGGCGTAGGAGTAGGGTCACTGCTGCTTCTGGCAGAGGCGCTCCTTCTCTCCATGTACAGTCTGTCATGCCACTGCCTCCGCCACGTGGCCGGCGGATGTGTGGACTGCCTCTCCAGGCGGCCTGCCCGCTACAGGCTGTGGCGCTGGGTGAGCGCGCTCAACGCCAACCATGGCCTGTGGTTCTGGATAAGCCTGAGTGGAGCGGTGGTGGCGGACCTGTACATAAGGCTGGTGGCCACCGGCGCTGTCATCGATTTGAGGATTGTCTGATGGAGGAGCTCCAGAGCTACACCTACGATGTGCTGGTCATCGGCGCGGGAGGAGCAGGACTGCGGGCCGCCATTGAAGCTGCCTCCCAGGGAGCGAGGGTGGGGCTGGTGTCCAAGTCCTTGCTGGGCAAGGCCCACACCGTGATGGCAGAAGGGGGCATTGCCGCGGCTTTGGGCAACGTCCACTCCGAGGATAGCTGGCAGGCTCATTTCAGGGACACCATGCGGGGAGGGAAGCTCCTGAACAACTGGCGCATGGCCCACGTCTATGCGCAAGAGGCTCCAGAGCGGGTCATGGAGTTGGAGCGCTGGGGAGCTGTCTTTGACCGCACCCCTGACGGGAAGATATCCCAGCGGGCCTTTGGCGGACACTCCTACAACCGCCTGGCTCACGTGGGCGACCGCACGGGCCTGGAGATGCTCCGTACCCTTCAGGACCAGGCTGTATACCGAGGCATTGAGGTGCACATGGAGTGCATCATCCATACGTTGCTTCGGGACGGCGCAAGGGTCAGCGGCGCCATCGGGCGTCTGAGGGCAACGGGGGGGTTCGTCCTCTTCAAGGCCAGGGCGGTGGTGCTGGCCACCGGAGGGCTGGGCAGGCTGTACAAGATAACAAGCAACTCCTGGGAGTGCACGGGCGACGGATTTGCCCTGGCATCCCTGGCCGGTGCGGACCTCATAGACATGGAGTTCATCCAGTTCCATCCCACGGGCATGGTGTGGCCTCCTGGGGTGATTGGCCTGCTGGTGACGGAGGGCGTCCGAGGCGATGGCGGCGTGCTCAAGAACTCCAGGGGCGAGCGTTTCATGTTCAGGTACGTTCCAGAGATGTTCAAGGGCGAGTACGCCGATACAGAGGAGGAGGCGCAGCGGTGGCTCAAGGGTGATGGGGCGGCACGACGCCCCCCGGACCTGCTCACCAGGGACGTGGTGGCCAAGGCCATCATGCAGGAGGGGCGAGAGGGAAGGGCCACGCCCCACGGCGGCGCATATCTGGACATCGCCTCCCAGAGAAGCTCGGATTTCATCAAGAGCAGGCTTCCCAGCATGTACCGCCAGTTCAAAGAGCTGGCTAATGTTGACATAACACGCGAATCCATGGAGGTTGGGCCAACCTGTCACTACATGATGGGAGGCATTCGAGTAGACCCTGAGACCCAGGCCACAACAGTGGATGGCCTGTACGCCGCTGGCGAGGTGGCCGCGGGACTCCACGGCTCCAATCGCCTTGGTGGCAACTCCCTCTCCGACCTGCTGGTGTTCGGCAAGAGGGCCGGCCTCTACGCCACTGAGCACGCCAACAAACAAAGGGGAGAACCGGTGGCGGACGAGGCTCAGATATCCCAGGCCATGCAAGAGATGCTGGCCCCCTTCCAATCCTCCGGGGAGGAAGGCCCCTTCGACGTGCTCCGGGACCTGAGAGAGACAATGCAGCAGTACGTCGGCATAATACGCAACGAGGGGGATGTGAAGAAGGGCCTGGAAGCCATCTCGCGCCTGAAAGACCGGGCCGGGAGAGTGCGGGTCACGGGCACGCGGGAGTACAACCCGGGATGGGATACAGCCCTTCAGCTCCCCCTTATGCTCACCACTGCGGAAGCTGTTGCCCTGGCTGCTCTGGAGCGGAGGGAGAGCCGTGGCGCCCACACACGGGAGGAGTACCCTGGTTCCGACGATGCCTTCAGCAAGGTGAACTTCGTGGTGCGCCGTAGCGGCGAGGGGTTCCTGGTGGTAAAGGAGCCGCTGCCGGAGATGCCCCAAGACATAAAGAAGCTGGTGGAGTAGAGATATGGATGCTACCTTCAGGATATTCCGTGGCAACAGCCAAGGGGGAGGGTATCAGGAGTTCCTTGTTCCCGTGGAAGAGGGGATGGTGGTCCTGGACGCGGTTCACCGCATTCAGGAGCACCAGGCCAACGACCTGGCGGTACGCTGGAACTGCAAGGCTGGCAAGTGCGGCTCCTGCGGAGCTGAGGTAAACGGCAAACCCAGGCTCATGTGCATGACCCGCATGGATCAGTTGCCCCTGGAGGAGCCCGTCACCATCCATCCCGTGCGCACCTTCCCGGTGATCAGAGACCTGGTGTGCGACGTATCATGGAACTACGAGGTGAACAAGCGGGTCCCGCCCTTCACACCAGGGGAGGGCGACCTGTGGCGATGGCAGCAGAAGGACATAGAGCGGCCCAGGGAGTTCCGCAAGTGCATAGAGTGCTTTCTGTGCCAGACCGTTTGCCACGTGCTGCGCACCCATGACCAGAAGAGCAGCTTCATTGGGCCCCGCTTTCTGGTGCGGGCGGCGGGCCTGGACATGCACCCCATGGACTCCATCTCTCGCACCAGGTTCCTGAAAGAGGAGGGTGGCATCGGGCTCTGCAACATCACCAAGTGCTGTACCGAGGTGTGTCCCGAAGACATCCACATCACCGACGACGCCATAATCCCCATGAAGGAGAGGGTGGCGGACGACTTCTACGACCCGGTGCGCTGGCTGCTCCGCAAGATCACTCGCCGGGGGTGAGGGCACGCCTCTGGAGAAGAGGATGGGCTTAATGTGTCCTCATCCTGGTGATGGGACCCTTAAGAGGCTTCAACGGTGAGCTAAACATATGCCCTGTCATTCTGGGAGCGCAGCGACGAAGAATCTAAGACCTACGCCTTTAGCAAGGATGGGACGCCCTAGATTCCTCACTTCGCTTCGCTGCGTTCGGAATGACACCCACCCCAGTCCAGGCTGAATACTGGAAACCTTTAGACCGCTATGCATGGCTCTGTAAGAGCCCTCTTGGCTCTCCGGAAGAGGTGTGCGGCAGAGGTCTTTGGCGGAGGGATTCTCCTGGTCGCTATGTCCGCGGAGAAGGGGTGCCCTTGTAGGGCATGTGCCTGGAGGGTGCCAGCTTCAGCTGGTAGATGTAGTAGGCGGCCATTATCACGGGCACGGCCACGATGACATCCAGAAAGTAGTGGTTGCCCGTTATCACCACCGCGCCCGCCATGAGAGTCTGGTAGACGACGGCCGCGATTTTAGCCCATATGTAAGGAGTGCTGGCCCATGCCATGGAGAGCAGAAAGGCCCAGGCGAAGTGCATGCTGGGCATGGCGGCGTACCTGTTGTAGGAGATGAGCTCGCTTCCACTGGTGTATTGGCCGGGGCCCAGCGCCTGAATGGTGTCCACAAAGCCCAGGTCTCCCATAAACCTGGGCGGGGCAAGGGGAAAGATGGCGAAGATTATCACGCCCAGGACGAAGCTGACCAACATTATCGAGCGAACTTTGTAATAGGTGTCCCTGTCTTTCACGAAGAACACCACGGCGGTGATGGCCATCACAGGAAAGAAGCCCAGGGTGTAGACCCAGTTGAAAAACAGGACCACTCCCCGCTCCTCCTCCAGGAGCCAACGCTGGAGGTTGTTCTCCTGAAATATCCCCAGGGCTCTTTCCAGGGTCACCACGCTTGAGGCGTTCCTGAAGGCTTCGGCGATGGGTGAGGGGTGAACAAGGTTCTTGGTGATGGAGTAGGCGTAGTAGGCGGCCACCATCAGGATGACCTCCCTCAGTACCTGCAAGCCCAGGGCGTATCCTCTTGGCATCTTCACCTGTTTCCTCTGGATATGGGGCAGCCGACGGAACTCATGATAGACCGGCACAAGACCCAAGGCACTCCCCCGGGCAGCCGCTATCTCCCTGCTTTGGCCCGTGAGAGCAACGCCATACTACACTGATAGCGCCACTTTATCAAGGCTGTGTGCTCGTCCAGATGACGCCCTGCCACTCTCAACCGCCATTATGAGGGAGTTCAGAGTACGCTCCTTTGAAAGGGGCATCCCTTCGCCACTCGGCCTTTCCCTGCTCCAGGAGGTCGTTGCCGTAGATGTCGTTGACCACGATGACGGGGAACTCCACCACCTCCAGCCGCCGGATGGCCTCGGTGCCCAGGTCTTCGTAGGCTACCACCTCAGCTCTCTTTATGGTGCCGGAGAGAAGGGCGCCGGAGCCTCCAATGGCCCCAAAGTACACGGCGCGGTGTTTCACCATGGCCTCCCGCACCTCCTTGCCCCTTCCTCCCTTGCCGATGGTGGCCTTCACTCCCAGAGATAGCATCCTGAGGGTGAAGGAGTCCATGCGGTACGCCGTGGTGGGCCCCGCTGAGCCTATGACCTGGCCGGGCCGGGGTGGCGTGGGGCCGACGTAGTAGAGGGTCTGTCCTCTCAGGTCTATGGGCGGTTTCTCGCCCCGATCCACCCCCTCTATGATGCGACGGTGGGCGGCGTCCCTGGCGGTGTAGATAACCCCTGTGAGGAGCACCTGGTCTCCGGCCCTCAGGCCTGCCAGGGCCTCCTCCGAAAGGGGCGTGATGACTGTCTTGTTCCTGTTCACCTGTACATCCCCTCCGCTCAAGGTGATTCTCTCGAACCTCCTCCGCAACCCCTACCAGGGTGTTGAAAAACCCTTTCGACCATCCCCCTGTCCCCCTTCCTGGCCAGGAAGGGGGACAGGGGGAGCCCTGCACCCACCCTCAACTGTCGCTGCCCTGGTCTGACCATGTTCTACGGTTCGTAAGGTGTGGGTCTGGGCTTAGCCCAGTCTGGGGGACATCCCCAGACCCCCGACAAAGGGATTCCCATCCACTGGATGGGAGCCCTCCCCTCTGCACCCCCTCTTTTTCAACAGCCTGCTATAGCACCGCGGTCTTCAGGCGGGCGCTGTGGCACTGGAGATTGACCCCCACCGGCAGGGCGGTGATGTGGGTGGCAAAGGTCTCGATGTTCACCGCTAGGGCGGTGGTGCGCCCTCCCCAGGCCTGGGGGCCTATGCCCGTGGCGTTGATGCGCGAAAGCAGCTCCTCCTCCAGCTCCGCCACCTCCGGATCGGGGTTGTGCTCCCCCACCTTGCGCAGCAAGGACTTTTTCGCCAGGTACATGACGTACTCGGCAGAGCCGCCGATGCCTATCCCCACGATGAGGGGAGGGCAGGGGTTCCCTCCTGACTCCTCGATGGTGCGCAGGGTGAAGTCCATGACTCCCTGCTTCCCATCCCCCGGCCGCAGGATGGCCATGCGGCTCATGTTCTCGCACCCGCCGCCCTTGGGCATCACCGTTATCTTCAGCCTGTCCCCCGGCACAATCTCCGTGTGCACCACGGGAGGTGTGTTATCCCCGGTGTTGACGCGGCGGGAGAAGGGTTGCCTGACCATGGAGTTGCGCAGAAAGCCGCCCTTGTATCCCCGCCGCACTCCCTCCGTCAGGGCCTCCAGCAGGTCTCCGCCAACAATGTGAGCGTCCTGTCCCAGCTCCAGGAATATCACCGTAGTGCCCGTGTCCTGGCAGAGGGCTATCTGCTTTTCTCGGGCTATCTGGGAGTTCTGGAGGATCACATCCAGCACCTGCTGAGCCCTGGGCGACTCCTCCTCCTGGCGCGCCCTCTTCAGGGCCTCCAGGACATCCTCCGGGAGGTAGTAGTTGGCCTCCTGGCAAAGGCGGGCCACCGTCTCCGTTATCGCCGATGCCCTTATCTCTCTCATAGCCCTGTAGTCGCGTCATCCGAATGAGGATACACTAAGCTCATCCTCTCCAAGAGCATATACCTCACCCCCTGGCCCCCTCTCCTGCAGGAGAGGGGGGTACAGAGCGCCTGGGGGACACCCCCAGACCCCCCGAAGGGGGCTTCGCCCCCTGCACCCCCATACGTTGCTCCAATAGCCTGACGCGGCACTCGCTCCCCGCTCTAGGTCTTCCTTGAATGCATCACGTCCGCCAGCTCCTTCACCGCGGCGGCGGACTTATTCAGAGCCGCTTTCTCCGCGGAGGAGAGCCGGACCTGAATAATCTCCTCTATACCCCCGGCGCCCAGCTTCACCGGGACGCCGATGAAGAGGCCGTCAATGCCGTACTCACCCTGGAGGTAGGCCGCGCAGGGCAGAACCCGCTTCTTGTCCAGGATGATGGAGTCCACCATCTGGGCCACCGCGGCCGAGGGGGCGTAGTAGGCGCTCCCCGTCTTCAGCAGCCCCACGATCTCCGCTCCTCCATCCCGGGTCCGTTGCACTATGCGCTCCACCGCCTCTTTGGACAGGAGCCTAGCTATGGGTACTCCCCCCACGGTGGTGGAGTCCACCAGGGGAACCATGGTGTCGCCGTGGCCTCCCAGGACGTAAGCCTGCACGTCCTCCACGGACACCCTCATCTCCTGGGCCAGGAAGGTGCGGAAACGGGCCGTGTCCAGGATGCCGGCCATGCCTATCACCCGTTCCCTGGGGAAGCGGCTCACCTCCAGGGTTTGCTGGGCCATGGCGTCCAGGGGGTTGGAGACGACGACGAGTATGGCCTGGGGCGAGTACCGGGCGATTTGCCCGGCCACACCGCCGACGATGTCCATGTTGGTGAAGAGGAGGTCGTCGCGGCTCATCCCTGGCTTGCGGGCCACCCCGGCGGTGATGATGGCGACGTCCGAGCCGGCGGTATCCGCATAGGAGTTGGTGCCCCTGATCTGGCTGTCCGTTCCCAGGACAGGGCCCGACTCCAGGATGTCCAGGGCCTTTCCCTGGGGCAACCCCTCTACGATGTCTAAGAGCACCACATCGGCGTAGCCCCGCTCAAAGAGACGCTGGGCTACAGTGGCCCCCACATTGCCCGCTCCCACTACTGTTATCTTCTTGCGCATGGAATACTCACCTTCTGCATATCTGTTGGACACCTCTCACTTATCGGGTCATTTGTCCCAGTTCCCTAATGCGCCCTGGGAGTTTACGCGACGGAATACAGCTCCCATCGCGCCTCCATGTCCGGCTCCTGCACCGTGGCCATGAGGTAGTCGCCGAACTCCCGAGAGGTGGCCCCGGTGCTCCGGCCGGTCATGATCACCCTCTTTTCGTACTGGCCGCAGATGTCCAGGGCCTTGTGCAGCTTGCTGCCCAGATCTGTGAAGCCGAGGTGCTCAAGGAGCATGGCGCCGGCGCGCATCACCGAGCTGGGGTCGGCGTACTGGGCCCGGCCCTCCCGCACCATCCGCGGGGCTGTCCCGTGGATGGCCTCGAACATGGCGTACCTCTTGCCGATGTTGGCGCTGCCCGCGGTGCCCACCCCTCCCTGAATCTGGCCTGCTTCGTCCGAGAGGATGTCGCCGTACAGATTGGGCAGGGCTATCACCTGGAACTCGTGACGGCGCTCCACATCCAGGAGCTTGGCCGTCATGATGTCTATGTACCAGCTGTCCCAGGTGATGCCGGGGTATCTGCTGGCCACCACTCGGGCGGCGTCCAGGAACTTGCCGTCGGTGGTCTTGATGACGTTGGCTTTGGTGACGACGGTGACCTTGGTCTTGCCCATTCGCCTGGCGTGGTCAAAGGCCATCTCCAGGATACGCCTGGAGCCCTGGGTGGTGATGACCCGGAAGTCTATCCCCAGGTCCTCGGTCACGTTAATGCCCTGGTTGCCAACGGCGTACATATCCTCCGTGTTCTCGCGGAAGATGATCCAGTCTATGTTCTCCTTGGGGAGGCGGACGGGCCGGACGTTGGCGAAGAGGTCCAGGGCCTTGCGCATGGCCACGTTGGCGCTCTCGATGTTGGGCCAGCCATCGCCTCGCTCCGGGGTGTGGGTGGGGCCTTTGAGGGTAACGTGGCACTTCTTGATCTCCGCCAGGACATCGTCGGGGATGGCCTTTAGCTGAGCAGCGCGGTTCTCGATGGTCAGCCCTTTGATGGTGCGGAACTCCACCTTACCGCTGTCCACCTGTTCCTTGAGCAGATACTCCAGCACGCGCTGGGACTCGGCGACTATGGTGGGGCCGATGCCGTCGCCCCCCAGTATGCCGATGACGATGGGTCTGATGTCCTCAAAGTCGATCCACACCTGCTCCTTTTTGAGCTGCTCCACCCGCTCCAGCTGACCCTCCAACACCTTGCCGAAATGCTCTTTGGCTGCCTCTATCGCCTGCTTGTAGACCAACGCTGACCTCCTTAACTGGGTGTTGAAAAACCCTTTCGACCATCCCCCTGGCCCCCTTCCTGGCCAGGAAGGGGGAAGGCAGGGCGAGCCCTGCACCCACATCCAACTGTCGCTGTCCTGGTCTGACCATCCTTCAGCTGAAGGACGGTTCGCAAGGTACGGGTCTGGGCTTAGCCCAGTCTGGGGGACACCCCCAGACCCTCAGCAAAGGGATTCCCATACACTGGATGGGAGCCCTCCCCTCTGCACTCCTCCATTTTTCAGCCTGCTAGACGATGATGGCGAGGATGTCGTTCCTGGCCACCCAGGCCCCCGGCTGAACCCTCAGCTCCCTCACCGTTCCGTCTATGGGTGAGGGCAGGGAGTTCTCCATCTTCATGGCCTCCAGGAAGAGCACGGGAGTCCCCTTTTTGACCTGGGAGTTCACCTCTACGGCGTAGCGGAGAAGTATCCCCGGCATGGGGGCTCTGATGGCTGTACCCTCTATTGTCTCTGGTTGAGGGTGGTCTGGGGCAGGCTGGGATGGCGCTGAGGGGCGCGCCGTCGCGGTCGCTTTTGGAGGCTCTGAGGCCGCCGGAGCGGCGCGTCTCGATGTTGCCGGGAACACCCGGCTCCCACCCATGCTGGGCGCTGCTGCGGGTGGTGTCGCTTCTTGGCGGCTCTTCTCCACCAGCAGGCCTGCCCTGGCCTTGGCTACCAGCTCCTCCTCTGCCTTCACCTGCTCCAGGGTTCTGGGTTTGACCTCCGGTGGGACGGGCTCCAGGTTGTATTTCCACCGGAGGAACCGCAGCCCCGTTACCGGGTAGAGGGCGTATGTGAGGACATCTTCCATGTCCTCGGCCAGGCCCTTGGTGGCCTCGATGGCCTTATCCATCTCCGGCTCCAGGTAGTCGGCAGGCCTCCCCGAGATGGGCTCATGGCCTCGCTCGTAGTCTTGCAGTACCAGCCGGGTCACCTCCGGGTCGATGGGAGCCGGGGGGCGTCCGTACATGCCGTAGACGTAGTCCTTCACCTGCCCGGAGATCATGGTGTAGCGTCCAAAGAGGACGTTCTGCACCGCCTGAATCCCCACTATCTGGCTGGTTGGGGTCACCAGGGGTGGATATCCCAGCTCCTTGCGCAGTCGTGGAAGCTCCTCGTACACCTCCCCTATGCGATCCAGGGCGCCGGCCTCCCTGAGCTGGGACACCAGGTTGCTGGCCATGCCCCCGGGGACCTGGTGGCTCAGCACCGTGGTGTCCACCGCCGAGGCCCGGGTGTTATCGAAGTGCTCCCGGTACTTGGGGGCTACGGTTTCAAAGTACTCCGAGAGCTTGAGGAGGTGGCCCAGGTCCAGCCCCGGGTCCCTATCGGTGCCTTGCAGGGCCACCACCAGGGGCTCTATGGCCGGCTGGGAGGTCCTCTGGGCAAAGGGAGACAGGCAGGTATCCACCGCGTCCACTCCGGCCTCCACGGCCTTGAGGACGGTCATGGAGGCCATCCCGCTGGTGTAGTGGTTGTGGAGGTGGATGGGAATGCGGAGCTTCCTCTTGAGAGCCTTCACCAGTTCGAAGGCATCGTAGGGGGACAGGAGCCCGGCCATGTCCTTGACGCACAGGGTATCGGCCCCCATATCCTGGAGTATCACGGCCTTGTTCACGAAGTAGTCCAGGTTGTACACCGGCCCACCCATGTGCGGCCCGGTGACGGAGTAGCAGATGGCGGCCTGGAAGTGCTTCCCTGCTTCCTTGATGGCCCTTGCCGCGGTCTCGAAGTTGCGCTCGTCGTTGACGGCGTCGAAGACCCGAAACACGTCTATTCCCACCTCCGCGGAGTGGTGAACGAAGGCCCTCACCACGTCGTCGGCATAGTGCCGGTATCCCACCAGGTTCTGGCCGCGGAGCAGCATCTGGAGGGGAGTTTTGGGCATCAGTCGCTTCAGGACGCGCACCCGCTCCCACGGGTCTTCCGCCAGAAAGCGGGTGGCCACATCGAAGGTGGCACCACCCCACACCTCCAGAGACCAGAACCCCGCCTTGTCCATCTCGGCGGCAATGGGCTCCATGTCGGAGGTGCGCATCCGGGTGGCCGCCAGGCTCTGGTGGGCATCCCGCATGGTGGTATCGGTGATTTTTAGAGCGCCGGGAGCCTTGCTAGTTGTCACAGCCCCTCCTCCGCAACGACAAACCCTCTGGCATCATTCCCGCGGCCCCATTACATTAGAGGTGGGGTCGCCTTATAGTGGCAGGTTCCCATGCTTCTTGGGGGGCAGCGTGTCCCGCTTGTTCTGAAGCATCTCCAGGGCGGCGATGATCTTGGGGCGGGTCTCCGCCGGGTCAATGACGTCGTCTACGAAGCCCCGGCTGGCGGCGATGTAGGGGTTGTTGAAGCGCTCCTGGTACTCCTGGGTGAGCCGCTGGCGAGTCTTATCCTTGTCCTCAGCCTGTTCGATGAGCTCGCGGTGGATGATGTTCACCGCTCCTTCTGCCCCCATAACCGCTATCTCCGCCGAGGGCCACGCGTAGTTGATGTCCCCCCGCAGGTGCTTGCTGCTCATGACTATATATGCCCCGCCGTAGGCCTTGCGAGTGAGCACGCTTACCTTGGGCACGGTGGCCTCGGCGTAGGCGTACAGGAGCTTGGCCCCGTGGCGGATGATCCCCCGAGACTCCTGGTCGGGGCCGGGCAGGAAACCCGGCACGTCCACCAGGGTTACCAGGGGTATGTTGAAGGCGTCGCAGAAGCGGACGAACCTGGCCGCCTTTACGGAGGCATCGATGTCCAGGGCCCCCGCCAGGTACGATGGCTGCTGAGCCACGATACCCACGACTCTGCCGCCCATGCGGGCAAATCCCACGATTATGTTGAGGGCGTAGAGCTCATGCACCTCCATGAAGTCCCCCAGGTCCACGATACGCCGGATCACGTCCTTCATGTCATAGGACTTGGAGGGCTCCTCCGGCACCACCCACCGCAGCTCGGGCTCAACCCTGTCGGGAGGGTCCACAAGCGGGTGGAGAGGGGCGTCCTCCCCGTTGTTCTGGGGGAGGAAACCCAGAATACGCCGCACCTGGTGGAGACACCTCTCCTCCCCATCGAAGGCGAAGTGGGCCACTCCACTCTCGGTGGAGTGGGTTAGCCATCCTCCCAGCTTTTCGTGGCTTATATCCTCTCCCGTAGCCTCTTTTATGACGTCGGGCCCGGTGATGTACAGCTGCCCCGTGCCCTTGACCATGAAGATGAAGTCGGTAAGGGCAGGGGAGTAGACCGCGCCTCCCGCGGCAGGCCCCATGATCACGGAGATCTGGGGGACCACTCCAGAGTACAGGGTGTTGCGGAGAATGATATCTCCGTACCCCGCCAGGCTTGCCACCCCCTCCTGGATACGGGCTCCCCCGGAGTCGTTCAGGCCCACAATGGGAGCGCCACTCTTGGCTGCCAGGTCCATGACCTTGCAGACCTTCACACCCACCGCCTCCGAGACGGAACCGCCAAACACGGTGAAGTCCTGGGAGAAGACGAAGGTCAACCTTCCGTTCACCCGTCCGTAGCCGGTGACCACGGCGTCTCCCTGGGTAAGCTTTTCCGCCAGGCCAAAATCCGTGGCCCTGTGAGTTACAAAAGCGTCCAGTTCCTGAAAAGACCCCTCATCCATCAGCACAGCGATACGCTCTCGGGCCGTCAGCTTACCTCGCCCGTGCTGCTGATCGACGCGATCCTGTCCCCCTCCAAGACGAGACTGCTCCCGCCGCCTAGTGAGATCCTCCAGCTTCTTGGAGGTTGCCCTTTCTATAGCCATCGCCTAATCTGTAGTCTCCTTTCCCTGAGGATAGTATCTCCGTTCCCTGAGGATGGGTGAGATTGTGATGGCAAGCACTTTTCTGTATCTCGCTATATTACCAGATTATCGCCTACCACACAAACTCAGGTCAAATCGTATTACCCGGGGTCTCTTGGTTGTCTTGAGACAGACTCCTTGTCGCTCATCCTGAGCACGTCAAGGACATAGCATCAAGAGAGTGTGATCTGTGCTCATGGTTCGATAGGCATGTGCTCAGCCAAACCGAAGGGCTCACCACGAGCCACAGACTTCCTCTGCTCACTACTATTGCAAAGCGGAGCTATCATACTACTTGGCCCCCGGGATTGCAACTGGCCCCTGGGCACGGCCCAGACCCACATCTCACAGACCCTGAATTCAGAATCGGTAGGGTGGGTGTAGCGCCGCGGAACCCACCCCAGGTCTGACATCTTTTATGAGGTGGGTTTTGTTTCACTTCACCCACCCTACGACTGTCTCCCCCTTCCTGGCCAGAAAGGGGGTAGGGGGATGGTCAAGGAAGGTTTTTCAACAGCCTGCCAGTGTAGTGTGGTAAACTGGGGCGGCGAAACTCAAGGGGAAGCGAAAAACGGCGATGCGTTTGCGGGGCCGCCGTGGCCGTTAACCAGTCCAGTAACCAGTAAGGAGAGACCGAGATGATATGGGTCAGACGAGCGCTTACCGTCCCGCTGGGGCTGCTGTTCCTGGTGCTTCTTCTCTTGAGTCTGATCCTACTCCGGGTGAACGCGACGTTCCTGAAGCCGGGTTTCTACAAAGAGGAGCTGGAGAAGGCGGACGTCTACAATTTCCTCCTGGACGACCTGCTCACCTCCGGCGTGGACGAACTCCGCGAGAAAGAGCCGGACTTCTTCTCCGATACCATGAAGGAGAACCCCCTGGTCACCCTCAACCTCACCACGGAGGACATCGTCTCCGCGGCCCAGGCATCCCTCCCTCCATCATGGGTGCAGGAGCAGGTGGAGCAGGTTCTGGATCAGGCCGGAGGCTACATCACCGGGGAGCGAGACAGCTTCCAGATTACCATAGAGGGCGCGGAGCGCGTGAAGGCGACGAAAGAGGAGGTGAAAGCGCTGATTCGGAAAGCGCAGATATACCGCCTCCTCTTCGATGAGTTCGTGACTCCTGAGGTGGACAACGCCCTGAATGACCAGAACATGCTGCCCTTCGACGTGTCCCTTACCGGCGAGGATATCACTGGCGCTGTGCAGAGGGTGGCCTCGGAGGAGTGGGTCGAGGAGCAACTTGGGCTGGCCCTGGACGAAGTGGTGGCCTACGTCGTAGGCGACCAGGACAGCTTCGAGGTCAACGTGCAGTTGGCGGAACGCGCCGATATAGCCTTGATCGAGGTCAAAGACCTCCTCAGAAAGGCAAACTTCTTCGACCTCCTGTTTGACCAGGTGGTGGACCCGATGTTGAGAGAGCAGCTACCTTCGCTCACCACGCTACCCTTTGGCGTGGACATCACCCACGAAGAGGTTCTATCGGCCCTGCGCGAAATCGTGCCACCGGAGTGGCTCCAGGAGCAGGTGGAGGGCATCATCGATGAGGCTGGCCCCTACCTGACGGGCAAGAGAGACACCTTTCAGGTCGTCGTTCCCCTGGCTGAGCGCAGAGAGGTGGCCCTCACCGTCATCGAGGACCTGGCCCGCACCAAGTTTGAGGCCCTCATCGCTGGACTGCCCCCATGTGGTATGGGCCAGCTGCCGTTCCCGGGGGGAGTTCCCTCCCCTGACGAGATGCCCGTCTGCATCCCTCCTGGAGTTGAGGTTCAGGTGTTGGTCGACTCCCTGAACATCGATATCGCTGCCCAGGTGAGGGGCATGATAGGGGGTCAGATTCCCGACCAGCTGACCTATACGGAGGTGGACCTCCGCCAGGCCCTTTCGGGTGGAGATGGCGGGGACAACCTGAAGATGCTGGATAAGGTGCGGGAGGTCATCAGCCAGGGGTGGACGTACACCGACGCCGACATGCGAAGGGACCTTCAACGCAGCCAGGGCACCCTTCGACAGTTGGATGACGTCCGGGCTGCTCTGAAGGGGGGCTGGACCTATACCGATGTGGACTTTCGGGAGAACGTGGGGAATGCCGGTGACGGCGATGGAGAAGTCCTTGCCAGACTGGACCTTTCCCGGTCATATCTCAGCAGGGCACGGAACCTCCAGTTCCTGGTCTACGTCCTCTTGGGACTACTTCTGGCGGCCATCGGCTTCCTGGGTGGGAGGCGTTGGTGGAGCAGGCTCGCCTGGGTCGCCGTGACCCTGGGCATGGCCTCGGCCATCGCCTTAGCCGTGTTTGGCCCCGTATACGGGACCGTGAGCCAGCGCCTGGTCGACGACCTCCGGCCTGAGGTGCTCCAGGACATGGAAGGGACCCAGCTGCTGGCGGCGGAAAAGGGCATGGATGTGCTCTGGATGGTGGCCGACGACTTCTTCTACGGAATCGCGCGGACCAGCCTGATCCTCCTGGTCATCGCCCTGGTGCTCTTTGGGGCATCGCAGGTCTGGCGCGTGCGGTCCCGGGAGTCAAAACCTCCGCGAGAGCCTGAGAGAGCTTTCTAACTCCAGCTTCGGCTGCCGCGGCCTCGAGTTCCCCGGTTGACGGCAAGGGCTATAATACTCCTAACAGGCCGCTGAAAATGGGGGTGCAGGGGGCGAAGCCCCCGCCGGGGGTCTGGGGGTGTCCCCCAGATTCAAACTCCTCCCCCTTCCTGGCCAGGAAGGGGGCCAGGGGGATGGTCGAGGGAGTTTTTCAGCATGCCGCTAACTACATATCGCGAGGGAGGGGGCAATGAGTATCACAAGAGTCCACCATGTGGGGTTGGTCGCAGGAGACTTGGAGCAGGCCCGGCACGTCCTTTGTGATGGCCTCGGCCTCTGCGTAGATGAGCACAGAACGCCCTGGCCCCAGGGGCGGCCAGGCTACGACGGCACCACGCTCCTGGAGTTCCCCATCGGCGAAATGCACTACGAGGTCGCCAGACCCAACAAAACCGAGAGTGGCGCAGCCCGGTTCCTGGCCTCCACCAACGGGCGAGGCGGCATCTACTACGTCTCCCTCGCCTCCGACGACATCGCCGCGGATGTCCACGGCCTGCTGGAGCGGGGGGTCAGGCTCAAGGAGAAGTGGGACGGGAAGGGCCCTGTCTTCCTGGACCCCGCCACCTGCCTGGGACTGGGGATTCAGATAACCCCTGAGGAGCACTACTACGTGCACCCCTACTTCAGGGGCACCGGTGCCCTGACGGGCATGGCTCACTTGGGCATCGCTGCCAGGGACCCGGGGGAGTCCCGGGGCTTCTGGGGTGGTGTCCTGGGGATACGGGAGGACACGGTGGCGAGAAGCGGCGGGCAGACTTGGGAAGAGAGACGCGTCCAGGATAGCGCTGACCTCAATCGCGGTGCCCGGCCTGCCAGTGACCCCGTGTACATCCTGGAGTACCCCATAGGGGGTACGGTCATAGAAATCGGCGAGTATCCCCTCATAGCACGGGCACTCAGCATTCTCCTATTGTACAGAACTGGACATGAATGGTACAATGGGGGCATGGGCGGCTCATCGAAGAAG
>JACVQK010000035.1 GCA_015661155.1 Dehalococcoidia bacterium | reverse complement strand
ACCGCGCTTTCAGGGCTAAAGATCGTGGAGCTTGGGGGCTTCGTCGCAGCGCCCTACTGCACCAAGCTCATGGCAGACCTGGGGGCCGAGGTCATCAAGGTCGAGGAGCCGGACAAGGGCGACCCTGCCAGGAGCTACGGCCCCTTCCCCAAGGATGACCCCCATCCGGAGCGAAGCCTCCTCTTCGCCTACCTGAACACCAACAAGCAGGGTATCACCCTGAACGTGAAGAGTCCCCTGGGAAAGAAGCTCTTCAAGGAGCTGCTCCGGGACGCCGACGTCCTGGTGGAGAGCAACCCACCCAAGCTGATGAAGAGGCTGGGGCTGGACTACAAGTCTCTGTCTGGCATCAACCCCCGGCTCATCGTCACCTCCATCACCCCCTTCGGGCAGACCGGCCCCTATCGGGACTACAAGGGCACCGACCTGATCGCCATGCACATGGGAGGGGTAGCCTACACCAACCCTGGGGGCGGCATAGAGGACCCGGATAACCACCCTCCTCTGAAGGCGCCGGGCCACCAGGCGGACTTTATGACCGGGATTGCGGGGGCCTCGGCCACCATGTGCGCCCTGATGTCCAGAGATAACAGCGGCCAGGGCGAGCACGTGGACATCTCTGAGCAGGAGATCATACTGAGCGTCGCCCGGGGAGAGTTTGACTCCCATACCAACAAAGGAGCAACTCCCACCAGGTTAGCGACCGAGGGCCGTCCCGTGGGCGGCAGGAGGGCGGTCCGAGCCAAGGACGGCTACTTCACCATTGGACTTACCCACAACCAGTTCTGGACATCCATAAAGAGGGCGATGGGCAATCCAGAGTGGGCGGAGTCAGAGATATTCAACAATCCCCAGCTGCGCAACGAGAACATGGACGCCTGCCATCTTCTCCTGGAGGAGTGGTCCAAGAACTACACCAGGGAGGAGCTCTACCAGATTTTCCAGGTGCAAAACCGCGTCCCATATCTCCAGGTCAACACCATGGCGGACCTGCTCACCCACCGTCACTACATAGAGCGGGGCACCTTCGTAGAGATGGAACACCCACAGATAGCCGCGTTCAAAGCACCAGGCCCCCCATACAATTTCTCCGCCACCCCCTGGCGCATAGAGCACCCCGCTCCAACCCTGGGGCAGCACAACAAAGACGTCATCTGCGCCAGGCTGGGGTACTCCGAGGAGGACATGGTCAAGATGCGCCAGCTCGGCGCCATCTGAGCCGCAGGGAGAGGGAACAGCATCCTGGTCGAGGAAAGAAAGGAGTGATGATGAGCAAACTGCCGTTGGACGGAGTCAGAGTGGTAGACTTCACCACAGTGGTCCAGGGGCCCTACGCGACCCTGCTGATGGCCCAGATGGGGGCCGAGGTCATAAAGCTCGAGTCTTCTGCGGCTCCTGCCGAGGGGGGGCGCGACGCGTTCTCCAGGCTCAACTTCAGCAAGAAGAGTGTGACCATCAACCTGAAGGACCCCCGGGGCTTGGAGGTGACCAGGTCCCTGGTGAAGATCAGCGATATAGTCATAGAGAACTTCGCAACGGGGGTCATTGATCGCCTGGGGCTGGGCTACGAAGCGCTGCGAAAGGTGAAACCCGACATCATCATGATATCCGCCCAGGGCCTGGGGCGTACCGGGCCCTTGAAGGACGCCGTAGCCTACTTTGCCGAGGCCCAGAACTTCGCCGGCATCTCCAATCTCGCCGGGTACAAGGACGGCAAGCGGGGAACGGTGATGTCCATGTGGGGAGACTACTTCACAGGAATGCTCATCTCCTTTGCGGCCCAGGCAGCCCTTCGCCATCGCAATGCGACCGGAGAGGGCCAGTACATCCAGGTCACCATGGCAGATAACGTCATAGCGGCCATTCCAGAAACGGTCATGGACTACACCGTGAACGGGCGGGACGCGGGCCCCATGGAAAACGGGGATGTAGCCATGGCTCCCCACGGCGCCTACCAGTCCCAGGGGTTCGACAAGTGGATAGCCATCGCCGTCACCAACGAGGAGGAGTGGAGCGCCTTCTGCAAGGCCACGGGCCACCCCCAGTGGGCAAAGGATGAGCGCTTCGCCGACCCCGTGAGCCGGTGGCACCACCAGGAGGAGCTGGACAGGCTCATCACCCAGTGGACCATGGAGCGAACCGACTACGAGGCCATGCACATCCTGCAGAAGGCCGGAGTGCCCGCAGGCCCCAACCTGAACGGCGCAGGACTGGCGGACGACCCCCATCTGAAGGAGCGGGGCTGCTACATACCCATAGGAAAGAGGGATGACGGCACGCTCTATATGCACGTCGGACACCCCTGGCGCTCCAGCGGTGTCCCGCAGCCCTCCTACAAGCTGGCCCCCCTCGTGGGCGAGAACAACAGCTACGTCCTGGGCGAGCTTCTGGGCATGTCCGAGGCGGAGATCGCCCGCCTGACAAAGGAAAAGGTGCTGGTCTAGAGACCTAGCAGGGTGATGGAAAAGGGGGAGTGCAGAGGGGCGCAGCCCCTTTGCCAGGGGTTTGGGGGTGTCCCCCAGATTCAAATTCCCCCCCCTGGCCAGGAAGGGGGATAGGGGGATGGTCGAAGGAGTTTTTCAGCACCCTGCTAATAACGCCGACAAGGGGCGTTGCCCCAATGACATGGGGGGCCATCTGTAGCTCGGAAGCGACACCCCTGGATTCCGAATTCGACCCATATACCCCGATTCTGGGTAGTGGTTGACCTGGAAGAAATGGGAGTGATATACTCCTCCCGCCAGATAACGGGTCTGCGAAGAGTGGCGTGGGCTGTGTATGGGAAATCTCGAACAGTTACAGTTAAGGAGAATAGCATGACGCAGCAGCGATATGGCCCCGGGCATCGGGTGGTAGCTACGGTCAAGTCCATTCAGGGGAACTGCGGCTGGGGGCACAAGGTGGGAGATACCTTCGATCTCTCAGTCCACAATACCGCTGGAATGTGCGGGATCTTCTACCATGATATCTACCCCTGGATCATGGCTCTCCAGTTTGGAGGAGATAGTCCGTGGGGGCGCGAGAAAGAGGCTAGAGAGCTTGAGTGCATGGACCGACGCAACCTGGTCAAGATAGAGCTCAGAAGAGTTGTTGAGTAACAAACAAGCGTAGGAAAAGCGTCGGGTGTATGGTATAGTGGTACCATTGGATTTCATCCCACATTGGATGGGAATAGCTGATACCAAAGGAGGTAAGTAGAGCAGTGAGCATGAAGGAAGTCGAAGAAAGCGATTACGAGTCTTTTGACACAGCTGGGAGGAAGACCGAGCGGGTTGCGGTTGAGAAAAAGGCGGAGGGCTGGGGAGGGAGAGACAACTACCCCTTCCCAGACGGGGTTGCCTTCATTGAAGTTGACGAGATGAAGTGTGTCGGCTGTGGAATCTGCGAGATGGCCTGCTCCATGGAGCATTTTGGAGTGATCAACAAAGACCTCTCCAGAATACTGATCCGAAAGTACCTCTTGCCTCTACCCAAGGCGGTCCAGGTGACATGCGTTCAATGCCCACCTCAAGAGAGGGAGTGTGAGAAGGCCTGTCCGGTGAATCCGCCAGCCATCTACTTCGACAAGAGCACGCTGCACATGGTGGTCAATGAGGAAACCTGCCTGGGGGAGAAGTGCCTTCTGTGCAAGCGAGCGTGTTCCGCGGATATCATAAAGATTTACTCCTCGGAATCCATCTACCCCTTTGTCTGCGACCTGTGCGATGTCGAGAACAACGGTAGCAGGAACCCTCAGTGCGTCAACGTCTGTCCCTGCGGTGCCCTCTACTTCAAAGGCGGCGGAGCGCGCGAGGGCAACGAGATCCACGACATCATGCGCAAGCATGCCGATGAAAAGGCTGAACTCATCTCCAAGAGATTGTATCCCCTGCCCAAAGAGAGCGTGGGTTATCCAGGATGGAGGTATGACTAAGAGATATGGCTAACATGAAGTTCAACATGCTAGAAGTTGACCTGACTTCGGGGCGGAGCCGGGTCATAGACGTCACC
Source organism: Dehalococcoidia bacterium (assembly GCA_015661155.1). GTDB lineage: Bacteria > Chloroflexota > Dehalococcoidia > Lucifugimonadales > UBA2985 > JACVQK01. The sequence continues at coordinate 50,478 of JACVQK010000035.1, read as the reverse complement.
AAGGATGTCGAGAAGTATCTGGGTGGCAGAGGACTGGCCAACAAGATACTCTGGGAGCAGGTGCCCCAGGGAACAGACGGCCTTGACCCGGCCAACATCCTGCACATCGGCGTTGGTCCCTTAACGGGCGTTATGGGGACGAAAGTAGTCCTGAGCTTCATTTCCCCTCTGACCGGCTGGGCCGGCAGGAGCGCCACTTCCGGCTATGTCGGCGATGAGATAATGAGAGCAGGGTATAACGCTGGCATTCTGATCAAGGGCAAGGCCAGGAGACCGGTCTACCTGGAAATCCACGATGACGAGGTGAAGATTCAAGACGCCTCGGACCTGTGGGGCAAGTGGAAGCAGGAGACAGAGTTCACCATAAGAGACCGGCTGAATAAACAGACGGGCCATGTGTTTGGCGTGCTGTGCATAGGACCCGCCGGGGAGAACATGGTGAGGTACGCTAACGTCACCACGGAGTTTGTCCACTCTGCCTCCAAGTGGGGGTGCGGTGCGGTGATGGGATCCAAGAATCTGAAAGCCATTGCCGTCAAAGGAACCAAGGAGATTCAGTACGCCGATCATGAGAAGGTCTGGGAGCTTTTCAAGACCTATGCCATGGACCCGAAAACGGCGCTACGCAAGCTCGGCGAAAGCCGCTGGGGGCATAGCATGTCCCCACCCTCCCTGCTCCGCTATGCCACCGAGGGAATCAAGAACAACCACTTTGGCTATCACCCCATCGTCGAGAAGAGCAACTACCTGGACCACTACTTGAAGAACTACGCCTGGACAGACGGCTGCCCGGGGTGCGCCGCGGCGTGCTTCGTCCCGTATTTCTCAAATAGCGAACGGGGGGCCTTCGCCGGCGAGTTCCGCCATGACAACATGGGCGGTTTCAATGCCAACATAATGGTGGGCTTCCAGGAAATGGTCGAGATCGCAGCGCTGGAGGATGAGCTGGGGATGGATGGCGAAGAGATGGGAGGACTGGTGGCCTGGGCCATGGACCTTTACGAGCACGGCATCATCACCCAGGAGGACCTGGGAGGAATCGACCTGGAATGGGGCAATGTTGAGGCAACCTGCGAGCTCATGAAGAAGATCGCCTACAAAGAGGGCCGCGCACCTGCCGCTCTGGCCGAAGGGTTCCGGCGTGCCTACCAGGTGTTTGGGGAGAAGTCCAAGTGGTACGCCTTTGAGGTTCATGGATGCGCGTGCCCCACATACGACGTGCGGAACAAGCACCACGGCAGGGGCCTCGAGTTTGCCACGAGTCACAATGGGGCCCGTATTGGCACAGGTCTGGCCTCAGCGCTGCAGGAGGCGGCAACAACCTGCAACTTCGCCATGCCGCCCTTTACCCAGATATGGGGGTCCGCAAACGAGGCCATCCGGCAGTTCCTAAACGCCGTTTGCGGATGGAACCTGACTCCGGCCGACATCGATGACATAGCGTTGAGAAACTACTACTTCAACAGGTGCATTAGCCTCAGGGAAGGATACCTTCCGTCCAGGGATGACGACCTGCCGCCACGGGCCTTCGATGAGCCTATCAGCGACAAGTATGGCAAGACGTGGGTGTGGGATAGAGCAGAGTTTGAGGCGGATAAGAGGAAGACCTACGTAACGCAGTTGAAGCTGACCGAGACAGGGCTGCCGCCCAGAGCGGAGCTGAAACGTCTGGGGCTTGACTTCGTAATCCCAGTGCTGGAACCCAGGGGTGTTATAGGTTAGATTCCCCAGACACTTGTCCTCCATTCTCCCTGGCTAACAGGCCTATGAAGAAGGGGACGCCAGAGGGGAGAAGTCCCCTCTGGCGGGGGTCTGGGGGTGTCCCCCAGATTCGATCTCAACCCCCTTCCTGGTCAGGAAGGGGGTGATGGGAACGGTCGTCCTTCAGCCGAAGGATTCAGCACCCTGCTAGGGAGGAGTGGATACAGGAGCAGGAAATGGGCAAGGTGCATCTGTACGCCCTACCATCGCTGGCCGAGTCGTTGGGCATCGAAGGAACCAGCGAAGAGACCATCCCCGATGAGGAAGTCGGGGGTGACACGACAGTCAGGGGTCTCCTTAACCGGCTCTCCGCCAGGTACCGGCGCTTTGGGCAGGTCGTTTTTGACGTTAAGGCCCAACGGCTAACCGGTAGGGTGGTCATTTTCCTGAACGATCATGACCTGGAGCTGGTGAACGGGCTGGAGAGCAAGCTCAGCGATGGCGACACTTTGACTCTCATCTATGCCATTCAGGGAGGATGAGAGCTTGTCCCGTTAACATCCGGCTTGGACATGGCGAAGGGGTGACCGATGACCCAGCTAGATGAGATAGCTGCCGGCCTGTACCGGATAAATACTGCCACGGAAGGGGGCTTCTCTTTCAACCAGTACCTCATAAAGGATGAGAAAAACACTCTGGTGCACACCGGCTCAGTGCCTCAGTTCAGTGGAATCGTGGAAAAGCTCTCCCGCGTAATCAACCCATCCGACCTCACCTACGTTTTCGTGTCGCATTTCGAGTCTGACGAATGCGGAGCACTGGGCGAGTTCCTGAAGCTGAATCCGGGGATTACCGCTCTCTGTTCAGCAGTGACCGCCCGCCAGCTCACCGGTTTCGGAATCCCTGCCAAAGTTGAAGTTGTCAAACCGGGTGATGGCCTGTCCATTGGACGCAGAGAGCTCCGGTTCATCAGCTACCCATCGGAGATGCACCTGTGGGAAGGACTACTGGCTTACGAGTCGAAGGACAAGGTGCTCTTCAGCAGCGACCTCTTCGTTGTCCGTGGAAGTGAGGACCCGCCCGTCCGCAAAGTCAGGGCCGCGGAGGCGTTGACCATCACTCCCCGCTCAATACCCGCCGATGACGCACGCCGGAAGTGTGAGGCGGAGATAAGGGCGCTGGATATCGCTCTGGTCGCCGTCGGACACGGGCCAGTGCTGGACCTGAGGCCGTAACGGCACCCGAATAACTAGCAGGGTGCTGAAAAACTCCTTCGACCATCCCCCTTGCCCCCTTCCTGGCCAGGAAGGGGGAGGAATTCGTATCTGAGGGGCACCCTCAGACTCCCGGCAAAGGGGCTTCGCCCCTCTGCACTCCCCTTTTTCAGCAACATACTAGCACTGGGTATAAGAAACGAGAAAGGATGCAACTAGCCTTTCGGAGCTTCAGCGTTGAAGCGCATGGACATCCTCTCCACCGTCGTTGCGAGCGAGCCTTCGAGCGAAGCAATCTGGCTGGGCAGTGGGAGTGCGCCGTAGAGAAACCAGAACTCAGCTAATCTTGGACAGAATCCTGAGTAGCAGGTCGGCTTGGTAGACCAATTCTATGTCCAGTTGATAGTCTTCCTCGTCAAGGAATCTGTGGCTCCTAGGGTTCCTGACAAACTTCATCGCACCGAGGAAGAGCTGGTACATCCCTTCCTTCTCGGCCTTGGATAGTGACTTGTCAACCAAAGCTCCTCTTGCCGGGTCGAGAGCGTCCTTGACCAGTTGATCACCGTAGCCAAGAGGCTTGTCAAGAAGCTTCCGAAGCCGCTCCTCCACAACTTTGTAGGCTGCGGTCACGGCTGCTTCCTTGTTATGCGAGAACGTTTGCCTGCATCGCGCCGATAGCTCTTCGTCTAGGAAGTCCGCGTTAAGCTTGGGCTGGTGGAAGGTACACCAGAAGGTCTGACCCTCCACCTGATGTTCGTGTTCCCTATAAATCCATTCAGGCTGCGGCCATGTCAACGGTCTGTCGTCGGTGTTCCTCAGCCAGTCGACTAAATCCTCTGTGAGGCGGCGGTGCTCGATCGCGTCGAAGATAGTCTTGTTTGCAATTACTAGGTTTGTGGTGATACCCCTATCCCACAGCATGCACAGGGCTTGGGAGAAGCTTCTGGGGCCTTGCCCTGGATAACCGCTACTGAAACCCGAATGGACTACGGTCAACGGCACATTGTTCCAGTCCCAGAACAAAAACAGATACAATCCCTGCCTATTAGTGACGAGTGAAGCTCTCCGTGGGGGCAACTCGCTGTTCACGATAACATCGACAGCCAGGAGGCTTTGCTCGGACATACCGGGCATGCCCATGTATTGTACCTCGGAAGGGTCTATGCGGGTATCAAGCACTCAAATTCCTCCTCTCGCTAGATAGGGCACGGGGGAAGCTGTGAGACTTCGGCAAACTTCTTGCCATTCTCACATATGGTGGGCCCGGCAGGTATCGAACCTGCGACCAATCGGTTATGAGCCGACCGCTCTACCACTGAGCTACGGGCCCTCAGAGCTACGAGGGTGTTTTCAAAGCCACTGAAGGCCCCCCATCCTAACCTTCCCCCGCTCACGGGGGAAGGGATATCTCTCCCTCGTGCAACGGGGGAGAGTCAGAGAGGGGGTGGCCCCCTCGACTCCTTCAATCATCTTTGAAAACACGCTCTAAGAGTAAGTCGGGGGCTACGGGGTGTCAAGAAAGGGCGGAGGCGGACAGCAGCTCCACCACCCGGTCCAGGATGCGGTGGCCCACCTCGTACTTGCTGAGCAGAGGCAGCTCTTCAACCCCGCGCTCTCTGTCCACCAGGTACACCTTATTGGTGTCCACGGCAAAGCCGCTGTCCGGGGCGGTGATGTCGTTGGCCACCATGAGGGCGACGCCCTTGGCCACCAGCTTCGTCCGGGCGTTTTCCAGAAGGTCCTGGCTCTCCGCGGCAAACCCCACCTTCAGCACCCGGCCGGGGGCCTCCGCCAGAATGTCGGGGTTCTTGATAAGCTCGATGCTCCAGCGCTCCCCGCCCTTCTTTATCTTCTGCTCTGCGACGCTAACCGGCCTGTAGTCGGCCACCGCCGCGGCCATGATGAGCACGTCCCCATCCTCGCACGCCCTGAAGATGGCATCCCTCATCTCCAGGGCGGTCCCGACGTGAACCGTCTCCACACCCACGGGGTCCGGAAGGGACGTGGGAGCGGTAACCATGGTCACTCTGGCTCCCCTGTCCCGGGCCGCCTGAGCCACGGCGTACCCCATCTTCCCCGATGAGCGGTTGGTTATCACCCTCACGGGGTCTATAGGCTCCGCGGTGCCTCCAGCGCTGACCACCACCGATTTGCCCGCCAGGTCTCCCCGGCGACCCAGAATAGCGCAGAGGCTCTCCACTATCTGGGGCACCTCCACCAGGCGTCCGATTCCTCTGAGACCTGAAGCCAGGTATCCCTCCGCCGGCCCTATGATGGTCACCCCCCTTTCCCGAAGCTTGCTCAGGTTCTCCTGAGTGGCGGGATTGGTGTACATGTGGCCGTCCATGGCCGGTGCAACGGCCAGGGGGGCGGAGGAGGCCAGGATTGTGGCGGTGAGGGCATCGTCGGCCATGCCGTGGGCCAGCTTCGCCAGGACGTGGGCCGTAGCGGGGGCCACGATGATGATGTCTGCCCTTTGGGCCAGGGCCACGTGCTCCACCGCCAGCTCCGACTGGGGATCGAACAGGTCGCCAACCACGGGTCTGTGGGTCAGGCTCCGGAAGGTCAGCGGGGTGATGAAGTTGCTGGCACCCTGGGTCAGGATCACGTCCACATGAGCGCCTTCCTGGGTTAGCTTGCTGGCCAGGTCGGCGGCCTTGTAGCAGGCGATGCTGCCTGTCACCCCCAGGATAACGCTGCTACCTGAAAGAGGGCTAGGCATGCTCCTCTCCAGCCTGGGTGGCCTTGGCTCTGGCGTTGATCTCGTAGATGAGACGGAGGCCGACAAGGGTGAGGTCCAGGTTCACCGCATCGAAAATGGGGGTCTCTTTGAAGATCAAGGGTGCCAGGCCGCCAGTGGCCACAACCCTGGCATCCTCCCCCAGCTCCGCCTTGAATCGGCGCACCATGGCCTCGACCATGCCGACGTGCCCGAAGATGATGCCCGATTGGATGCTGGCCGGCGTGTTGCGACCTATGGCCACCTTGGGGGAGGCCATCTCGATGCGCCGCAGCTGAGATGTGCGCTCGAAGAGCACCTCCGCGGAGAGGTTAATCCCCAGGGCGATGGCGCCCCCCAGGTAGTCTCCCTCCCGGGAGACGGCATCGAAAACCGTGGCTGTGCCGAAGTCCACCACGATGACCGGGCCGCCGTAGAGTTGGTACGCGGCGACGGCATCCACCACGCGGTCGGCCCCCACGTCCCGAGGGTTGTCGTAGAGGATGCGTACTCCAGTTCGAATACCTGTCCCCACCACCAGGGGATCAATGCCGAAATAGACGCGGCTCATCTCCTCGAAGGCCTGGGTCAACGGCGGCACCACGCTGCACAGGGCTATACTGTCTATGTCCTGAGAGGCCACTCCCTTGAGGGGGAGCAGGCTTCGGATGAGCAGGGCGTACTCATCGGGCATCTTGCGGGTGTCCGTCGCCAGACGCCACGTGGCTAGAAGCTCCTCCTCCCGAAAGACCCCCATGGTCACATTGGTGTTACCGATATCTATTGCCAACAGCATAGGTCATCTCCAAGAAGATTATACCGAAGTCACATCTACGCATCAACTGGCAGGGCGTTGAAAACCCCTTCGACCATCCCCCTAGCCCCCTTCCTGGCCAGGAAGGGGGGAGGATTTGAATCTGGGGGACACCCCCAGACCCCCGGCGGGGGCTTCGCCCCCTGCACCCCCGAATGATATCATGATAGTGTGACGCGACCACAATCAGGCTGAATTCAGGGTTCGTGAGATGCGGGTCTGGGCTAAGCCCAGTCGAGAGTCCCCTCCCTCAGCTGCTTGATGACCAGGGGAAGCCGCGGCAGCAGGTCGCTGGCCACCATGCCCGTATCCCCCATCTCCCGTCTCACCTGCTCTCCGGCAGCGCCGTGAAGGTATACTCCACAGGAGGCGGCGTCAAAGGTGGAGAGACCCTGGGACAAAAGCCCGGCAATGGCCCCAGCCAGGACATCCCCGGTCCCCCCGGAGGCGAGACCCGGATTTGCGAAGGGGCTTATTCGCGCCTGGCCTCCCGGGGAGCTCACCACCGTATACGCTCCTTTCAACGCCACCACCTTGTTCCACTGCGCTGCCTTCTCCCTGGCGATGCTCAGACGGCTCCTCTGAATCTCCACCGTGCTCTGCCCCGTGAGCCGGGACATCTCTCCGGGGTGAGGTGTAAGGACAGCCTCTCCCCTCAGTCGCAGCCACCACTCAGGGATTTGGGACATGAGGTTCAAGGCGTCGGCATCCAGCACCACGGGTATTTCAGGGCGACGGGCCGACAGGAGAGCTTGCCCCAGGAGCCCGGCTACCTCAGGTCTCTGACCCAGGCCACAGCCCACCAGCAGGGCCTGATAGCCGGGCGCTTCCGAGAGGAACACCTCTGAGGCCGCGGGAGATAGGATGCCTTCCTCCTCAGGCAGAAGCAGGTAGGTTGTCTCGATGAGCTTGCTGGCAAGAATGGGTATCAGGCTTCGGGGAGCGGCCAGGGTTACCAGCCCAGCGCCAACTCTGGCCGCTCCCTCGCAGGCCAGATATGCCGCCCCTATGTAGCTAATCGATCCCGCCATCACCAGCACCCGTCCAAAGGTGCCCTTGTGGGCATCCATGGGTCTCTGGGGAAGGGTCTGCCTTACCCAATCCGGGGTGATAAGCTCTTGGGGCACGTCCCTTGCCAGGTGTGGAGGTATACCGATGTCCACCACCTCCAGTCGCCCCACATGAGTGCCCCCCGGGAACGCGAAAAGCCCCACTTTAGGATATCCCAGGGTTACCGTCACGTCCGCGGTGGGGCAGAGGGGGTCCACCTCCCCCGTATCAGCGTCGAGCCCCGTGGGCAGGTCCAGGGCCAGAAGCCTCAGCTGGGATCGACGAGCCCTGGCGTCGGCCAGGTGGGAGAGAATCCCTGCCAGCGCCCCCTCCAGAGGTCGCCCTCTCCCCGTACCCAGGATGGCGTCTATGACCAACCGGCTGCTGGCAAGCAGGCCCCTCAGCGCAGAGAAATCCCCATCCTCCGCCGCCCTGTAAGTGGCGATATCGCGGCTCTCCAGCAGCTTGTACTTGGGGTCATCCTCTTTCCGTGGAAGAGAGAGGTAAACGGCCACCTCCGCGCCCCAATCGCTGAGGTGACGGGCGGCCACCAGCCCATCGCCACCGTTATTGCCAGGGCCCACCAGGACCAGGAGGGGCACACCCCGGACATCGCCCAGGAACTCCCGGGTTTTCTGGGCCACAGCCAGTCCCGCCTTCTCCATCAGAGCGTCGTTGGAGATCCCCTCCTGGGCACACCGCTCCTCCAGCCAGCGCATCTCCTCAGTGGTGACTATTTTCATCTATGCTCATCACAACAGAGGCTATGGCGTAATCCCTGGAGTGGGATAGGCTGATGGCCACCTGGGATACCCCCATGCCCGTAGCTCGAGAGATGGCCCGGCCGTGAAGGGCCACCTCTGGAGGCCGACCCCTTCTTCGGATGACCTCCACCTCTCGCCATCCCACACCCCGAATGCCGGTGCCCAGGGCCTTCATAACGGCCTCCTTGGCGGCAAACCTGGCTGCCAGCTGGGGTATGCGCCCCCGGCTGAAGGCCTGCTCCCCCGGAGTGTATACTCGGTCGAGGAACCGCTGCCCCCAGCGTTCCACCATGTCCCCAATCCGCGAGATCTCTACTATGTCCACCCCGGTGGTCAACATGCATAAACCTCCGGGAATCTGACTCCCAGGGTCTTATAGAAGAGTGCTAAATACCCTTTCGACCATCCCCCTGGCCCCCTTCTGGCCAGGCAGGGCGAGCCCTGCACCCACACTCAACTGTCGCTGCCCTGGTCTGACCATGTTCTACGGTTCGTGAGGTGTGGGTCTGGGCCAAGCCCAGTCTGGGGGACACCCCCAGACCCCCGCCAAAGGGGCTTTGCCCCTCTGCACTCCCCATTTTTCCGCAGCCTTAGAGAGAACCCATTCCGGTCCTGCCGGGATGCCCCATTATATTCTCGCGCCACGGGATATGTCCACCAGGGCGTTGTTGTGGACATCAAGCCTGTGCTATAATGCCTTGTGATTTCTAGCACTAGAGGTGAAATGTGAGCGCGCAGATCATCGACGGCACCAAGATCGCCCAGGATATCCGCAACGAAGTGGCCGAGGGAGTGAAAGAGCTACAAGCCAAGCATGGCCTCACCCCTGGCCTGGCAGTGGTGCTGGTGGGAGACAATCCCGCCTCAGCCGTATACGTGCGCAACAAGGGACGCGCCTGCCAAGAGGTGGGGATGTTCAGCGAGACCTTCAAAATGCCCCAGGCCGCCTCTCAGGAAGAGGTCTTGAAGCTAATCGGCAAACTCAACCACGATGACCGCTTCCACGGGATACTGGTGCAGCTTCCCCTGCCGCCCCAGATAGACGAACGCCGCGCCATCTTCGCCCTCGACCCAGCCAAGGACGTCGATGGGCTGCACCCGGTGAACGTGGGCCATCTGGTGGAGGGAGCTCCCACCTTCATCCCCTGCACCCCCGCGGGTGCCCAGCAGCTCCTTCTGCGGTACGGCTACAGCCCCGAAGGGAAAAACGTCGTGGTTTGCGGGCGCAGCAACATCGTCGGTAAGCCCATCTCCATTCTCCTGATGCAGAAGAACCCCGGGGCCAACGCCACCGTTACCATATGCCACACCGGGACAAAAAACCTGGCCCAGATTACCGACATGGTGAAGGAGGGGGTTGTGGTGATAGACGTGGGCATCAACGCGGTGAATGACCCCACCAAGAAGCAAGGCTATCACCTGGAGGGCGACGTGGACTTCGAGGCCGTCTCGAAGAAGGCCGCGGCCATCACGCCCGTTCCCGGAGGAGTGGGGCCCATGACCATCGCCATGCTCCTGTCCAACACCCTCAAGGCGGCACAACACAAGGCTGGCTCCTGAACCCGGCCGCTCCTGGCCCCTTCTTGCCAGCCCGGGGTTGACCCTCCTTCCGAGAGTGTCCCTGTACCTACTCCAGAGCTAGCAGGCTGCGGAAAAACGGGGAGTGCAGAGGGGCTTCGCCCCTCTGCCGGGAGTCTGAGGGTGTCCCTCAGACTGGGCGTAGCCCAGACCCACATCTCACGAACCGTAGAACATGGTCAGACCAGGACAGCGACAGTTGAGTGTGGGTGCAGGGCTCGCCCTTCCTGGACAGGAAGGGGGCCAGGGGGATGGTCGAAAGAGTATTTCAGACCCTGTTAGAGCCATGCGCACCAGCGACTTCGACTACCCTCTGCCCCGGCACCTCATCGCCCAGACCCCCGTGGAGCCCCGGGACCACTCCCGCCTCCTGGTGGTGAACCGCTCCACCGGCGACCTGGCACATCGCCGCTTCTACCAGGTCGGCGATTACCTCCAGGAGGGCGACTTGCTGGTGCTCAACGACAGCCGCGTCATTCCCGCCCGCCTCAGGGGCCGGAAGCTGGACACCGGAGGCGCGGTGGAGGTTCTCCTGCTGCACCGCCGGGACGCCGGGCTGTGGGAGGCCCTGGTAAAGCCGGGGCGACGCATGGGGCGGGGAGCACGGTTCGTGGTGGATGGAGCCGTGGGAGAGGTCACGGAGGATACCGGCGAAGGGACCCGACTGGTCTCTCTCTCCGACGAGGGGGTCATCCAGCGCGCCGGCGAGGTGCCCCTGCCCCCCTACATCCACACCCCTCTGGCCGACCGGGAGCGCTACCAGACCGTGTACGCCAGGGCGGAGGGCAGCGCCGCCGCCCCCACCGCGGGCCTGCACTTCACCCCGGAGCTGCTGGAGAGCCTCCGCCAGAGGGGCGTCCGGTTCGCCTCCGTGACCCTGCACGTGGGCCTGGACACCTTCCGGCCTGTGAAGTCTGAGGAGCCGGAGCAGCACAAGCTCCACTCCGAGCGCTTCGAGCTGGAGAGGATGCGGCCCGGGAGATAAACCTGGCCCGTACAGAGGGCAGACGCGTAGTGTGCGTGGGAACCACCGCCGTGCGGGTGCTGGAGCACGCCGCCCTCCTCGCTCAAGAAAAGGGCGATGCTCCCCTGGCCCCCTGCTCCGGATGGGCGGACCTGTTCATCCTGCCGGGCCACCCCTTTCGCCTGGTGGATGGCCTCATCACCAACTTCCACCTGCCCCGCTCAACGCTCCTGATGCTGGTGTGCGCCTTTGCCGGGCGCGACCTGGTTATGCAAGCCTACCATGAGGCCATACGCGAGGGCTACCGCCTCTTCAGCTTCGGGGATGGGATGGTGGTGCTATAAGTGACCGAGGGAACGCGAAAGCCGATAAGGTTCACTCGTCACGCCCTCAAGCATTGTCAATATCAAGCAGGGCATTATGTGGTACAATTTAGATTGCGGGGGTGAAGGATATGTCTGATCTAGAAAAAGAGTACGAGTACTATCGGGCAAACCAGCGGGTGTTAGCCGAAGAGTACAATGGTAAAGTCTTGGTGATTAAGGGACAGGAGATTATCGGTGTTTTTGATTCCGAACTGGCTGCAGTTGAGGAGACAAAGAGGACACACCCGCTTGGGTCATTTCTTGTTCAGAGATGTGCGACACCAGAGGAATCCAAACCACAAGTGTTTCAGTCCCGCGTCTTGATTCAATAAGAGGCACTCTCTGTGGTATCTCCGCTCGTGCTGGTCAAGTCCTTTACTACTGGATACAATGGCAAATCCAATGTCCTAGAGAGCAAAGTAAGGATTTCGTCAGCCTTTGACCCTGCAGTACATATCCCGTCGGATTCCGCAAGGGAATATACAGCCGTCTGGGATACTGGCGCTACTAATTCGGTTATTACACAGACTGTCGTTGATGAGTGTCAACTACAACCTACTGGTATCGTAGAAGTACATACTCCGCAGGGACACCACACTACAGAGACATTCTTGGTAGGCTTGTTCCTCCCGAACTTTGTATATATCCCATCACTGATAGTGTCGAAGGGGATACTTTCAGGAGCTCCAGAAATCTTGGTCGGTATGGATGTGATTGGAAGAGGTGATTTTGCAGTTACCAATCTGAACGACCAAACAGTATTTTCGTTTAGGACGCCATCAGTTGAGCGCATAGATTTCACCGGCAAGGCCTCTCAGAGCAATCAGCCCACAATGACCAAAGTTGGTAGAAATCAACCATGCCCATGCGGGAGCGGGAAAAAATACAAGCGCTGCCATGGTGTGACTTAGAAGCTCTTCTGACACCAGAGGATTTCTCGTCACACCCCCGCCACCGTGGACTGTATGTTCACTGCTTAGGCGCGGTCTGTCGCAGTTGCAGGTAATGGACGGACATGGTAGTATTACATATGAGTGCGGTATTACCAGGGAGATATAATCATGGAAGGGCAAACCACAACGGTAACCTCAAAGGGGCAGGTGACTATCCCAGGCGAGATCAGGAAGGCGTTGAACATCAAGCCCAAGGACAGGGTGGCCTTTGAGCTGTTGGACGGTGAGGTCAGGCTGCGACCCGTACACTCCCGCCTTCTGGCTGGCTACGGCGCTGTAATCCCAAAGGCCAGGCCAGAAGATTTTCGCAAGATGCGGCAGGAGGTAGAGGAGGAATGGGGTGAGGAAGCGGGCACGGAGGCCTAGATGCCCCGCTTCCTCGACACCAATATTCTCCTCCGATACCTGACGAGGGACGATGAGACAAAAGCCCGCGCTTCCTTCGACCTGCTCCTGCGAGTGGAGCGTAGTGAAGAGGTGGTGGCGACATCAAACATCGTGATAGCCGAGACGGTGTTCAATCTGCAATCGCGGAGGCAGTATGGCTTCTCGCGGGACCGCATTCGCCAGCTTATCGAACCCATCATCGCTTTGCGTGGCCTCAGACTTCCGCAGAAGTCTCTTTATTCCAGGGCATTTGACCTGTACTGCAACAACAGAATTGGCTTTGCTGACGCCTACAACGCCGCGCTGATGGAGCGCCAAGGCCTGACCGAAATCTACAGCTACGACACGGACTTTGACCGCGTGGAGGGGATAAGTCGCGTGGAGCCGGAGGCATCACCCTCACCACCGCTGACAGCATGATGGTGGCGAGTCCCTACACGACTCCCTCTTCCCGTAGAGACCTCAGCTCCTCCTCCCCAAGATTCGAGAACTCCCTCAGCACCCTGGCGGTGTGCTCCCCCAGGTCGGGGGCCGGGGTGTCGGCGCCCACGGGGGTGCGGGAGAGCTTCACGGGCGTCCACACCGACTTCACCTTTCCCAGGCGTGGGTGAGGCAAGTCCCTGATCATCCCCCGGTGCAGCACCTGGGGGTCCCGGGCCACCTGGTCGATGGTGTTCACCGGGCCGCAGGGTATGCCCAGGGCCTCCATCTCCGCCAGCCACTCCTGGCTCGTCTTCTTCCTCATGGCCTCGGTTAGAATAGGCTCCAGCTCCTGGTAGCTCTGGCTCCTGACCCAGCCATCCTTAAAACGGGGGTCGTCTATCAGGTCGACCCGCTCTATGGCAGAGCAGAAGAGGGGCCACTGGTCTCTACGGCCGTCGGCCAGGGCGACGGTGATGTAACCATCCCTGGTCTGAAAAGCCTGAAATGGAGCAGTGACAGGGTGCCTGGTTCCCAGGGGCTGGGGCACCTCCCCCGTGGCGAAGTAGCGGGTAAAGGCGTTCTCCAGGATGGCCACCTGGCAGTCCAGCATACCTATGTCCACCATCTGCCCCAGTCCGCTGCGCGCTCTCTCATGGAGGGCCGCCAGGGTGCCAATGAGGGCGAAGAGGCCGGCGGTGATGTCCCCCTGGGAGACGCCGGGACGAATGGGGGGGCCTCCCGGCTCGCCGGTGATGCTCAGGACCCCTCCCATGCCCTGGATAATCACGTCCAGGGCGGGCTTCCCCGCATAAGGCCCATCCTGGCCGAAGCCTGAAATGGCGGCGTAGATGATCCGGGGGTTGCGCTCCTTGAGGACGGGGTAGTCCAGGCCCAGCCTCTTCATAGCGCCCGGCGCCAGGTTCTCCAGAACCACGTCCGCCCTCTCCACCATCTGGAGGAGGATTTCCTTGCCCCTGGCCTTGGACAGGTCCAGGGTCATACCCAGCTTGCCCCGGTTGATGCTCATGAAGTAGGAGCTTTCACCATCTATGAAAGGGCCGCTGGCCCGAGACCTGTCCCCGATGCCGGGCTGCTCGATCTTGATGACCTGGGCGCCCAGGTCCGCCAGCACCATGGAGGCAAAGGGGCCGGCCAGAACGTGGGTCAGGTCCAGCACCACAACTCCATCCAGGGGACCAGGCATGGTTTCACTCCTCCGTCCGATGTGTGTGTTAAGGATATTACCACCAACCGCCGTTCCCGACCAGGGCAAACCTGTGGTTGTGCCATAGCCACGGCGTGGAATATAATGTAGATTGGTGTATCGCTCGGAAGATTCCAAACCATGACCAACCATAGAGATTACTACGAGGTGCTGGACGTTCCCCGGGGCGCATCCCCGGAGGAGATAAGGACGAAGTTCCGCCGTCTGGCCCTTGAGTACCATCCCGACAGGAACAGTGACCCCGGAGCCCAGGATAAGTTCAAGGAGGTCAACGAGGCATACCAGGTACTCAGCGATCCCCAGAAACGGGCCGAGTACGACCGCTTCGGTCGCGTGGGAGTGGGAGCAGGAGGCGGGGCCGGCCGCGGCTTTGAGGGCCACGACCCCTTTGGCGGCTTCGGGGACATCTTCGACACCTTCTTCGGGGGGTTCGCCACCAGCACCCGCAGGGCACCCCAGGTTGGAGGCGATATCCAGACCGCTATCACTCTGTCCTTTGAAGAGGCGGTGTTTGGAGTGGAGAGGGAGATCGAGGTGAGACGGGTGGAGCCCTGCGGTCGCTGCGGAGGCAAGGCCGCAGAGCCGGGCCACTCTCCTGTCCAGTGCACCCACTGTAGGGGCTCAGGTCAGGTCCGCAGGGTGCAACGCAGCGCCTTCGGCCAGTTTGCCCAGATTGGCCCATGCCCTCAGTGCAACGGCGAGGGGAAGATCATAACCAACCCATGCTCTCAGTGCAGCGGCTCGGGGCGGGAACGGCGAGGCCGCAAGATAAGGGTGAACATCCCCCCTGGAGTTGAGGAGGGAAATCAGGTCCGTCTCGTCGGTGAGGGGGATTCGGGGAGTCACGGTGGCCCCCCGGGCGACCTGTACATCGGTCTTCGAGTGCAACCCCATGAAATCTTCCAACGCAGGGATCACGAAATCCTGTACGAGCTGCCCATAAACTTCGCCCAAGCGGCTCTGGGAGACGAGATGGAGGTGCCCACCCTGGATGGGCCGGAAACCCTGCGGGTCCCCGAGGGCACCCAGGCAGGCACAGTGTTCCGCATCAAAGGGAGAGGCGTTCCCTATGCCGTCAAGGGCAAGCGAGGAGACCACCTGGTAGTGGTGAACGTGGTCACACCCCGGTCCCTGGACGAGAATCAGCGCAGGCTCCTTGAGGAGCTGGCCCAGACCCTGAGCAACGGCTCCAAGGAAGACAAGGGCTGGTTGGGCAAGATCAAAGACACCCTGGGACTGGATAGCTAGCAGGCTGCGGAAAAATGGAGAGTGCAGAGGGGCGAAGCCCCTTTGACGGGGGTCTGGGGGTGTCCCCCAGATTCAAATTCTTCCCCCTTCCTGGCCAGGAAGGGGGACAGGGGGATGGTCGAGAGGGTTTTTCAACACCCTGCTAAAGCTGCGAGCCCTGGTGGTCGCGACGGAGGCGATTGAAACGGTATGAAATGGCTAGAGCTCAGCCTTAAGGCCCCGTCAGAGTACGTGGAACCCCTCTCGGTGATCTTCCAGCGATACGGCTACGGCGGAGTGGCGGTGGAGCAGGTGGGCGGACCCGATGCCGAGGACGACGAAGGGGAGGGAGATTATCCCATGGCCATCCTCCGCTCCTACCTGCCGATAAACTCGGCTACAGCGTCTCGCAAAGAGCAGATAAGAGTAGCCGTGGCGCTAATCTCACGCCTCTGCTCCCTGTCTCCCCTGGAGGAGCGGGTCCTGGAAGAAGGGGAGTGGATGGAGTCGTGGAAGAGCCACTTCTCTGTGCTGCACGTGGGGCGGATCGTGGTCTGTCCCTCGTGGAGGGAGTACACGGCCAAGCCCGGCGAGGTGGTCATCGGAATGGACCCGGGTATGGCCTTTGGCACGGGCCATCATCCCACCACTCGGATGTGCCTATCTGAGATGGACAAGCTGGTGACCCCTGGTGCGCGGGTTATGGACGTAGGCACGGGCTCTGGAATCCTGGCCATGGCCGCGGCCAGGCTGGGTGCCGACCACGTCCTGGCCCTGGACATGGACCCTGTAGCTATAAAGACCGCTCGCGCCAACATCAAGGCCAACGGCCTTCAGCGCATCGTCAAGGTGGAACACTACAAGCTCTCCCCTGACGAGGGTGACCTGGGTAGCTTTAACCTGGTGGTGGCCAACCTGTACACCAGGGTCGTTTTAGACCTGGCACCAGCGTTGATAGCCCAGTTGGTTCCCAACGGTAAGTTGGTGGTCTCCGGCATAATGGCAGAGAGGGCATCCGAGGTGGAGAGACGCCTGGAAGAACTCGGCTGCACTCCCCTTCAGATGAGCCGGGAGGGGGACTGGGTCGTCCTTGTGGGGACCAAAGGCGGGGGATGACCCTTCGCCACCCCGGAGTGAGAACATTGCGAGGCCCGACGAAGGAGGGCCGTGGCAATCTGGCGGTGGGGCCACCCCTCCTCCAGATTGCTTCGTCGGCTATCACCTCCTCGCAATGACAATCAGGCTCCTTTTTCGGAGACAGAACACTAGGCCGGAGTTGCCGAGGGATCCGGGGTCTCAGGCGTCTCCTCCTCCACAACGGAGTCGAACTCGATTTCCCCTTCTACGCTATCGCCGTCCAGGATAGCCCTGGCCTCTATCTCCCACTTCTCTGCCTGGGGAACCCGGAAGGACAGGACTCCCTCCTGGTTGGTACTCCCCACCACTTCACCGTTGACGGTAACCGTGGCGCCCTGTACCGCGGCCCGTTCCCGGGTGACCCTCACGGTAACGTTCTCATCGGGGATCATCCGACCTTCAACAAACAGGCCCATATGCTGCCTGGGCGTTTTCTCCCCCTTCGGCTTCACCTCGGCGTAGGGCCGACCCGCGCCGCTCCCCCCTACCTGGGGCTTGAGGATGTACTTGATCCCGCTTTTTTCATTTCCGGCAGCGACAACGGTGAGGTCATATACAAAGCTCACCCCAGAATCAGGGGTGATGTCGAAGGACTGGTTTATCTGGAGCTTCTGGCTGGGGAGTTTGACCTCCACGGTCTCTCCGGTAAGAAGCACACCCCTAACCTCGCTGATAAAGACGAAGACCTTGGTGTAGTGTCCCTCATCCAGGGTACCGCTCCATATCGCCTGAGCATCTTCGCCCTGAAGCTCCTTGAGGTTCACCTGGGGGGTCAGAGGCTTCAGCTTCACCCACCCTCCGGACTCTCCACCCAATATCCCTATCTGGTCTATGGTCACGTTCAAACTCCCGAACTCCCCAATGACGTTCTCCTCGTCGCTGATGAGGAAGCGGAAGTTCTCCGACACCGGAGAGACGAGGGGTGTCAGGGACGCAGTGGGCGTGAGGGTCGCAGAGGTAGCTTGGGCCGTGGCCGAAGCCGTGGGTGGGGGAGTTGCTTCTGGCGCGCAGGCCGCTAGAATAGTGGCTGAGCCAATGACAAGCAGCAACAGGAGCTTTGGACGCATGAGAACCACCTCCCCACGGTTTCTCTCGATTGTATCAGCTTACCCTCTCTCAGGACAGGGGGGTATTTAACCGGTTCGCAACGCCTGTCCCCTACAACCCCCTGGAGGCCTCCAGCACCCTCTGGGCGGCTTTGTAGTCCCTGCGGCCACCCCGCAAGATGGGAGAGATCAGGTAGATGTTTCTCACTCCCCCCGCTACGAAGTCGTGGAGCATCTCGATAGCTATGTCTGTCCCGGTTCGGCCCTTGTCCAGGTCTACCCTGAACCTCTCTGGGACGTCTCCGAAGGTGAGGCCGTTCACCTCCAGCACCTGTAGCCCAAAGAAAGTGGGTGGTAGAAGCCCCTCTCCGGCCACGGACTCATACCTCTCCCGGAACCCCTCCACCTGGTCGAGGCTGTACACGGGCTGGGTGACCAGGAAATCAGCACCGGCGGAGACCTTCCTGTGGGCCAGCCGCGCCTCTCTATCGACCTCCCTGCCCAGGTCCACGGTGGCCCCCACGCAGAAATCCGTGGGAGACCGGAGCTTCAATCCCCGGAAATCCCGCCCCTGGTTCATGGACTTTATCGCCGCTATCAGCTCCGTAGACGTGAAGTCGTTGACCTCCTTGACCGTGGCGAGGTCCCTCTCGGTGAAGGGGTCTCCCCCTATTACGATGACGTTCTCCAGCCCCAGCAGACTCGCCCCCAGCAGGTGGCTCTGGATGGCCAGCCTGTTCATGTCCCGGGTGGCCTGGGTGAAGACCACCTCCTTGCCCATCTGCCGCCTCAGCACATGGGCAGCCATGGCCGAGTCAACCCGGACCGCCTTTCCTGGGCTGTAGGCAACACAGAGAAAGTCGGCATCCAGGGATTTCGCCCCGTCCAGAAGGGCCGGGTCTCCCCCCCTGGGCGGAGAGAAGTCGCAGATAAAGACCGGCCTGTCCGGGCTCTCGGCACACCTCTGGGTGACCTTGGCCATATTCACCTCCCCGGTAGTAGTGTGCTCTCAACGGCTCTCAGCTTCAAGGCATCCGCCTGTCCCCCTATTCTACAATGGACACACCCCTTTACAACCCCTCGGTCGACGTATAGAATTGGCTCTAGCTGAGGGATGCTGAAAGGAAGAGCCACCTCTCAGTTTTTTTGCGTTGGGAGGGCGTTGTGAGGCAAAGAGGCAGCTATCTCACAAAGGAAGGGCTCAGCAAGCTGGAGGCGGAGCTGGAGCATCTCCATACCGTCCGCCGTCAGCAGGTGGCGGCGCGTATTCAGATAGCCAAGGAGATCGGCGGCACGGTGGACAACGCTGAGTACGACGATGCCAAGAACGAGCAGTCCTTCGTCGAGGGGCGCATCCTCACCCTGGAGAGGATCATCGCCAACGTCATCATCATTGGGGAGGATGTCGCCCGCTCCGACAGGGTTCAGCTGGGCTCCCACGTTGCTGTTGTGAATCAGAGGGGCGGTGGGGAAGAGTACACCATAGTGGGCAGCGCCGAGGCGGACCCCCTGGAGGGGCGCATCTCCAACGAGTCCCCCGTGGGCAAGGCTCTCCTCCAAAAGAAGGTGGGAGAGGAGGTCCAGGTCAAAACCCCTGCTGGCACAGTCACCCTCACCGTATTGAGTATCAGCTAGCTGCCAGAGCGGGCACTGCACACCACTATGGTCGAAAAAGGTGGAGACCTGCTCCAAAGTCGGAGGGAGAAGTTCCGAAGGCTCAGGAGCAGGGGCATAGAACCCTTCCCCCACCGCTACCGCCGCACCCATACCATTGGGGAGGCGGTAGCGGCTTTTCGGGTAGAGGAGGCTAAGGGAGGAGCTGCAACCCGCACCGAGCCGATGTCCCTGGCGGGGCGTGTCATGGCGGTGCGCAGCATGGGCAGGGCCACCTTCCTGGTGCTCCAGGACGGCTCAGGCCGGATTCAGATACACCTGAGAAGAGACACCCTGGGGCAAGGGTATGACCTGGTCCGGGACCTGGACATGGGCGACTTCCTGGGGTCCCAAGGGCCCCTGTTCCTCACCCGTACCGGAGAGATAACCCTGGAGGCCCATGACCTCACCTTCCTGGCCAAGGCCCTGCGCCCCCTCCCGGAGAAGTGGCACGGCCTGACAGAGGTGGAGACTCGGTACAGGCAGCGGTATCTGGACCTCATTGCCAACAAGGATGCCAGACACAACTTCCAGCTACGAAGCCGGATCATCGGGGCCATGCGGCGCTTCCTGGACTCCCGGGGCTTCATAGAGGTGGAGACGCCCGTGCTGGTGCCGGTGGCCGCCGGCGCCGCGGCAGCGCCCTTCACCACCCACCATAACGCCCTGAATCTGGACCTGTACCTTCGCATCGCCACAGAGCTGTATCTGAAGCGTCTCATCATAGGAGGGCTGGAGCAGGTCTACGAGATAGGCCGGGTGTTCCGCAACGAGGGCATTGACCTGGACCACAACCCGGAGTTCACCCTCCTGGAGAGCTACGAGGCATACGCCGACTACAACGACGTGATGGCCATGGTGGAGCAGATGGTCTCTACCATAGCCCAGGAGGTGCTGGGCACCTGCCAGGTCTCCTTCGGCGAGACCACCATCGACTTCACGCCTCCCTGGAGAAGGGTCTCCCTGAGGGAGGAGGTCCAGCGTTGCACCGGCATCGACTTCCAGGACTTCCCGGACGCCGCCGCCCTGGCGGAGAGGATGAGAACCCTTGGAATCTCCGTAGAGGAGCGCAACAGCCGGGGAAGGCTCATCGATAAGCTGGTATCAGCCACGGTAGAGCCCCAGCTAATGCAGCCCACCTTCCTCATAGACTATCCCCTGGAGATGTCTCCCCTGGCGAAGCAGAAGCCCAATGACCCCTCCCTGGTGGAGCGGTTTGAGGCCTTTGCCGGAGGAATGGAGATAGCCAACTCCTTCACCGAGCTCAACGACCCCGACGAGCAGCGGAGACGGTTCATGGAGCAGGAAGCCCTGCGAGCCGAGCTGGGGGAGGAG
Organism: Dehalococcoidia bacterium; assembly: GCA_015661155.1. GTDB lineage: Bacteria > Chloroflexota > Dehalococcoidia > Lucifugimonadales > UBA2985 > JACVQK01. The sequence goes on along the minus strand of JACVQK010000035.1, from coordinate 29,923 downwards.
GTGGACCGCCTGGACGAGGACTTTCTCCTGGCCCTGGAGTACGGCATGCCCCCCACCGGGGGCCTGGGGATGGGCATCGACCGGCTGGTCATGCTGCTTACCGGCCAGACATCCATTCGGGAGGTCATCCTGTTCCCCCAGCTGAAAGGGAAATAACACTCCAATGCTCAGCATCGAACTCATACGCCGAGACCCGGACGCGGTGAGGGAGGCCCTGAAGAGGAGGGGAGAGAAGGCCCCCCTGGAGTCCATCCTGTCCCTGGATGTCCAGCGCCGCTCCCTGCTGACGGAGGCGGAGACCGTGAGGGCCAAACGCAACCAGGACAGCAGGGAGCTGGGCCGTATGCCGGAGAGGCCAGCCCACCTGGGGGAGGGGGTACGCCAGGCAGGAGACCGCCTCAAGGGTCTGGAGGAGCAGGTGAAGGGGGTGGAGGCTGAGTTGGAGAAGGAGCTGCTCAAGCTGCCCAACCTCCCCCTTCCCAACGTGCCGGCGGGCACGGATGAATCGGCCAACGTGGTGGTACGGACCTGGGGCGAACCCCCCAGCTTCGACTTCACACCCCTGCCCCACTGGGAGCTGGGAGAGCGCCTGGGCATCATCGACCTGGCCAGGGGGGCCAAGCTGTCCGGCTCCCGGTTTTTCACCCTCACCGGGGCAGGAGCCAAGCTACAGCGATCCCTCATCTCCTGGATGCTGGACCTGCACGTGCAGGAGCACGGCTACAGAGAGGTCTACCTGCCCTACATGGTGCGCCAGGAAGTCATGCTGGGAAGCGGCAACCTCCCCAAGTTCAGCGACAACCTGTACCACGACCAGGAGGACGACCTGTGGCTCATCCCCACCGCGGAGGTGCCCCTTACGGGCTTGCATCGAGACGAGATTCTGGAGCCTGGCACCCTTCCCCTCTACTACGTGGCCCACACCCCCTCCTTCCGACGGGAAAAGGCCGCCGCGGGGAAGGACACCCGGGGCATCAAGCGGGTGCACCAGTTCGACAAGGTGGAGCTGTACAAGCTGGTGGCCCCGGAGTCGTCTCAAGAGGAGATGGAGAAGCTGACCCGGAACGCCGAAGAGGTGTGCCGGCGACTGGCCCTTCCCTACAGGGTGCTCCAGCTGTGTGCGGGGGATATGGGCTTCGCCTCGGCCATGTCCTACGACCTGGAGATGTGGGCGTCCGGCTGCGGCGAGTGGCTGGAGGTGAGCTCCTGCTCCAACTGCACCGACTTCCAGGCCCGTCGGAGCAACATCCGCTTCCGCCCCCAGGCGGGGGCCAGACCCCAGTTCGTCCACACCCTGAACGGCTCAGGGCTGGCCCTTCCCAGGGTGATCATCGCCATCATGGAGAGCTACCAGCAGCCCGACGGCTCCATCGTAGTGCCAGAGGTGCTGCTACCCTACATGGGACAGGAAATCATAGGCCCCTGAGACCCGGAAGCGGATGCGAGGCTCCCAAAGGCTGGCTCTTGTCCGCTCACCCTGAGCTTGTCGAGGGGCGTGAGCGGACGCGGCAGCGCATCTTCCGTAGGGGCGATTCATGAATCGCCCCTACGCTCCCCGCTCATGTGGTTCGACAAGCTCACCATGAGCGGGGTCGAGCCTGAACGCTCAATAGAAAAACGGATAGATGTGTGCTATCCTGGTTAACAAGGGTGTAAAGTTGTCGAGACTCTCCTTCTTCAACAGCATACTGGCCAGCCGGCTCTACCCGCTGGTTTTTCAGATACTCTCGGGAGCCATGTTTGCTCTCGTGCTGCTCTACGCCTTTCTGGGACCTCCCCTGGGAGAGGACAACTTCGCCGTGGTGGTGACGTGGAGGCTGTGGTGGTTGCTCCTTCCCCTTTCCTTCTTCCTCTTCGGCAGGCTCTGGTGCGGCGTCTGCCCCGTAGGAGCCGTCAGCGACCTGGCTCAAAAGGCACCGGCCCCAAAACGGCGAATAGCCGGCGACTTCCTCAAAAAGGGTGGCCCGTGGATCATGGGGAGCCTTTTCCTTGGGCTCTTCTGGATCGGCATGGTGCGCCACATATGCTGCTGGCCGCGGGAAACGGCCGTAGTCCTGCTGCTCATGGTGGGGGGGGCCGTGACAATGAGCCTGGCCTACCACGGGCGGGTCTGGTGCCGCTACCTCTGCCCCCTGGGCATGTTCAGCGGGATATACTCCATGACCGGGATAGTGGGTCTTCGCCCCGCGAAAGAGGTCTGCCGGAACGATTGCCGGATAGATAAGCGGCAGGTGCTCCAGGCGGAGATGAAGGTTTGCCCCCTCTTCGAGCTCCCCACGACGTTGGAGACCAACCGGAACTGCAACCTCTGTGGCAACTGTGTGAAGTCCTGCCAGTATGGTGCCATGCGCCTCACCCTGCTTCATCCCGGCAGAGAGCTGGCGCAAGTGAAGCGCCCCCTCACGGGGGAGGTCTTTTTTGCCCTCACCCTGGTAGCCATCGCCTTCGTGGAGGCCATCCAGACGACCCGGCTGTTCCCCAGCTACATGCAGTGGGCACTGGAGAAGAACATCCTGACCAGCTATGACCTGGTCTTCTCCCTGAGCCTCCTGGCAGTGGTCGCCCTGACAATGGGCTCCTACCTCCTTGCCACTCACCTCTACACCAGGCTCAGCGACGGGGGAAAACCGTTGAACCCGGCGAGCTTCGCGTACAGCTTTCTTCCCCTGGCCCTGGCCGCGTACGCGGGCGTCTCCGCCTTTCGCCTGGCCAGCCACGGAGCAAGGGCGATTCAGGTGGCCATCAACCAGCTCACCTTCTCCCTCGCCCCCTTCGATCTACCTCCACCGGTGCGAGGCTCCTTCTACCAGGTAGACCTCCCCGTAAAGGCGCTCCAACTCGCCATCCTCGCTCTGGGTACCCTGGGAGCCCTCTACGTGGTAGCAAGGGTGGCGAAAAGGGGGGGAGATATGGGGGCCCTGTCCAGGGCACTGCCCCACGGGGCCCTGGTGCTGCTGTTTTCGGCGACTTTCCTGTACCTGTTTCTTCTGCCCGCGGGGGTAATACTGCATTGAGGAGGCGCTAGATAATGATCCAAAAGGGGCAAAGACAAAAGGGACGGAGCGGTACTCACGGCAAGGGGCCCCTGAGGCGTTGGGTCGGCCCCTGGAGTATCCTGGCGCTCGTCGCCGGGGGGTTGGTCGTGGGGGTCGTGGCGCTTTCGTCTGGGATCGGGCGCTCGGGTGGGAAGCTTCCGACCTACGCCTACAACTCCGCCGCTACCCTGGCAGGCTACAAGGCTGCCCTCCGGGTCCCGGACGCCCTTCCGGCAATACCCTGCTATTGTGGCTGTGGGCCCTCGCAGGGGCACGTCAGCCTGAAGGACTGTTTCTTCTACGCGGACGGCTCCTTTAACGATCACGACTCCAACTGCCACATCTGCGTCGAGGAGGCGGCGGACGTGGAGGAGTGGTATGACGACGGGGCTGCCTTGAAGACCATCCGGGCAGCGATAGAGCAGAAATACAGCGGAAGTGGCCCCTCCACCGACACCCCACCCGTCTCGTAGAAGCTATTCGGAAAACCCTCACCCCCTGTGTCCCCCTCTCCCCTGCCAAGGGAGAGGGGGAGTAAAACGAATCTGGGGGACACCCCCAGACCCCCTCTGCACTCCCCCGGAACAGCATTTCCGAACAGCCTCTGGTAATCCCTAACTCTGAACAGCGGCCCCCAGTACCTGGTTGCAGAAATATGCTCACTTCCCGGGTGAGAGTGAAACCCTGGACTTGCACCATCGGCGACCAGGTCAGCGATAGGTCCAATGGAAAGGGGGCCACCCTCGTGAGAGGCCCCCTCAATGTCCTGGCTGCCCTGCGGACCCGGCAACGACCACCGACGGTGGCCGCTTGCCTTATCACTCATCGTCTAACCCATCGAAACTGCCGTAAAGCGCTAACTGGCCCTGGCGTTCCATATAGTTCCAGAAGATGTTCTGGGCCCGCCAGCGCAATGCCCCTCAGAATCCTGGTCTCGCCTCCTCGGCAACAGTCTCCATCTCAATCGAGGGTTCAGCAACCTGCTCTTCTGTCGTGGAAGGGATTGTGAGAACCTGTGTAGATGCCATGCCTACTCCTCCTTCCTGGTTTGTCTCTATTACTAGCTTTTCTGCTTCTTAATGCGTATTATACTCCATGCAGCAAGGCAGGACAAGCCCTGCACCCACACTCCTCAGAGGCATTCATGGGCAAGCTGTCCATTCCAGGAAGGAGGGTCTGTGAGATGTGGGTCTGGGCCGCGCCCAGCAGGGCACGCCCTGCCTGCCTAGTACATGGTTCTGAGGGAGCCGCCGTCCACCTGAATGCTGGCCCCGGTGATGTAGCTGGCCCTCCCCGAGGCCAGGAAGGCAACCAGGCTGGCCAGCTCCTCGGGTCGCCCGAAGCGGCCCATGGGTACGCTCCGGGCGCTCTCCTCCTGCACCTCCTCCACAGACCCACTCTGTCGCTCTGCCTGGGCCTGGTGCAAGGAGCGGAGGCGGTCCGTGAGGATGTTGCCGGGGAGGACGTTGTTGACGGTTATGTTGTACTGGGCCACCTCGTCAGCCAGGGTCTTGGCAAACCCCACCACGGCCATCCGCACGGAGTTGGACAGCACGAGGTTCTGTATCGGCTGCTTCACGGAAACCGATAGGATGTTGATGATGCGGCCCCAGCCCCTTTGTCGCATGTAGGGGATGACCTCACCGCTCAGGCGCACGGCGCTCAGGAAGTTCTGCTCCAGCGCCCCCTGCCACTGCTCCTCCGTCACATCCAGGGGAGGCCCTCCTGGTGGGCCTCCGGCGTTGTTCACCAGGATGTCCACCCCGCCGAACCTGTCCACCGTTTCCCCCACCAGACGCCTTATGTCAAGGTACGCGGACATGTCCATGGGCACCGCGTGAACCAGACCGGAGCCAAGTCGCCCTATCTCCTGGGCGGCCTGCTTCAGCGCCTCCTCGTGGCGGGCGCAGATGACCACGTGGGCCCCCTCCTGGGCCAGGGCCAGAGCCGTGGCCTTTCCCAGGCCGCGGCTGGACCCACCCACAATGGCGACCTTACCCTTCAGACCCAGGTCCATCTCTCACCTCTGGTGGTTCGACAGGCTCACCATGAGCGGAGCAAGAATCCCGCTCGTCCTGAGCCTATCGCAGCCCCAACCGCCGTTTTCCGTCTGTTACCGCTGACCCAGTGAGCCGAGGAAGGACTGGATCATGCTGCTGAACTCCAGGGGGAAGATGAACTTGGTGGAGGCCCCGTCTCCCATATGCTTCAGAGTCTCGAAGTACTGAAGGTTCATGGTTCGGGCATCAATGGTCTGGGCCACGACGTTGATCCTCTCCAGGGCCGTGCTGAACCCCTGGGCTCGCAGGATGGCCGCCTGCTGGTCTCCCTCGGCCTTGAGGATTTCGGCCTGCCTCTCCCCCTCCGCCTGGAGAATAGACGCCTGTTTCTCACCCTCGGCGCGGTTGATGGCGGCCTGGCGCACCCCTTCAGACTCGGTGATCGCGGCGGTCTTTATGGCCGCGGCGGACTTCTCCCGCTCCATGGCGGCCTTCACCCCCATGGGCGGGTCGATCTCGTTGATCTCCACCTGCCTCACCTTGACCCCCCAGCGGCCTGTCACCTCGTCCATCCGCACCTGAAGCAGGTCGCGGATCCTCTCCCTCTCCGACAACGCCTGGGACAGGGTGGTAGCGCCGATCACGGCCCTCAGGGTGGCGAAGGAGAGGTTTATAGTGGCCGCCCGGTAGTTCTCCACATCCAGCATCGCCTTATCCACCTGGTCCTCCAGGACCTTGTAGTAGATAACAAAGTCCATATCCACCACCACGTTATCGGCGGTAATGTACTTCTGAGTTGGCACCCGATCCACCTGCTCGCGACAGTCCACCTTGATGGGCCTGTCCATAAAGGGAAGAACCAACCTGATACCCGGCCCCCGCACGCCCCCGTACACCCTACCAAACCGCAGGACTATCATACGCTCGTACTGGTTCACTACTCTCCAGAACACCGGCTCACCTCCTCTACTACTCTCTGGTCTTCGATACCCTGATGGTCAGCCCCTCCAGGCCCACCACCCTCACCTTCTCCCCCGCCCTGATCACCTCCTCGTTGTCGGCAACTGCCGTCCAGAGCTCGCTGGTGAGCTGTACAGTGCCGATGGGAGCCAGGTCTGTGGTTACAGTACCCACCTTACCCATCACGGTCTCGGCCGTGGAGAAGGTGACGGCACGCCTGGACTTGATCATCGCCATCACGACCCAGCTCCCTCCTCCCACCAGAATGGCTGTCGTGGGTAAGAGCACCCACAGGCTCACTCCCATGGTAGGCATGGTAGGGGACGGATCGCCGGAACGGTAGAAAAGCAGAAGCCCCCCTACTACAAAGCTTATTATAGCCCCTACGCCCAGGATTCCGAAACCCGCTACCTGGGCCTCCAGGAACAGCAGAGCCATGGCCAGGAGGATAAAGGTAACGCCGGCCCAGTTCACCGGCAGATTCCCCAGGGCAACGAAGGCCAGGAGCAGGGAAATGGCCCCCACCACCCCGGGCACTATCGCGCCAGGGCTGAACAGCTCGATCACAATGCCCAGGCCGCCGACGACGAGCAGGATAAACGCGATGTTTGGGTCGGAAATGATGAGGAGAAACCGCTCCGTAAAGCTCATGCCCAGGGTGCGAACCTGCAACCCTTCGGTGTGCAGTGTGCGGGGGCCGGCGGCGGTTTCCACGGTCTGGCCGTCCAGCTTTTGCAGCAGGTCATCCAGATTCAGGGCGATGAAGTCCACCACCTTCAGCTCCACCGCCTCTTCGGAGGAGTAGGCCGTGGCCTTGAGCACCGTCTCCTCCAGCTTCTCTGAGTTCCGGCCCCGCTTCGCGGCGATGTCCCGCATGAGGGCGGCGGCGTCCTGAGTGGCCTTGCTCGCCAGGGTTTCCGGCAGGTCCTCACCCCCGGCACCAACGGGGCTGGCAGCGCCGATGTTGGTGCCCGGGGCCATAACGGCGAAGTTGGCCGCCGCGGCTATGAAGGTGCCCGCGGAGGCGGCGTGGGCCCCTCCGGGCGCCACGTAGACAACGGAGGGGACTTCCGCCTCCAGGAGGTCCGACACCATGTCCCGGGTCGAGGAGAAAAGCCCCCCGGGGGTATCCAGCCGCACTATGAGGAGCTCCGCCTCATCCTTCTCAGCCCTGTCCACCGCCCGGTGGAGAAAACCCGCGGTGACGGGGTTGATGACGTCGTCTATGTCTATGAGGATGGCGTGGCCCCCCTGGCCCAGGGCAAAGCCCGCCAGACCCGCCGATACCGCCAGCACCGACAGAGCCAGCATGAAAGAGCGCAGGAGTCTTCTCGACAAAGGCGTGTGCTTTCCCATCTCCCCTGAGTGTCCCTCGCGTGTCATGATGCCCTTCTCCTTGCTCATTGTCAACCGTGCCCCCTTGGAGGCAGGGTCTTTGAAAACTCTGTCCCTGAGCCGGTCCCAAAACTGTCACCGCCACTTAAATGTCATTGCTATGAAAACGCCATCCGGCATTGCCCACCTGTCATTCCGAGGGAGTCCTTCTCTGAAGGACGACCGAGGAATCTAAGGCCTATGCCTTTAGCAAGTATGGTAGGCCCTAGATTCCTCACTTCGCTGCGCTGCGTTCGGAATGACATTAGGCAGAGCTATTTTCATCCTTCTGGGGAGGGGGCTATTCCCTACCCCACCAGACCCTTCGCCTTCGGCTCAGGGGGACAATGGAAAGACCCTGCTGGACTCAGGGGTTCCCTTGACATGGCCGCCAAATCCCGTAGATTATGAGCCATCGCTGGTGGCGAGCCAGTGGGCCACAGAAGACGGCAGAGAAGGAGGTTGCCATGAAGGCGGTGTTCATAGCCGAGTATGGAGAGCCGGACAGACTGACATATGGGGACGTCCCAGAGCCCCGAATCGATCGGGAAGAGGTGCTGGTGCAGGTGCGGGCATGCTCCCTCAACCGGAGGGAGATGTTCGTGCGAGAAGGCTCCCACGGGACTCGCACCTCTCTCCCCCAGGTCATGGGCATGGAGGGAGCAGGAGACGTGGTCCAGGTGGGAGAGGGGGTCACCAACATCCAGGTGGGGGACAGGGTCTTTGGCAGACTACGGGGAGCCTACGCGGAGTACGCCAAGGGCCCCTACCAGGACCTGTATCCCCTGCCCGAAGGGATGAGCTACCAGGAAGGCTCCACGATCTCCGTCGTGTTTCCCACGGCCTGGCACCTGCTGATCTGCCGGGACAAGGTCTCTTTGGGAGAGGACGTGCTTATCATGGCGGCGGGAAGCGGCGTTGGCATCGCCGCCATCCAGATAGCCAAGGGGGCCGGCTGCCGCGTCTTCACCACCGCCAGCACCGATGAGAAGCTGGAGAAAGCCATGGCCCTGGGCGCCGACGTGGGGATCAACTACCGCGAGGAGGAGTTCTCCAAAAGGGTTCTGGAACTCACCGACGGCCAGGGAGTGGACCTGGTGCTGGACCACATAGGCGCTCCCGTGTGGGAGCAGTGCTTTGCCAGCATCAAGCGGGGGGGACGCTTCATCAACTGTGGGGTGAGCGCGGGACACCTGGTGCAACTCCACCTGGGTCAGCTCTGGACCCGGGACCTGACCATCATGGGATCAAGCGGGCGTCCCAGGGAGGACATGCCAAAGATACTGCCCTTGCTCGCGCGAGGAGACTTGAAGCCAGTCATCGCGAAGGCCTTCCCCCTGGAGCAGGCCACCGAGGCTCACCGGGTCATGGAGGCGTCGGACTTCTTCGGCAAGATAGTGCTCTACAACTGAGGGCAGGGCAAGCCCTGACAGGAAAGCAGGGCTTGCCCTGCACCCGCACCTTTCGGAGTCATTTATGAACAAGCCTAGCGCTTGGTTGCACAAGTTCACGTGCAAGGGATCGGCAACAGACCCGATCACCCTGAGCCTGTCGAAGGGCGAGCCACTCTTGGTTCGACAGGCTCAGGGTGATCGGCTTTTCGTACGCGCCTCTTTCGCAAGGAGGTATTAGCGCTTGGTGTACTGAGGCGCTCTTCTGGCGCGCTTGAGGCCGTACTTCTTGCTCTCCTTGATCCGCGAGTCCCGGGTGAGAAGGCCGCGCTTCTTGAGAACGGCCCTCAGGTCAAGGCCAGAGAGCAGCAGGGCGCGGGCGATACCGTGGCGGAGGGCCCCAGCCCCGCTGACCACCCCGCCACCGTGGAGCTTGGCCACTATACCGAATTTGCCCTGGGTATCGGTCACTTTCAGGGGCTCCAGGATGGTGGACTGCCACGCAGGCCACGGAAAGGCCGCCTCCATGGGCTTGTCGTTTACGGTGAATCCCTCACGGCCCGGGTACAACCTCACCTGGGCTATCGAGGCCTTCCTCTTCCCCGTTCCATAGTAGTAGTGCTCCTCGGTCATCTTACCCCTCTACCTTCTTATCAGGGGTTTCCTCGGCGAGCGTCTGCGGGAGTTGCTCCACCTCCCGGCCCTCCACGTGCGGAGAGCTCGCCGGTGCCGCCGGTAGCTCCTGAATATGAGACTGGGCCTCCATATTGGCCGGTGACTTTACCTGGGACTCATGGGGATGAGACTCCCCAGAGTAAATCTTGAGGCGTCGAAGCATGTGGTCCCCCAGGGTATTCTTGGGCAGCATCCCCCGCACGGCATGGCGGAGAACCCGGTCGGGGTACTTGCTCTGAAGCTTGCATAGGTGGGCTTATGCTTCCCTTGAAGCAGTACCGCCACCTCGGTGGCCAGACGACCCAGGGTCTTGCCCGTGGCGTCGAACACGTGCCAACTGGACTGCAATTCGGAGAGTTTAGGGGAGTAGGTCTTCATTTGGCACCTGCCGCAAGAGCCATGTGCTGCCATACATCTTCCGCATCCCCCGCGGAGAAGCAGAGGTCAGGATAGCTCACCCTGACCAGGAACAGGCCCTCGGGGGGAAGAGCCTTACAGGCAGCCCCCGGCACGCCGCACCCGGCGAGAACCGTGAACTCCTGGAGGCTGAGGCGACCCAGGCCAACCTCCAGCAGAGCGCCGGCAGTGCGCCGCACCTGCTGAGGGAGAAAGCCATTGGCGACCATGGTCAGAGCTATCAAATCGGCCCCTCCGCCGACGGAGCACCTGTACATCTTCCGCCTGGTGCCACTCCTTCCGGCAGGGAGCCGCCCAGCGAAGGGGGCGAAGTCCCTCTCTCCCTCCAGGAGCTGCGCCGCCTCCTGCATAGCCATCAGGTCCAGGGGCCTCCTCACCAGGTGGACAAACCCACGGAGCAGCGGCGACGGGGCTGCGCTGTTCAGAATTTGATAGCGGTACTCCCTGCTGAAGGCCCATCTACGGGGATCAAAATCCAGGGGCACCTCACGAGCCTCCCTCACCGAGATGTCCTCCGGCAGATAGTGGTTGAGGGCGTTAGCGAAGACCGCGGGGGAGTAGGTAGCCCAGGTGTCGAAGGCCACCACCTGTCCCCGGGCATGAACGCCGGCATCGGTGCGGCCTGCCCCCTTTATACGCCGACGCTCTCCGGTGAGGCGATAGAGGGCCTCTTCCAGCTCCCCCTGAACGGAGGAGACGCCCTCCTGATACTGAAAGCCGTGATACCTGGTGCCTTCGTACTCCACCAGCAGCGCCAGGCGGCGGATCTCCTCCATGATCAAGTCCTCTCTCCCTCTCCCTATGCCGCTCACGACACCAGCTCCAGAAGGGCCATGGCAGCGCCGTCGCCCTTCCTGGGCCCCATCTTCACCACCCTGGTGTAACCACCCTGCCTGGTGGCGTACCGCTGGGCCAGCTCGTCAAACACCTTTTTTGTCACGTCTTCGTCGGTAACAAAGGCCAGGGCCTGGCGGCGGTGGTTAAGAGTCCCCTTCTTGCCCATGGTGATGATATTCTCCACCATGCTCTGCACCTCCTTGGCCTTGGCCTCGGTGGTGCGGATTCGCTCATGGCGGAGCACGTCCGTCACCTGGTTGCGGAACATCAGCAACCGGTGCCCGGTGTTACGGCTGAACTGTCGACCCGATACTCCGTGTCTCATGCTTCCTCCATGGCTCCCGCCTTGGTCTCAGACCCGTCTTTCCCCTCCAGGGGGGAAGCCTGCCCAGCCGGGATTTCCTCCGAGGCTACCTTCTCTGGTAGAAAGCCGAACTCCCTGAGCTTGCCATACAGCTCCTCCAGGGACTTGTCCCCGAAGTTTCGTATCTTCAGAAGGTCTGCTTCATCCATCTCCAGCACCTGCCCCACCTTGTTGATGTTGCTCCTTTTGAGGCAGTTGAGGGTGCGGGATGAGAGCTCCAGTCTCTCTATTGGGGTGTTGTACTGCTCCATGGGAATGGTGGCAGCAAAGGAGGGCCTCTCCACGGTGCCCTCTCCAGCCTTGTCTGCGTTGGCGAAGAGGAAGAACCGCTCCAGCAGGAGCTCCGCTCCCTCCTTCACCGCCTCCACGGGGTTGACAGTGCCGTCGGTCCACACGTCCAGGATCAGCCGCTCGTAGTTGGTGATCTGCCCCACCCGAGTGTGCTCCACGCTGTAGTTCACCTTGCGTACTGGACTGAAGATGGCATCCACCGGGAGGACCCCTATGGGCAGTCCCTCCACAAGAAGCCCCGCGGGCACGTATCCCTTGCCCTGCTCCACGTTGAACTCCACCGAGAGCAGGACATCAGGAGAGTCCAGAGTGGCCAGGTGGAGATCAGGGTTGACAATCTCAAAGTCGGAGGAGGCGATGATATCCCTCGCGCACACCTCTCCCTCCCGAGATATCTCCAGGCGAAGTTTCCCGGGCCTGTCCGCCAGGGATTTCAGGCGCAGGGCCTTCACGTTGATAAGGAACTCAGTCACATCCTCCTTCATGTGAGGAACCGTGGAGAACTCGTGGAGAACGCCCTCTATCTTGACCCACGTCACCGCGGTGCCAGGGATAGAGGTGAGGAGCACCCTGCGCATGGGGTTCCCCAGGGTAATCCCGTAGCCCGGCTCCAAGGGCTCTACGGCAAATCTGGCGTAGCTCTCTTGGGCCTCTAATACCCGAATCTCTAGTTTAGGAACCTCTTCCAAGACCGCTCCTTCTACCACAAAAGTGCTCCTTAGCTATTTGGAGTAGTACTCTACCACCAAACGCACGTCTACTCCGTTGTCTATCTTCGAGGGGTCGGGGAGGGAAAGCACCCGCCCAGCCATAGCCTCCACGTCCAAGTTGAGCCACTCAGGCATGGGCCGCTTGGGTATCTCCCCGGCCATCTGGACGTAGTACCCGGTTTTCTTGCTGGTCTCCTTCCACCCGATTACATCGTTCACCTTGACCCGATACGACGGGATATCGACCTTGCGACCGTTAACGGTGAGGTGCCCGTGACTGACCAGCTGCCGAGCCTGGCTCCGGGAATCGGCGAAGTTGAGACGGAACACCACGCTGTCCAGGCGCGTCTCCAGGAGTTGGAGCAGGTACGGGCCCGTCGTGCTCCGGCGACGCCGGGCTTCGTCGAAGTACCTCTTGAATTGCCTTTCCAGGACTCCATATATCTGGCGAACCTTCTGCTTCTCCCTTAGCTGCGTCCCCCACTCCGAGGTCCGCCGTCTTCTCATAGGTTGATTGCCGGGGGGCTTCCTCCGACGTTCCACGGCGCAGCGGGGGGTGTAACAACGCTCCCCTTTGAGGAAAAGCTTGACCGTAGCGCGACGGCAAAGCCTGCAAACAGGATCGGTATACCTGGCCATACTATCTCCTCTTGACCTCCAGAGAGCTGTCGGTTAACCTCACCCCTACACCCGCCTGCTCTTGGGCGGGCGGCACCCATTGTGAGGTACTGGTGTCACGTCTCGTATGCTGGTAATGACCAGCCCCGCTGATTGAAGAGAGCGGATGGCCACCTCCCGCCCAGAGCCGGGGCCTCTTATGTACACCTCAACCTGTCTCAGCCCGTGCTCCATGGCTTTCCTGGCGGCAGTCTCCGCTGCTCTTTGGGCGGCAAAAGCGGTGCCCTTCCGGGAGCCCTTGAAACCCACCGTCCCCGCGCTGCCCCAGGCTAGAAGGTTGCCCTGGAGGTCGGTAAGGCTGATCACGGTGTTGTTGAAGGTGGACTGAATGTAGACCTTCCCCTGGGGAACGAACTTCCTCTCGCGCTTCTTGCCCCTGGGTCTCTGTCTGACCATGCCTCGCTCCTTACTTTCTAGTCCCTACGCGGCCCCGTCCGGCCACGGTCCTGCGACTCCCCCGCTTGGTTCTGGCGTTGGTTCGGGTACGCTGTCCCCTTACAGGAAGGCCGCGACGGTGGCGCAGGCCACGGTAGGTGCCGATGTCTATCAGCCTGCGGATATTGCCATTCACCTCACGCCGCAGGTCCCCCTCAACCTTATACTCCCGGTCAATGGTCTCCCGAATGCGGTTCAGCTCCTCCTCGCTCAGGTCCCTTACCCGGGGGTTGCCCTCCACACCCGCCTTGACGGCCACCCTTTGGGCGATGACAGGGCCTATGCCGTGGATACGGCGCAAGGAGAAGTCCAACCGCTTATCATCAGGTATGTCTATACCCGCAATCCTAGCCATGTCTTCTCCTTACCTTCTATCCCTGTCTCTGCTTGTGCTTGGTGTTCTCACAGATGATTCTCACCACACCTTCTCTTCGGATCACCTTGCACTTCGCACACCTCACCTTCACCGATGCCTGGACCTTCATGATACCTCCCTTACTTACTTGAAGCGGTACGTGATCCGGCCCCGGGTCAGGTCGTAGGGCGAAAGCTCTACCAGGACCTTGTCTCCCAGCAGCACCCGGATGAAGTGCACCCTTATCTTACCCGACGCGTGGGCCAGAACCCGGTGGCCATTGGCCAGGTCCACCCGGAACATGGCGTTGGGTAGAGACTCCACCACCGTTCCCTCCACCTCCAGGCCAGCTTTCTTTGGCATTATCTTGTACAGCCCTTCCTCAGAATACCCACCATATTATAACTATAACCGCGTGAGGACTTCCGGCTCACCGTCAGTGATGGCCAGGGTGTTCTCGAAGTGAGCGGAGAGGCTCTCATCTGCGGTCACCACAGTCCAGCTGTCGCCCAGGACCCGGGTCTGCCACCCTCCCACGTTGACCATGGGCTCTATGGCGATGACCATGCCCTTTCGGAGCAGAGGGCCGGAGTCCGGAGGGCCAAAGTTGGGCACCGCGGGCTCTTCGTGAAGGGCCCTGCCTATACCATGGCCCACGTACTGTCGCACCACCGAGTAGCCCCTCCCCTCCGCAAAGGACTGCACCGCCCAGGATATGTCCCCTATTCTGGAGCCTGGCCTAGCCGCCTGTATCCCCCGCTCCAGAGCCTCCCTGGTCACCTCTATCAGGTCCGCCGCCTCTGGCGAGATCCGCCCCGCTCCCACGGTTACCGCGGCGTCCCCGTGGAACCCCCCCACCACAGCTCCCACATCCAGGCTCACCAGGTCCCCCTCCTGGATAAGACGCTCCCCGGGGATACCGTGGACGATTTCGTTGTTGATGGATACGCAGATGGTGCAGGGATAACCCCGGTAGCCCTTGAAGGAGGGTTTGGCGCCCTGCCTCTTGATCTCCCGAAAGGCTATTTCATCCAGCTCCCTGGTCTTCATGCCGGGCCGCAGGGCCTCCTCCAGGACGGCGATGGTTTGGGCCACCACCTTGCCCGCCTGGCGCATGAGCGCGAGCTCCCTGGGGGACTTGAGGGTTATGCCTCGCTCCCCTGACTGTACCCCTATAAAGACCCCTTGCGTTCCCACTAAACCCCTGCCTTTGGCATTGTCTTCAGGAGAGAGTCCCTCACCTCATCTATGCTCCCCTCGCCGTCTATCTCCACCAGACCTCCCCTCTCATAGTAGTATTGTATCAGAGGAGCGGTCTGTTTTGCATACACCTGTATCCGCCGGCGCACCGCCTCGGAAGTGTCGTCCTCCCTCTGGTACAGCTCCCCCCCGCACTCATCACATACACCCCTCTTGCGGGGTGGAGAGCTCACCTCGTGGTACGGTCTCTGGCATCGCCGGCAGACCAACCTGCCGCCCAGCCGCCTTATCAGCTCCTTTTCGGAGACCCGGATGTTCACCGCCAGATCGATGCGCTGCCCCTCCTTCTCCATGGTCTTGTCCAGGGCCCGGGCCTGCTCCAGGGTGCGAGGGAAGCCGTCCAGGACATACCCCCTCTGGGCATCCGAGGAGTGGAGTCGCTCTTCTATCATCCCGATAATCACGTCGTCCGGCACCAGCAGTCCCTGTTGCATGTAGGAGCGGGCCATGCTCCCCAGCTTGGTGCCCCTCTCCTGATGGTCCCGGAGGAGGTCTCCCGAGGCGATGTGAGCAATGCCCAAACTATCGGCCACAACCTTCGCCTGAGTGCCTTTCCCAGCCCCTGGAGGGCCCAAGATGATGATGCGCAACTCTTACTCCCTACTTTATGAATCCCTCGTAGTGTCGCATGAGGAGCTGAGCCTCCAGCTGTCTCATGGTGTCCAGAGCCACCCCTACCACGATGAGCAGCCCTATGCTGGGGAGCTGAAGGGCGCGCACATCGGTAGCCTGGGTGGCAAGGAAGGGCAGCACCGCCACCAGGCCCAGGAATATGGCACCCCCCCACGTCACCCTTAGAATGATGCGGTTCAGGTACTCCGCCGTGGAGTGCCCAGGCCGTATTCCGGGGATGAATCCACCGTTACGCTGCAAGGTCTCCGCCAGGTTCTGTTGCCGGAACACGATGATGGCGTAGAAGAAGGTGAAGAGTATGACCAGGATGAAAGCCAACACCCAGTAGAACACCCCCGTGGGGCTAAGGAGGCCCTGGACGAAGTCCGCTGCCCGGCTGACGAAGGAGGTGCTGGTGGGATCGAGGAAGTAGCTGGCCACGACGCCGGGGAAAATCATGAGGGAGAAGGCGAAGATGAGGGGGATCATGCCCGCTGAGTTGACCCTGATGGGGAGGTGGGTGGCTCCCCCTTGCCGGTACATGCGTCCACTCCGGAAAACCGCCCGCCCGTACTGGACGGGTATGCGCCGCTCCGCCTCGGTGAACACCACTATGAAAAACACCATGAGCACCCCCAGGATACCCAGGAGGAGCAGGCCACCGACGTTATCCCTCTCCAGAAACCCCTGGCCCACCATCTGGGGCAGAGAGGCCACTATCCCCGCGAAGATGATTACGGAGACGCCGTTTCCTATGCCCTTCTCCGTTATCAGCTCCCCCAGCCACACCAGGAACACGGTGCCCGCTATCAGAGAGATCACCATGGCTAGAGTGGGCAACAACAGGTCCCCTGACATGCCCACACCGCTGACGGCCCCAGCCCGCTGAAGCAGAGCCAACTGACCATAGCCCTGGAGGGCGGCAATGGGTAAAGTAAGCCAGTGAGTCATCTGGTTTATCTTCTGGCGTCCCGCCTCTCCCTCTTTGCTGAGCTCTTTGAGCTGGGGAAACACGGGCACCATGAGCTGAATGATTATGGAGGCGGTGATGTAGGGATACACCCCCAGAGCCACCACGCTCAGATTACGCAAGGCCCCGCCACTGAAGATGTCCAGGAAGCCGAAGAGGGCATTCTCGCGGAAGAAGTTGTCCAGGGCCTGTTTCTCTACTCCCGGCACGGGAACATGGGCCAGGAACCGAAACACCACCAGCATGGCAAAGACGAAGAGGAGCCGTGCCCTCAAATCGGGCACCCTCATGGCGTCCATGAGGGACTGCAACAGCCTGGGAGCCCCTGCCTCTGCTCTGGCTATCTGGGTAGGACGCATCATGCTACAGCTCCACTGCCTTTCCTCCGGCGGCCTCTATCTTGCGCTTGGCCTCCCGGGAGAAGCTGTGAGCCTTCACCGTGAGGGCCCTGTCCATCTCGCCCCGGCCCAGCACCTTGACCGGCAGGTTCAATCCCTTGACCAGACGGGCCTCCTTCAAGGCCAGGGGAGTCACCTCAGCCCCCTGGGGAAAGTTGAGGGCCAGGATATCCAGATTCACCGTGGCGTAGGACTTCTTGAAGATGTTCACAAAACCCCGCTGGGTGGGAAGGCTCTTGGTCAGAGGAAGCTGTCCACCCTCGAAGCTCAGGCGTACCCCGCCCCCGGTGCGGGCCTTCTGACCCTTTATGCCGCGACCGGAGTAGGTACCGTGACCGCTACCGTTGCCCCGCCCCACACGCTTCTTTGGACGGCGGGCCCCGGGAGGTGCCCTCAGCTCATCTATCCTCATCCCTCTCCTCGCCGTACCTGAACCAGGTGTCTCACTTTATGAATCATCCCCAGAATGGAGGGGCTATCCTCGTGCTCCACCTCCTGGTTAAGACGCTTGAGCCCCAGGGCCCTGATGACAAGACCCTGCCCTCGAGGATAACCTATAGCGCTCTTGCTCCACCGTATATGTAGCTTACCCAAGATTACCTCTTCCCCCTGGTACTACGCCAACCCGGGCACCCTTCCTTCGGGCCACTTCCTTCTCTGGGTCTCTGAGTTGCAACAGACCGGCCATGGTGGCCTTGACCACGTTGATGGGGTTGGGGCTCCCCAGAGACTTGGTCAGGATATCCCGTATCCCCGCCAGCTCCACCACCGCCCTGACACCCCCCCCCGCCATCACTCCCGTGCCCAGGGCAGCGGGCTTGAGGAGAACAATGGAGGCACCGTGGCTGGCCACCACCTCGTGGGGAATAGTAGTACCCTTCAGGGGCACCTGGATGAGGCTCTTACTCGCAGTGGCCACCCCTTTGCGTACGGCATCGGGAACGGCATTGGCCTTTCCCAACCCTATCCCCACGTGGCCCTGGTCATCGCCTACTACCACCATGACGCTGAAGCCGCGGCGTCTTCCACCTTTCACCACCTTGGTCACGCGACGGATTTGCACCACTCTCTCCGTCAGCTGCAACCCCGAGGATTGCGCCCTATTCTGCTGTTCCACCATTAGAACTCCAGCCCTTCCTCTCTGGCAGCCTCGGCCAGGGCCTTGACCCGGCCGTGATACTTGTATCCCCCGCGGTCGAAGACCACCCGGGTTATTCCCTTCTCCTTGGCCCTCCTGGCCACCAGGGCACCCACCTGCCTGGAGACATCTCCCTTGACCTTGGACTCGCTGCTCCCCTTGACCTCCGAGTCCAGGCTGGAGGCTGCTACCAGGGTATGACCCAGGCCATCGTCTATGACCTGGACGTAGATGTGGTTCAAGCTGCCCTTGGCCATGACTACTTCTTTCTCCCGGCAGCCTTGCCGGGTTTAAGGCGGACGATCTCGCCCAGGACTCGTATCCCTTTGCCGGTGTAGGCATTGGGGCGGCGTATCTTTCTAATGCGCGCCGTCATCTCTCCCACGGCCTGCTTGTCAATGCCGTCTACGTGGACACGGTTGTTGCCCTCCACCACCAGGGTAACTCCTGGCAGAGGAGCGACCTCCACGGGGTGACTGAATCCAACCTGGAAGATAACCTTCTCCCCCGACTGCTGGGCCCGATAGCCCGCTCCCACCAGCTCCAGGCTTCGCCGGTACCCCTCGCTGACGCCGATGACCATGTTGGCCAGGAGGACCCGGGTGAGGCCATGGAGGGCGCGGTGCGTCCTGCTATCGGTGGGCCTCGCCACCCTGACTACGCCGTCAGAGCGCGTAATGGAGAGGTCGGAGTTGAAGGACTGGGTCAGGGCACCCTTGCCGCCCTTGACCGTCACCCTGCTCCCCTCTATCTCCACCTCTACCCCAGGGGGGACAGGGATGGGCTTATTGCCTACTCTGGACATCTTCTCACCACACGTAGCAAAGCAACTCCCCTCCTATCCCGTGCCGCCAGGCATCCGAGCCGGTCATTACTCCCTGGGACGTGGACACAACGGCCACTCCCAGACCGCCGTACAATCGGGGTATCTCCTTCTTCCCCACGTACACCCGCAGGCCGGGCTTGCTCACCCGCTTCAGCCCGACGATGGCAGGCTCTTTTCTACCCCAGTACTTCAGACGGATCCTGAGAGAGCGCCGAGGCCCACTCCGCAGGATCTCAAAGTCCTCAATGAACCCCTCCTCCTTCATTATCCGGGCCAGGGCCACTTTGGCGTTGGAACCGGGCATGAGCACCGTGTCATGGCGCACCGCCACGGCGTTCCTTATCCTGGTTAGCATATCGGCTATGGGATCACTGGTGGTCATATTGTGCTACCAACTAGCCTTTCGTATGCCTGTAATCTCACCCCGAAGGGCAAGGGTGCGAAAGCATATCCTGCAAAGCCCGAAATGCCTTATGTACGCCCTGGGACGAAAACACACGTTACACCGGTTGTGGTGTCTCACAGCGTACTTCTGAGGTCTCCTCCACTTGGCGATCTTGGATGTTTTAGCCAACTAATCCTTCCTCGAGCCGGGGGCTGCCATACTCACGGGTCTAGGCTCCTTCCCTGGCAAAGGGCATTCCCAGATGTTCCAGAAGACGCATACTCTCCCTATCCGTGGAGGCCGTGGTGATTATCGAGACCTGAAGGCCGCGAATACGGTCTATTTGCCCGTAGTCCACCTCCGGGAAGATAACCTGCTCCCGTATGCCCAGGCTGTAGTTACCCCTCCCATCGAAGGCCTTTCGGGACACTCCCCGAAAGTCCCTTATGCGGGGTAGTGCGGCGTTGCATAGCCGATCCAGGAAGTCCCACATACGGCTACCCCGAAGGGTTACCATGGTCCCGATAGCCTCGCCCTCCCTGAGCTTGAAGGCCGATATGGACCTCTTGGCGTGAGTGACCACAGGTTTCTGGCCGGCGATGGACGCCAGGTCTCGGGTGGCGCTCTCCATAGCCCGGGGGTTCACCTTCGCCTCTGCCATTCCTATGTTGAGCACTACCTTCTCTATGCGGGGTATCTCCATGATATTCCTGTAGCCGAACTCCTCCCGCAGCGCCTCCCTGACCTGGGAACGGTACTGCTCCAGGAGACGGGGAACCCTCTTCACCTGAGGGGTCGGCTGGGGCTGGGGCTCCGGCTCCACCTCTGACGGCCTCTGTCTAGGGGCCCTTCTGGCCCTGGGGGCCGCCTCCGCCGCCGGTGTCGCAACAGCGGGAGCGCGGGGCCGCCGAACCCTCGTTACCTGGGTGGCGGGGGCCTCTGCCCCGGCCCTTGCCGGGGTCTCTGGCTCAGGGGTTCCCAAGGTGTTGGCTTCCATCTAATCTATCACCTCTTTGCATGCCCTGCACACCCTGACCTTTTTCCCGTCTTCCAGGAGCTTGTGGCCTACCCGTACTGGGTGATTGCAGTGCTTACAGACTAGCATTACCCGGGATGCATTAAAAGGGGCCTCTCGCTGGACAATGCCCGCCTGGCGGACATTGGGACGAGCACGGACGTGCCGCTTGATGATGTTGGCCCCCTCCACCACCACCCGGTTCTCTGTGGGGAACACCTGCTGCACCTTGCCTCGCTTCCCCTTGTCTTTGCCGGCGATAACCTGCACCGTATCCTCTCGCCTCACCCTCATCACAACACCTCCGGAGCCAGGGAGGCTATGCGCATGAAGTTCTTCTCCCTGAGCTCTCGGGCCACCGGGCCGAAGATGCGGGTTCCCCTGGGGTTAAGGGTGTCGGTGAGGAGCACCGCGGCATTCCCGTCAAAGCGAATGTAAGACCCGTCAGAGCGACGGTGGGGAGCAGCGGTGCGCACGATCACTGCCCGCACCACCTCCCCCTTCTTTACGGCGGCGGCCGGCACCGCCTCTTTCACCGAGGCCACAATGATATCCCCCAGGCGGGCGTACCGTCTATGGCTCCCCCCGGGGATGTTGATGCACATGATGACCTTGGCCCCAGAGTTATCCGCCACCGCAAGCCTGGTGTACGTCTGGATCATCTTTCGCCCTCCTCACCGCCAACCGTTTCCTCCAGGAGCACCTCCGACACCTCTCCAGTGGAGAGGACCTCAGTCACCCTCCACCGCTTCGTCTTGGATAGGGGGCGCGTCTCCATTATGCTAACTCGATCCCCCACTTTGCACACGTTGTCCTCATCGTGAGCGTGGAGCTTGGTTACTCGCTTCACCAGCTTGTGGTAAAGGGGATGGGCTTGCCGCCACTCCACGGCTACCACCACCGTCTTGTCCATCCGATTGCTTAGGACTCGCCCAACCCTGGTCTTCCTTCTCCCCCTTATCATCTCAGCTCTCCCTAACTCCTCTCTGGCGCATCACCGTCTTGAGGCGAGCTATGGTTTTCCTCACCTCTCCCAACTCCCGGGGATTGTTGATCTGGCGGGTGCTCCAGCGAAAACGCAGGTTCATCAGCTCCCTGAGGGAGCTCTCCAGCTCTGAGTGTAGCTGCTCATCCGTCAAGTTGTGAATCGCCACGATGTTCAATGTGGTCGTCCCCTCTACTCCGAGGCCGCCTGGCCATCGCTTCGGGATATCACGGTTGTATTCACAGGCAGCTTCTGGGAGGCCAGCTCGAGGGCCTCTTTGGCCAGCTCCTGCCCCACCCCTGCCACCTCGAAGAGGATGCGGCCGGGTCTAACCACGGCAACCCAGTGGTCCACAGCCCCCTTTCCACTGCCCATGCGGGTCTCAGCGGGTTTGGACGTAACGGGCTTGTCCGGGAACACGCGAATCCACACCTGTCCACCGCGCCTGAAATGACGGGTGATGGCCCTTCGAGCAGCCTCTATCTGCCGCGCTGTAACCCAGGCCGGAGACGTGGCCTTGAGGCCATAATCCCCGAAGGTCACCTGACTCCCCGCCAGGGAGTTACCCCTGCGGCGGCCCCTATGAGCCTTGCGGTACTTTATTCTCTTAGGCTGAAACATCCTTAGACTCCTCCGAGGACTCCCCTTCAGCTCCCACGGTGACCTGTATTAGCCGCATCTCCTCCGCCTCAGGCTCTACCTCCTTCGGCTCCGGAATAATGTCGCCCTTGTATATCCACACCTTCACCCCGATGCGACCCATGGCGGTTCTGGCCTCCGCCAGCCCGTAGTCTATATCTGCACGGATGGTGTGGAGAGGCACACGCCCCTGCATCACCTTCTCCCGACGCGCTATCTCAATCCCCCCCAATCGGCCGGAACAGATGATCTTTATGCCCAAGGCCCCTGACTGCATGGCCCGGCCTTGCGCCTGGCTCATGGCCCGGCGGAAAGCAATTCTCCGCCCCAGCTGCTCGGCAATACTGCCGGCCACCAACTGGGCGTTCAGCTCCGGTTGGCGCACCTCCTGAACGTTAAGCCGGACGCGCTTCTGTGCCAACCCCTCGATGATCTGGCGCATCTCCTCAACCCTTTGCCCCCCCCGGCCAATGACGATCCCTGGCCTGGCTGAGTGTATGGTGACCACCAGCTCATGGGTGCCCCTCTCCAGCTCCACCCGGGGTATGCCGGCCTCAGGGAGACGGGAGAGGACAGCCCTGCGTATTCGGAGGTCCTCCTGGAGCAGCTCGCGATACTGGGCAGGCTTATCGGCGTACCACTTGGCCTGCCAATCCTTGATTATCCCCAGGCGGAACCCGATGGGGTGAGTCTTTTGACCCATCTAAGACTCCTCCTCGTCCACCAGCACGGTGATGTGGCTGGTGCGTTTTATAATCCGGCTGGTCCTGCCCCTGGACCTGGCCCTGGAACGGCGAAGGACAACCCCAGGATCGGCGTGAATCTCCACTATCCTCAGGTCATCTCTCGCCATCATGCCGTTATTCTCGGCGTTGCTGGCGGCGGACCTCACCACCTTGGCCACCTCTCGAGCCACCGGGGTGGGCAGGAAGTCCAGTATCTCCAGGGCTGCTTTCACCCTCTTGCCCCGAACGATGTTCACCACCCGGCGCACTTTCCTGGGCGAAATGCCCACGTTTTTGGCCATAGCTCTCACTGCCATGTTATGGCCTCCTCACCTGGGTGGTGCGCTCTGATTTGGAGGAGTGGCCCCTGAAGGTCCTGGTGGGGGCAAACTCCCCCAGGCGGTGGCCAACCATGTTCTCCATGACAAGAATGGGAACATGTCTACGCCCATCGTGGACGGCAATGGTCAGCCCGACCATCTCCGGCATGATCATGGAGGCCCTGGACCAGGTCTTGATCACGGCCTTGATCCCGCTCCTTCGCAGAATCTCTACCCGCTTCATCAGCTTGGCTTCCACGAAGGGCCCCTTTTTGATAGATCTGGACATCCTCTACCCCTTACTTCCTACGCCTTACGATCATTCCACTCACGTCCTTGCGACGGCGGGTCTTGTATCCCAGGGTTGGCTTACCCCAGGGGGTCTTGGGGCCGGGCATCCCTATGCCAGAGCGGCCCTCTCCCCCTCCATGGGGATGGTCCCTGGGGCTCATGGCGACCCCCCTTACATCTGGTCTGATCCCCAAGTGGCGCTTCTTGCCAGCCTTGCCGAGCTTGACGTTCTTGTGATCCAGATTGCCCACCTGACCGATGGTGGCCATGCACTCCCCATGGATCCGGCGCACCTCCCCCGAGGGCAACCGCAGGAGAACGTACTCCTCCTCCCGAGCCAGGACCTGGGCCGCGGCGCCGGCACTCCTAGCCAGCTGCGCCCCCTTGCCCCGGTGCATCTCCACGTTGTGCACCGGACTGCCCGTGGGGATGAGCTTCAGAGGGAGAGCATTGCCCACCTTTATCTCGGCGTTGGGCCCGGCCTCCGCCTTGGCCCCCACCTTCAACCCCTGGGGAGCCAGAATGTACCGTTTATCGCCATCGGGATACCAGATAAGGGCGATGCGGGCGGAGCGGTTGGGATCGTACTCAATGGAGACCACCTTGCCGGGAATCCCCACCTTGTCCCGCTTGAAGTCGATGAGACGCAGAGAGCGTTTGGCACCCCCACCATGGTGGCGGGCCGTTACCCTGCCCTGGGCGTTCCTACCCCCCGTTTTGAGGAGGGCAACCACCAGGGCCTTCTCCGGCCTGCTCTTGGTGATCTCCTCAAAGGACGGAGGAACAAGACCACGCCGACCTGGACTTGTGGGGTTGACACTCTTTAGTGGCACTTATGCTCCCTCAAAGACCTGAATCTTGTCCCCCTGCTTGAGGCTCACTACGGCCTTCTTCCAAGAGGGCTCCTGGACTATCTTTCCCCCAAACCGCTTTCTCTTTCCCTTGACCCTGACCATGTTCACCCCGATAACCTGGACGCTGAAGGACTTCTCCACCGCCATCTTCACCTGGGCTTTGTTGGCCCTGGGATCCACCTCAAAGGTGTACCTGTTGTGCTCCTCCTGAAGGATGGTGCTCTTCTCGGTGATCAGGGGCCTGCGAAGAACCTCAAAGGCGTGTAGAACCATCTCCTCTAGTTCCCCCTATCTTCCGGGGCATCCGCCTCTACCTCGACGCCGACAGAGGCCCAGAGCTCCTCCGCCCGCCGCACCGCCTCCAACGTCATGATAACACGGTCGTGATTCAGCAGGTCCAGGGCGTTCATCTGGAATGCAGGGATGGTCTTCACCCGATGAAGGTTGCGGGCCGAAAGGATCACATCGGCCTGGGCGATAGGGGTCACGATGAGGGCAGGAGTAGTGACCCTCAGGTTGGCCAGGACTCTTGCCATCTCCCGGGTCTTGGCCTCGGGGAGCCCAAACCCATCCAACACTATCAGCTTCTCCTCCCGGGCCTTTTGAGAGAGAATGCACCTTATGGCCCCGCGGTTCATCTTCTTGGGGATGCGCTGAGAGTAGTCCCGCGGGTGAGGCCCGAACACCACCCCTCCACCGCGCCATTGGGGGGCTCGCCTGCTGCCCTGCCTGGCCCTTCCCGTGTGCTTCTGACGCCAGGGCTTTATCCCTCCTCCAGAGACCATGCCCCTGGTCTTGGTAGCGGCAGTCCCCTGGCGGGCATTGGCCATGTGGGCCAGCGCCACCTGGTGCACCAGCGCCTGGTTCAGGGGCGCATCAAAGAGGTGGTCGCTGACCTCGATGGTATCCACCTTTTCTCCCAGGGAGTTCCACAGGGAAAGGCGCATCTTAGACCCTCCCCCTGGACGCTTGGACCACCAGCATCCCGTTATTGGCCCCGGGAACAGTACCCCTGACCAGCAGGAGATTGCGCTCCGGGTCCACCAGGACTACCTTCAGGTTTGAGGTGGTGACCCTGTGATTTCCCATGTGTCCCGCCATGCGGGTACCCTTCCAGACCCTCCCGGGGGAGGTGCCGGAGCCAATGGAGCCCGGAGCCCTGTGGCGGTCGGACTGGCCATGGGTCTTGGGGCCACCGTGGAAATGGTGGCGTTTCACTCCCCCGGCGAATCCCTTACCCTTTGACGTGCCTATCACGTCCACCAGGTCGCCGGCTTGGAACACCCCCACATCTACCTTCTGTCCCACCTGGGCATCTCCCAGGTCATCTACCCTGAACTCCTTCAAATGGCGGAGCGGCCCCACTCTTTTCAGGTGGCCCGACTCCGGCTTGTTGAGCTTCTTGGCCTCCTCGTATCCCAGCTGCACTGCCTGATAGCCATATCTCGAAGCGGTCTTCACCTGGGTAACCAGGCAAGGCCCCGCCTCGATGACGCTGACAGGCTCCACCCGCCCGTCCTCGGAGAAGACGCGGGTCATACCTATTTTCCTTCCCAAAATGCCTTTCAAGGGCTTTTCCTCTCCCTAGAGCTTGATAGAGATGTCCACACCCGCGGGTACGTTGAGCCTGGTGAGAGCGTCGATGGTCTTGGAACTGGGGTCCAGAATATCTATGAGGCGCTTGTGAGAGCGCAGCTCGAAGTGCTCCCTGGAGTCCTTGTCTATGTGGGGGCCGCGAATAACGCAGAACCTCCTGATAGAGGTGGGCAAGGGGACCGGTCCCGACACTCCCGCGCCGGTTCGCTCCGCTGCCTCCACTATCTGAATGGCGGACTGATCAAGAATCCTGTGGTCGAAGGCCCTTAACACTATGCGAATCTTCTGCTGAGGCATATCTCTTTCCCTATACCAGCGATGCTCGGGTTACTTGGGTTGCTCGGGTTAGCTCCTGGGCTACCCCCTGAGGAACCTCTTCATAGTGGTGGAACTCCAGGGACTGGCTCGCCCTCCCCTGGGTAAGGGAGCGCAGGGCCGTGGTGTACCCAAAAGCCTCCGCCAGGGGCACAAAGGCCCGCACAATCTGAAGGCTCTCTTGCCCTTCGATGCTCTGGATGTGGGCCCGCCGCCCCCCCAGGTCTCCCAACACCTCCCCCAGGAACTCTCCAGGGGTGATCACCTCGATTTCCATGATGGGCTCAAGAAGCACCGGATGCGCCCTTCTTATACCTTCCTTGACGCCGATGGAGCCAGCCATCTTGAAGGCCATCTCCGACGAGTCCACGGGATGATATTTCCCATCCACCAGGGATACCTTCAGGTCTATCACGGGATATCCAGCCAGGACACCGGTTTCCAGAGCCCCTCTCACACCGCTCTCCACTGCCGGAATGTACTCTTTGGGGATGGCCGCGCCTACGATCCGGTTTACGAACTGGAAGCCGCTGTTCCTCTCCAGGGGCTCCAGCTCCAGCCACACATCGCCGAACTGGCCATGGCCTCCGGTCTGTCGGATGAACCTGCCTTCCGCCCTGGACGGCGCGGTAATGGTCTCTCTGTAGGAGACCCGGGGACGTCCTATGTTTGCTGCTACCTGGAACTCCCTCCTCATCCGCTCTACCAGCACCTCCAGGTGCAACTCCCCCATGCCCGATATGATGGTCTGCCCCGTTTCATCGTCCACCCGGACCTTGAAGGTGGGGTCTTCCTCTGCCAGCTTGGCCAGGGTGTCGACCAGCCTGTCCTGGTCCAACTTGGTCCTGGGTTCAATGGCCACGGAGACCACCGGCTCAGGAAAGCGAATGACCTCCAGCAACATGGGTGACCTCTCCTCGCAGAGAGTGTCACCGGTGAAGGTGTTCTTCAACCCAACGACGGCGGCGATGTTCCCAGCGCTGGTTGCCTCCCTCTCCTCCCGCCGGTTGGCGTGCATGGAGAGCACCCTCCCCATTCGCTCCCGGACGCCCTTGGTGGAGTTGTAAACAGCGGTTCCCGCCCTCACCTCGCCGGAGTACACCCGCAAGTACACCAGACGACCTACGAAGGGGTCGGTCACCACCTTGAAGGCAAGAGCAAGGAGGGGAACATCCTCCCGGGCCTCCCTTGACATCACCTCTCCCGTTTTGGGATTGATTCCCTGAATGGGAGGCACGTCCAGAGGGGAGGGAAGATAGTGCCCAACGGCATCCAGCATGGGCTGGATACCCTTGTTACGCAGGGAACTGCCGCACAGCACGGGAACAAGGACGTTTCTGATGGTGGCCCTTCTGAGAGCCTGCCTTATCTCCTCTGGGGAGATGGGCTGCTCCTCCAGGTATCTGGTCATCAGGGCGTCATCGGTCTCCGCCACCTTCTCCACCAGGCGTTCCCGGTAAGCGCGAACCTCCTGGAGCATCTCCTCTGGGATGGGGCCCTCCTGAGGAGCGTAGTTCCCGTCATCCAGGTAGGTCAGTGCCTTCTCGTCCACCAGGTCTATGACTCCCCTGAAGGAGCCCTCTTTCCCTATGGGAATCTGCACCGCGACAGGGTTGGCCCTGAGGCGGTGTGCGATCATGTCTATGGTGCGCTGGAAGTCCGCCCCCACCCGGTCCATCTTGTTGACAAAACAGATTCGGGGCACGTGATACCTGTCGGCCTGCCGCCACACCGTCTCCGACTGGGGCTGCACCCCAGCCACCGCGTCGAAGACCACCACGCCCCCATCCAGAACCCTCAGGCTCCTCTCCACCTCGGCGGTGAAATCCACATGCCCGGGGGTATCGATGATATTGATGCTGTAGTCCTTCCACTCACAGGTGGTAGCCGCGGCCTTGATGGTGATCCCCCGTTCCCTTTCCTGGGACATGAAGTCCATCACCGTGGTGCCGTCGTCCACGTCGCCCATCTTGTGGGTCCGCCCGGTAAAGAACAACACCCGCTCCGTAACGGTGGTCTTGCCAGCGTCGATGTGGGCTATGAAACCTATATTCCTTATGCGATCCATGCGATCCACGGGAAATCTCTCCAATCCAATCTCAGGGAGCACCTTGCCCCCTGAGAGCGATCTCACCACCTGTAGTGTACGAAGGCCCTGTTAGCCTCGGCCATGCGGTGTAGATCCTCTTTTCTCTTCACTGCCGCCCCCTGTCCCCTGGAGGCCTCCAGTAGCTCCGCGGCCAGGTTCTCCGCCATGGGACGCCCTGTTCTGGCACGACTCGCCCTGAGAATCCAACGCATGGCAAGGGCAAGCTGCCGCTCACCCCTCACCTCTACGGGGACTTGATATGTAGCACCCCCCACTCGCCGGGGTTTTACCTCCAACAGCGGGGTGGCGTTCCTTATGGCTAAATTAAAGGTCTCCAGGGGTTCCCTGGTTCTCTCCCCCTCCACGATGGCCAGCGCACCGTAAACGATGCGCTGGGCAACGGTCTTCTTGCCGCGGGTCATGACCACGTTAATGAACTTGGCCAGGTGCACGCTATTATACCTGGAATCTGGCGGCGTTTCCCGTTTGACGGCGCTTCTACGGCGAGCCACTATCTCTACCTCCCAGGACCTGCTGTCGCTTTGGTACCATATCTGCTACGCCCCCGCTTCCGGTTGACCACCCCCGTGCAGTCCAGAGCCCCTCGGATGATGTGGTACCTGACTCCGGGCAGGTCCTTGACCCTACCTCCCCGTATGAGGACCACCGAATGCTCCTGAAGGGTGTGCCCCTCCCCCGGGATGTACGCTGTCACCTCCATCCCATTGGCCAAGCGCACCCGGGCGATCTTCCTCAAAGCCGAGTTGGGCTTCTTTGGAGTCATCGTGCGCACCTGGACACAAACACCCCTTTTCTGGGGGGAGCCCGTGGTGCGCTCCAGGCGGTTCTTCAGCGCGTTAAAACCGTACCTCAGGGCCGGAGTGTTGACCTTCTTGCTTGCCCTGACCCTGGGTTTTCTCACCAACTGGTTTACCGTGGGCATGACTTCACCTCGCCCAGCATCCACTGCCAGGCTTTCGAATCACGTATTCGTGCCAAAACATGAATATATAGCCAGACGGAGAATTTGTCAATCCTCCGTTGTATTATCCGTATATATCCGACAGTGGCTATCCTCTATCGTGCCTTGTGGCGCTCCATCCCTTCTGTTATATTAGACCTGTCAGGCAGGAGGGATCGCATAGTGGTCTAGTGCGGCCGCCTGCTAAGCGGTTAGGGGGCGTAAGCTCTCTCATGGGTTCGAATCCCATTCCCTCCGCCAAGTCCCCAGGGGTGCAAGAGGCTGGTCAGCGGTGTTGAGCGAGGCTACAACAGCAAAGCGGTACTACATCTGGACCATCGGCTGCCAGATGAACAGGGCCGACTCGGAGCGCCTGGCCAGCGCCCTTGAGCACCTGGGGCTTGAGGAAAGCGCCGCGCTCAGGGAGGCCGACGTCATCGTCCTCAACAGCTGCGTGGTGCGCCAGAGCGCTGAGAGCAAGGTCGAGGGTATGCTGACCTCCCTCAAACCCCTGAAACAGCGTAGCCCGCAAAGGGTTCTCGCCCTCATGGGGTGTAGTGTGGGGCACGAGACCGACGAGTTGCAGAGGCGCTTCCCCTACGTGGACGTGTTCATGCGCCCTCAGCAGTACGAGCCGCTGATAGACCTCCTGGGGAAACGCCTCGAAATAGACGTGGACGGCTGTCTTGAGGACCTGACCCCGGTGAAGCCCCACGTCACCGCTTACGTCCCCATCATCCACGGCTGCGATGAGTTCTGCTCCTTCTGCATCATTCCCTACCGCCGTGGACGGCAGCGCAGCCGTCCTGTGGAAGAGGTGGCGATAGAGGTGGAGTCGCTGGCGCGCCGGGGCGCTAAAGAGGTCACCCTGCTGGGACAGACCGTGGACGCTTACGGGCATGACCTGCCGGAGCGGCCAGACCTGGCAGACCTTCTGGCCCAGGTGCACCATGTGGAGGGGCTGGAGCGTATCCGCTTCCTCACCTCCCACCCCATCTTCATGACGGAGCGCATGCGCGAGG
>JACVQK010000078.1 GCA_015661155.1 Dehalococcoidia bacterium | reverse complement strand
AGGGGGACACAGGGGGTGAGGGTTTTCCGAACAGCTTCTAGGGGGTCCCGACGGCGAATACCGCTTGCACGTACACCTGTAGCTCCAGCTCCCCCGCGCTGATGGGAGTTGGGGCCGACTCTGCGGCACCGGAGGCCATCGCCTTGTAGGCGTAGTCCTGGGCTACGGGTATACTGCCACCGCTCTCGGCGATGTACACCAGATTACCCAGGGTTGCCCCGGTGAGGGTGGCGAACTGCTTTGCCCTGGACAGGGCATCCAGTATCGCCTCCTCCCTGGCCTGGACCTGGGCCGCCGCGGGGTCATCCACGATGAACTGGATGCTCTGGATGCGGGTGGCGTCACCCCCTGTCTCCGCCACCTCGTCGATGGTCACGCCCAGAATCTCCATGTCCCGCACCTTGGCGGTGACGTTGTTGGTGACCAGGTAGCCCGTCAGGACCTGCTTGCTGTAATAGTAGCCGTTTTCCCGCACCTCCTGATAGGTGTACTCCGGGGAGATGTTGAAGTAGCTGGTCCGGATGTCCTTGACCGCGACACCCCGGGCCTTGAGGGCATCGATGATCCCCGCCATGGCCGTGGCGGCCTCCCGCCGGGCCTCTCCCACGGTCTTGGCCCTGGTCTCAACCCCCAGGCTCAGCAGGGCCAAATCCGGCGTCAGAGTCACCGTCCCATATCCCGTGACCCAGATTCCCGCCTGCTGGGACGAACCTACCTGGCCAAAGGTTGAGGCGAATGACCTTGCCAATCCTGCCACCTCTGGGGATGAGAGGGTTCCGAGGAACCCTGAGGTGTCTATGGTGTCTATCGGGTTCGCACCGGCTCCTCCCCCGGTATTCTCCGCCGCCGTATTCTTCGTCGCTCCTGTGTCGCACGCGACCCCCAGGGTCAGGACGCCCGCCAGGGCCAGACCCGCCAGTAACCACCTTGCCTCCTTCATTGTTTTCTCCTCTCTCAGTGATGATTGTGTGGAACCGGTTCGCTAATGAAGACGGAATTGCCTCCCCAAAAGTTCCCCCTTTCTATAACATCGCCCTGCGTCGCCTGAGACGCCTGGTAGCGAAGAGGGTGATCAGGGCCAGCGCCGCCAACAGGCCCCCCAGGGCCACCTCAAGAGCCGTTGTGGGCAGGACATCTTCTTCGTCCGTGGCCCCCGGAGCAGCAGCTTGGGCAAAGGCCTCATCCTCAATCTGGGTAGAGGGGTCCTCCGCGGCCATGGCGCTGGGCGGCTCTTGGGTTTTGGCCCCCTCTTGCGGCTCCGCCAGGGCGCTCTTTGCTTCCTGCGCCGTCGCCGGGCCGGAGTCAGGTGCGGGCGCGGCCTCTCGAGAGAAGGTGCCCAGAAAGTCCCCCGCAAACAGGAGCATCAACGCGATGGCTGCCACGGATGTCGCCGCTCGCATGCCCCACAGATACGCCGGCGTGGGCGGTAGAACCGCCGGACGCTCCGCCAGGGTGAAGGAGCGCCGGGGGAGGGCGCGGGGCAGCGAGCGCAGAAGGCCCACGGTGTCCCTCAGGGTCTGCATCTCCCCCTGGCAGGGCGCACACGTCCTCAGATGCTGCTCCAGCCTCCTGACCTGGACATCATCCAGGCGGCCGTCCAGGTAGGGAGAGAGCAGCGCCCTGAATCTCCTGTGGCGACCTGGGCTAAAGCGTTCAAACACATCCATCTCCTATCACTGATGACGGAAAGAAGGGGGCAAAAGTTCCCTCTTCTGAAGAAGGTGATCCCTTAGCTTCGCCCTAGCGCGGCTGAGGCGAGAGCGAAGGGTGCCCGGGGGGATGCCCACCGCCTCGGCCGCCTCCTCGTAGCTCATGCCCTCCACGTCAACCAGGATGAGCACCATGCGTTGGTCTCGGGGCAACGCCAGCAGGCCTCGTTGAATCTCCCGGCCAAGCTCTCCGCTCACGGCCTCCTCCTCCGGAGAGGGGTCTGGAGAGGCCCATGGGGCCTCTCTCTCCTCCATCAACGAATCAAGAGACAGGTCCTGCCGGCCCCGCCGGGAGCGAAAGACGTCGTGGCAGGCGTTGGAGGCGATGCGCAGGAGCCAGGCCTTCAGGCTTCCCCCCCGGAACCTGGACAAGCCACGATAGGCCCGAAGGAAGGTCTCTTGGGCCACGTCTTCCGCCAAGTGGGAGTCCCCCAGCATGCGGAAGGCCACGTAGTAGACCTGACGCTGGTATCTCTGGACCAGCTGGTTGAAGGCGTGCATGTCCCCTTCCTGGGCTCTGGCCACCAGGGAGGCATCCGGAGGGTCTGAAGTGAACTCCAAGCTCTCATCCACGGGGCTAATATACCCTGACGCTGCCACTGAATGATATCCCATGATGAAGGGTAATGGTTGGTTCTCTGCTAGACACCCTCACCCCCTGTGTCCCCCTCTCCCTTGTCAAGGGAGAGGGGGTGGAAAAGTATCTGGGGGACACCCCCAGACCCCCGCCAAAGGGGCTTTGCCCCTCTGGACTCCCTCACGGTCTATGCCGTAGGGGAAAGCGCAGTTTGGCGGTCTGTGCCTTGGTGATGGTGACGGAGCAGCTTCAATGGGGTTATAATTACCCCCTCGAGCAGGCCGCGAGGGATGTGGCCCGCTACAGTAAGATATGAAGGATTTCCTCAAAGAGCTTCTGGAGACTGTTGCCCTGGCACTGCTGATTTTCCTGGCCTTTCAGGCCAGTGTGCAGAACTACAGGGTAGAGCTGTCCAGTATGGAGGCCACTCTCTTTCCGAGTGACCGACTTGTGGTCAACAAGCTGGTGTACTTCCATCTGGACATCGAGAAGATGAATCGAGTGCTGCCCTTTGTGGACATCCGGTCGGATAAGCAAGCGCTCTTTCCATTTCACCCCCCCCGGCGGGGGGAGATAATCGTGTTCCGATTTCCCAAGGACCCCAGCCGGGATTTCGTGAAGCGGGTTATTGGTCTTCCTGGAGAGACGGTGTCAATGCGCAATGGGGTGGTTCTCATAGATGGGAAGGAGCTGGATGAGCCGTACCTGGTGGAGCGAGATGACTACAGTATGGCCCCAACCCTGGTACCCCCAGAGAGCTACTTTGTTTTAGGAGACAATCGGGACGGCAGCAGTGACTCCCGCTACTGGGGTCCCGTTCCCCTGGCTGACATGGTGGGTAAGGCCTGGTTTCGGTACTGGCCTCTGTCTGAGTTCTCCTTGCTATCGGGGGACTCCCCGACTATCCTGGAGGGTAGCCTGATTGAAAATCCCTTCTAGCTAGGATAGAATCGGCCTGTGTCTCGTGGGCCGGTAGCTCAGCCTGGTAGAGCAGCGGACTTTTAATCCGTCGGTCCTGGGTTCGAATCCCAGCCGGCCCACCAGATTTTGGCTTTGCCCCGCAGATTCGAAAGAGCCATGGAACCAAAAGGAACTCGAACTCCAGAAGAGGGCTATATGGCCTTGAGGCTTAGCCTCAAGTAGTAGTGTAGGCAGAGACTTATGGATTGGACGACTGTGTGGGCAATGGTAGGAGCAATCTCTACAGCCATCATGGCCTGCGTAATTCTGGCCACGGGGATAATAGCTTTCATGCAATTGCGGGCACTTAGAAGGCAGCAGGCGCTGGTAGCCTTTGAGCGATTGATGGCTGAATTAGGCTCCGAGGAGGCGAGGAGAGACAGGGGATTGATACACGACAAAATAGCCAAAACTACGCCACTGTCTGAATGGGACGAAGACGTCATTAACGCAGCGGATAGGACAGCAGTAAGGTTGGACAGGACAGGATTTCTGTTGCTAAACGGCCTTGCGCACAAAGAGGAAATTATAGGTTGGCTCGCGGAAATGATCTCCTCTATGTGGGACAATCTGGAACCTTATGTTCTCGAATGCCGGAAGCAAGAAGGGCGTAGGAACCATGGACATTATTTTGAACGCCTCGCAAGGGATGCCAAAAAGACTCTAGTGTAATGTCTCTGGAAAAGGATCCTGATTGTCATTGCGAGGAGCAGCAGGCGACGAAGCAATCTGGGGTGGCGCTTCGCTCTCTCCACCAGATTGCCACGGCCCTCCTTCGTCGGGCCTCGCAATGACACTCTGGCGTGAGTTTCCTTAGCGAACTTCAGGGACACCCACTCTAGTATTGTCAACGTGGGCCTTGAACATTGACCCGTCTCCCTGGAGGGTATATTGTAAGCGCACGTATTGACCACACCAAACAAGGGGGTATGCCATGACTGCAATGCCAGGTGACAACGCTCAACAGCCTTCTGCCCTCGGCCACCTCCGGGTTATCGAGATGGGGGATATCCCCGCCTCTTACGCCACCCGCCTTCTGGCCGACCTCGGCGCCGACGTAATCAAGGTGGAGCCCCCGGGCGGCGACCCCAACCGGTGGCTCCCTCCCTTCGCCGGCGACATCGAGGACCCCGAGCGCAGCCTCACCTTCATCAACGCCAACACCAACAAACGCAGCATCGTCCTCGACCTCCTCAACACCCCCGCCGACCGGGAGACCCTTGCCGCCCTTCTTGCCTCGGCAGATATCTTCGTCGAGGCCACCCCTCTGGGCCATCTGGAGGCTCTGGGCTTCACCGACCAGCGCCTACGGGAGATTCACCCCGGCCTGGTGACCGTCTCCCTGACACCCTTCGGGCGGACTGGCCCCTATCGCAACTACAAGGGGAGCGATGCCATTGCCAACGCCATGGGGGGGTTCCTCTTCAGCCAGGGGGACGACGCCCGCGCTCCCTGCACCGCGCCTATCCACCAGGCCTACCAGCTCGCCGGCGCCGTTGCGGCCATGCTGGGGGTTGCCGCCACGCGGCACCGTCGCCGGACCGGGGCGGGCCAGCGCATCGACATCTCCCTTCAGGAGGCCCTGACCTTCACCAGCAGCGCCATCGCAAGGTACAGCCTGGAGAACAGCCTGAGCCAGCGGCCCGGCAGTGCTTCCAGTGGAACAGGAGCCAACATCTACCGGTGCAAGGATGGGCGGTACGTCCACTTCGCGGGTGGGGGGCGACCGCACATGTGGCGAGAGATCACCCGTAACTGGATGCCCGAGAACATCCTAACCCAGCCCGAGTGGGAGAACCCACGATACCGCAACGCTCACAGCGACCAGGTCAACACCGTTTTCGCCGACTTCGTTGCCCAGTTCAACGCCGACGAGTTTGTAGAGGAGGCCCAGCGGCGGCACCTGGCCGCGGCCCAACTCAACACCGTGGGCCAGTTCATCAACAGCGAGCATGTCCGGGTCCGGGAGTGGCTCCAGGAGTTGGAGCACCCGGTCATCGGACGCTACACCACCCCCGGTTCCCCCATGCGTCTGTCCGCCACTCCCATGCGGGTCCGGCGTCCGGCCCCACTCTTGGGGCAGCATCAGGCCGAGGTCATGGCAGAGCTAGGCTCGACCCGGCTTCAGCCTCCACTCCAGGACGCTGCCCAGGACGAGACGCGCAAGCCCATGCTGGATGGGATTCGGATGGCCGATTTGACTACGGCGTTTGCCGGGCCTCTGGGAACCACCATGATGGGCTACTACGGTATGGAGGTCATCAAGGTGGAGTCCGAGGAGATGCCTCAGGGACGGGATGGAGGCGGCCATCCCGACATGAACCGCACCAAGCTGGGCTGCACCATCAACCTCCACCACACCGGGGGTAAGGAGCTCTTCAAACACCTGGTGGCCTCCTCCAATGTGGTGGTCGACAACTTCAGTGCGGGGGTGATGGATCGGTTGGGCCTGGACTTTGAAACACTTCAGCAGGCCAATCCCCACATTATTCAGGTGGTCATGCCCGGCTGGGGCCTCACTGGCCCCCTGCAATCGTGGGTCGCCTGGGGGTGGCAGCTCTGCGCCTACAACGGTCTGATGGCCCTCTGGGGCCACCCGGACTCTCCCATGGATACCCGGTGTAAGGTTGCCTGGCCCGATCGCGTTGGAGCGATGACCATGGCCCTGGGTGTGCTGGCCGCCGTGGAGCACCAGGAGCGCACAGGCCAGGGACAGCTCATCGAGGTGACTCTGCTGGAAGCCCAGGGCGCCATGATGGGGCCGGCGATTCTCGACTACACCGTCAACGGCAGGGAGTGGGAGACCCTCGGCTATCAGGAGGTCCTTGGCGCTCCCTACGCCCCTTACGGCTGCTACCCCTGCAAGGGCTATGATGCCTGGATCGTAATCGCTTGCCAGACCGACGAGGAGTGGCAGAGCATGGTGCGGCTCATCGGGGGAGCCTGGGCTGCCGATCCCCGCTTCGCCACCAAGGCTGGACGCAAGGACCACTGGGAGGAGCTGGACAAGCGCCTCGCCGGGTGGACCCTGACCCTGACATCCCACCAGGCGTTCCGTCTGCTCCAGGAGGCAGGCGTGGCCGCCGGGATTCAGATGTCCGGCGAGGACCTCTACTACGACATCCACCTGCGAGAGCGGGGCCACATCGTTGAGATCGACGAGCCACCCTGGGGCCGAGTCACTCACCATGGCCTGTCGGGGATTCCATCCCTATCGGCAGCCAACGCCGCCCGCCCTGCTCCCTGGATAGGTGCCCACAACGCCTACGTCTTCGGGAAGGTCCTGGGGATGAGCGAGGCCGAGATCAGGGAGATGGAGGAGAAGGGCGCCATCCGCTGACCTGTCAGGGGTATTAGTACTTGGTTTCGTGAATCCGCGTACGCAAAGCCTGCCCTCACCCCGCTCACCCTGAGCCTGTCGAAGGGTGAACCGCTCATGGTTCGACAAGCTCACCACGAGCGGTCGATTATGACGCTCTTTTCCACAACTAGCTGCTAGCCCGCCTTGCCCTTTCGAGAGTGAGGGCCAAAGGGCTCAGGCTGGAAGGGAGCATCCCGGGTCTCGATGAAGCCTCGCAGACCACCCTTCTTTCTTGCCTCGTCCAGGGGTCGGTTGAACTCCTCTCGTTTGGAGGTGTGGGCCATGGCGGCAAGCTCGGCGTTCAGCATCCATGCCTTCCTGAGACCCATCATCTCCAGTCCCATGGTGGCTATCTCCATGTTGATTTTCACTATCTCCGGGGAGACGTGGGAGATTCGCTCCACGATGTTGAAGCACTCGTCCAGGAGCTTCTCCTTTGGGACCACTTTGTTGACGATGCCTAGCGGAGGCCGTTCTTGAACCCCGCCAAGAGAATCCAGATGAAGTTGGTGGTGGAGGCCATGCGGACTTCCGGCTGCCCGAAGACGGCGTCATCGGCGGCGATGGTCATGTGGCAGGTAAGAGCCAGCCAGGAGGCAGCGCCCAGGCACCACCCGCTGACGGCGCCAATGATGGGCTTGGGGTACTCCCATCGGTAGAGCTGGCTGCCCAGGATGCTCTTCCGGTCCCTCTCCCTCCAGCCATCGTAATACTCCGTCATGGACATCCCTTCCGGGATGCCGTAAGGCCAGGCCGTCTCTCGCCCGTCACCGCCGCCGCCCATATCCGCGCCGGCAGAGAAGGCGCGACCTGCGCCGGTGATGACGATGGCCCGGATCTCCGGGTCCTCCCTGGCCTCGGCAAGGGCGGCGTCCACCTCATCGCGAAGCCCCTGGCTCAGGGCGTTCATCGCCTCTGGGCGGTTCAGGGTAATCAGAAGGCCGTGTCCTCGCTTCTCATAGAGGATGTTCTCGTACTTGTTGGGCATTGACTTCTCCTTTCCTTTTCCTGTTGTTGTCCGCTGTCCTACTCTCTGGGCTTTGACCTGGGACCGAAGGGCTCCGGCTGGAAAGGCCCATCCCGAAGCTGGAGATAGGCCCGGGTGCCCTCATCCCGCCGTGCTTCATCCAGGGGGCGACGTCGCTCCTCCCGCAGCAGAATGTGCGCGGGCGCCGAGTACTGGGCATCCAGGAAGAGGGCATCCCGCAGGCCCATCATCTCCAGACCCATGGTCGCGATGTTGAGGTTGATCTTCACCGTCTCCGGGGGCACATGGGCAATCCGCTCCACGATCTGGAAGCACTCCTCCAGAAGCTGGTCATGGGGGACCACCTTGTTGACGATGCCGATGCGCAGGGCCTCCTGGGCATCTATGTGG
>JACVQK010000034.1 GCA_015661155.1 Dehalococcoidia bacterium | reverse complement strand
CCGGCCAGGGACTTCTACGCCATTGCTCCCTGGTTGGCCATATGGCCGGGGGTTGCCCTCTCCTTGGCGATATACGGGTTCAACCTCTTTGGCGACTCCATGAGGGACGTGCTGGACCCGCGGCTGCGGGGCGCGTAACAACCTCAACTGGTCCTTCTTCAAAGGAGAGTCCTGGCAGAGGAGGCGGGCCATTGGCCCGCCTCCTCTGGTTTAGAAGGTGAGGCGAGGGCTTCCTACCTGCGCCATTTGACGGCGAGGGCCCCGCCCCTTATGATGGGCGCAGGTCCTGTCTGTAGAGGAGCTTCATGCTGGCCAAGGCCGTTACCTGCGCAATAGTGGGCCTGGAGGGGTATCTGGTGGAGGCGGAGGTGGACATCTCTCCGGGTTTGCCCGCCTTCAACATCGTTGGCCTTCCCGATGCCGCGGTTCAGGAGGCCCGGGAGCGGGTGAGGGCGGCCATTCGCAACTCCGGGTACGAGTTTCCCATGCGCCGTACCACGGTGAATCTGGCCCCCGCGGACCTGAAAAAAGAGGGCCCCTCTTACGACCTTCCCATCGCGGTGGGCATCCTCTTCAGCTCCGGCCAAGTCTCGGCGGACATCTCCCAGGCGGTGTTTCTGGGAGAGCTCTCTCTGGATGGGAATCTGAGGCACACCAACGGAATCCTGCCCATGGTGGGCCTGGCCCAAAGGAAGGGGATCAGCCAGGTCTTTGTGCCAGCGGTGAATGCCAAAGAGGCCTCACCGTCTACCCCTGCAACTCCCTGGGAGAGCTGGTCTCTCACCTTCGCGGAGAGGCGGCTATCTCACCCTATGCCAGGGTAGAGGGCGAGGAGATGGCGGGAGAGGTGGTAAGGGGGGGAGGCGACTTGGCCCACATCCGGGGACAGGAGCACGCCAAGAGGGCCCTGGAGGTAGCGGCCGCTGGGGGGCACAACCTGCTGATGAGCGGGCCGCCGGGCAGCGGGAAGACCCTCCTTGCCCGTTCCCTGCCCTCGATTCTGCCCGTGATGAGCCCCCCGGAGTCCCTGGAGGTGACCAAGGTGTACAGCGTTGCCGGGCTGCTGCCCTCGGATACCCCACTCATAGTCGAGAGGCCCTTCCGAGCACCCCACTACACCATATCCCACGCCGGGCTGGTGGGAGGAGGGCGCTTTCCCCGTCCGGGAGAGGTCACCCTGAGCCACCGGGGAGTTCTCTTCCTCGATGAGCTGCCCGAGTTCCCGAGTTCGGGCACCACGTCCTGGAGGTGCTGAGGCAGCCTTTGGAAGACCGGGTGGTGACCATCAGCCGAGCCCAGGGATCGGTGACCTTCCCCGCCAACTTCATGATGGTGGCGGCCATGAACCCCTGCTACTGCGGGTACTATGGCGACCATCAGAGGCAGTGCACCTGCTCCCCCGGCATGGTCAACAAGTACCAGAAGCGCATCTCCGGCCCCTTGCTGGACCGGATAGATATCTTTGTGGAGGTTCCCCGAGTGGAGTACGAGAAGCTGACGAGTGGGGCCGCGGGAGAGGGATCGGCGGTGGTGCGCCAGCGGGTGGCAAGGGCCAGGGAGCAGCAGCGGATGAGGTTTGCGAGTCCAAACATACAGTCCAATGCTGACATGGGCCCGGCGCAGGTGTGGGAGCACTGCAAGCTGGATGCGGCCACCCAGGGTCTGGCCCGGGTGGCCATGGAGCAGCTTCACCTGTCGGCCAGGGCCTTCCACCGCGTCCTGAAGCTGGCTCGCACCATCGCCGACCTGGCGGGGTCGGAGACCATCGGCGTCGTTCACCTGGCGGAGGCGGTTCAGTACCGGCCCAGGGGTCAGGGGTAGCGGGGTGCGCTGAATGACAGGACAGGTAGGTTCAAGGATCCTTGTTGCGCATGTTGGAGCAGGTTAATGGCGAGGCCGAAACTCGGTGCACCTAAAAACATCCTTATTCCTGTTTCCGTGGGAACGGCTTCTTCCATCTTGCTTTACTTGCTCGCTGAATGGGCCAGGGTGAAATGGCCTCAAGCGGACTCATGGTGGAACGCACTTGATACTTTGGCAATAGCTGTGTTTGTCGGCGTAATCATTGCATCGGTTGACCACTATGTTGTCATCAGGCACGCAGCGGAACAAATAGAAGAGCGGCTCATTGATGGTATGATGCCAGGATACAGGGACGCTGGATTGAGGCGCTTTCGCAAAGAACTCCCAGTGGATGAGATGTTTAGCGGTCTTGAGGAAGGCGACGAACTGCTTTGGCTAGATACCTGTCACCCACCCATGATAATGCAGTTGGACGACTTGCAGAAAGCTGTTAGCAAAGGGGTAAGATTCCGTATGTTAGTCATAGACCCCGAATCTGAAAATGCCTACTTTCGGGGT
The DNA here is from genome assembly GCA_015661155.1 of Dehalococcoidia bacterium. GTDB lineage: Bacteria > Chloroflexota > Dehalococcoidia > Lucifugimonadales > UBA2985 > JACVQK01. Next base: position 15,027 of record JACVQK010000034.1, on the reverse strand, counting down.
GAAGAAATCACTTCGGAAGATACTGAGAGAACCGTTAGCTATAGTGACATTCCATACTACTTCAAGGATGAGGCAATGGCATTTCAGCGGCACCTTCTGACCAGGCTACGGGCCATCTCCAAGGCGCGTCAGCTTTGTGAAGTTCGGCAATACAAAGATTTGCCATCTCTCCCTATGTATCTTGTCGTGAGGAAGGGCAAGCCCCTCAGTGGGATCACCGGGATGTTCTTGGAGCAGCCGAGTTACAAAACCTGGCATCTGCAGTGGACCCAAGTCGACGGCGGCCCGCTGGATAGCATGGTGAGATTCTTCAATGAGAAGTGGAATCGCCAGGTACCTCCCCGTGGGAAGACACTATTTCCTGTGTGAAAATGCCGGCACTCGCCTACGGAAATACAACCCGACAGGTGGTCAATAGGTTCCACAATGAGTCACTCACTGGTCTGGTGAGCGTCCTTCACCCCAGGTACTCCAGAGCGCCCCTAAGCAGTATCTCCGCGGCGATGCCGAGGGCGTCTTCATCGAAGTCGAAACTTGAGCTGTGATGGGGCGCGTCCAGGCCCGCCGCCGGGTTGGATGACCCCACCAGGAAGTAGCAGCCCGGGGCCTCCCGCAAGAAAAGGGCCATGTCATCGCCCACCGTCGCCGGCTCAAGGGGTGGAACGTTGGCCTGTCCCACCACCCGGGATGCCAGGCCATGCACAAAGGCTGCCACTGCCGGGTCGTTCTCCACGGGCGGACACCCCCGCACATGCTGGAACTCGAAGGTGCCCTGGAGAGCAGCGCAGACCCCTGCTACCACCTGCGGGATACGCTCCAGGAGCGTGTGGCGCAAGCCCTGGTCGAAGGCGCGCAGGGTGCCCCTCATCTCCACCTGATCGGCGATGACGTTAAAGGCGGTGCCGCCGTGGATGCTCCCGATGGTGAGTACCGCCTCCTTCAGGGGAGGCCTCTCCCGGCTGATGAGGGTCTGAAGGGCGCTTATCACCTGGGCTGACATGGTAACCGGGTCCACGGCCAGGTGGGGCAGCGCTCCGTGGCCCCCTCTGCCCTTGACTGCCAGGCGGAACTCGTCGGCGCTGGCGAAAATGACGCCGGGCTTCACCCCTATCTGGCCCAGGGGGAGGGAGTTCCACAGGTGGAAGCCCATAACCCTGTCCACGGGTGGGTTGTCCATCACCCCCTGGTCAATCATCAGGGCGGCGCCGGCCATGCTCTCCTCCGCGGGCTGGAAGATGAGCTTCACCCTGCCTTTTAGCGCATCCCGGTGGCGGGCCAGGATAGCGGCGACGGCCAGCAGCACCGCCACGTGCCCATCGTGACCGCAGGCGTGCATCACTCCGGGGTTCTGGGAGGTGTAGGGTTTGTCCGAGGTCTCATGGACGGGAAGGGCGTCCATATCGGCCCGGAGCATCAGGGTGGGGCCTGCCTCTCCTCCCTCCAGGAGGCCCACCACGCCCGTTATGGCTACTCCTGTGGAAACCTGGAGACCCAGGGCTTCCAGCCGACGCGCCACCAGGCGGGAGGTGCGCTCCTCCTGGAAGGCCAGCTCCGGGTGGGCGTGAAGGTCTCGTCGGAGGGAGACCATCTCCTCCCTTGAGGCGTGGATTTCCCCCTTAAGGTCGATGCTCATGGGCTATGCCATCGGGGTTCCTTCTTCAACTCTCCAATTCTAGCACACAATACTATGGGTGCAGAGCACACCTCGCTTCCGTAGTATAATGGTGGTCAAAATCAGGGGTGAAGAGGTTACACAGTGGAACTGTATTTCGAGCGCGGGGCCAAGGAGACTCCCAAGGGACATGCCCTGGTGTACTTCCGCCAGCGCTATAACCCGGAGGAGGTGTCGGCCACCTACTTCATCGCTCTGCCCGTCAGGGTGGACGTGTCCAAGTACATCCCTCCCATGTTCGCCCCCCAGATGCGGGGTATGGTCTCCCAGGAGCTCTCCGGCTTTGCCTTTCCTCCAATGCCGGAGGTGGTTGAGAGCCTGGCCCAGCTTCAACGTCTGGCGGAGACCAGGGACGACGACCTTATAGACGGCGGCACCTCCGACCCCAGCGACCCCATGGAGCTGCTTCAACTGGTGAATGAGCTGCAGCAGGAGTACACTCGCCTGTGGCAGGAGTCCCAGGAGGCGCAGGCTCCGACGGAGGCCTCCACGGTGAACGAGTTCCTCTACGAGCTGATGGGGGAGCGGGACAGGCTGGGGGAGCTTTCCAAGCTGGTGGGAAAGCTGCGCTTCGCGGCCGAGGGCTCCGACTCCCGCCTGGTGCAGGAGGCGAGGGAGGAGATATTGGCCCTGGCCAGGTATCTGCCGGAGCGCTATCGGATACCACGGCTCATCAAGACGGCGGAGATGCCCGCGGCCGCGGGGGGCCTGCTGGCCCAGCTCTACCTGGAGCGGTGCTACAGGCTCTGCGAGGAGGACTACCGCCGGTTGCAGGAGGTGGAGGTGGAGATTCAGCGCATGGAGGAGGGTCTGGGCACCTGACAGGGCGTTGCCCAGACCCACATCTCACAGACCCTCCTTCCTGGGAAGGACAGCCTGGTCTATGAATGCCTATGGGAAATGTGGGTGCAGGGCTCGCCCTGCTTGCGGCGTCACCAGGATTTATGCTATGTTGGGTGTCGAAACAGCCCAGCACGCTTCAGGTCGAAGACTCTTCGAGAGGAGGAAACACCATGACCACCAGAGGTATCTACGAGATTGGCGAGATGCCCCCCATCGGCGAGGTGCCCCGGCAGATGTACGCCCAGGTCATTCGCCAGGACCGGTTCGGTGTCCCCCGGAACGCCTTCAAGGTGGAGAGGGTGGATGTGCCCAAACCGGCGCGGGGTGAGGTGCTGCTGTACGTGATGGCTGCCGGTGTCAACTACAACGGCGTCTGGGCCGCCCTGGGCTCCCCCGTGGATGTCATCGCCCAGCGCCAGCGAGAGGGAGACCCCTCCAACTTCCACATCGCGGGCAGCGATGCTGCGGGGATTGTCTACGCCGTTGGCGAGGGCGTGACCAACCTCAGGGTGGGAGACCAGGTGGTAACTCACCCAGGCCAGTGGAACAGTGAGGACCCCTTTATCAAGGCGGGGGGCGACCCCATCACAGCTCCATCAGCGCGCATCTGGGGCTACGAGACGAGCTGGGGGAGCTTTGCCCAGTTTGCCAAGGTGCAAGCCCACCAGTGCATGCCCAAGGCCAAGCACCTGACGTGGGAAGAGGCCGCCGTCCCCAGCCTGACGGGAACTACTGCCTACCGGATGCTGACGGGATGGCCTCCTCACACGGTGCAGAAGGGGGACGTGGTGTTCGTCTGGGGTGGCGATGGAGGTCTGGGCACCTTTGCCATCCAGATTGTCAAGATGATGGGAGGCATCCCTATAGCCTCTATACCCAGCGACGACCGGGCCCAGTACTGCATAGACCTGGGGGCCAAGGGATGCGTCAATTTCAGGAAGTTCGACCACTGGGGAATCATGCCCCACTGGAAGGATACCGAGGCCTACAACAAGTGGGCGCAGGGGGCGCGAGCCTTCGGCCGGGCCATCTGGGACGCCCTGGGGGAGCGGCGAAGCCCCAGGATCGTCTTTGAGCATGTGGGGGAGGTCACCGTACCCACCTCCATCTTCATCTGCGATAACGCCGGGATGGTGGTAATCTGTGCGGGCACCACGGGGTACAATGCCGTGGCAGACCTCCGCTACCTGTGGATGCGCCAGAAGCGGTTTCAAGGCTCCCACGCCGCCAACGACGAGCAGGCGAGGGGTTTCAACCAGCTGGTGGTGGACGGGAAGATCAAGCCCTGCCTCGCCCAGCTGTTCCCCTTTGACCAGACAGGGGAGGCCCACCAGACGATGCACGAAGGCCGACACCTTCCAGGAAAGATGGGGGTGCTGGTTGGTGCTCCCAGGACGGGCCTCAAAGACATCCCATAGCGCCCGCTGCGAAAAGGCGCGGTATGAGAAGCGGCTCATGTGGTTCGACAGGCTCACCATGAGCGGAAGCGTAGGGGCGATTCATGAATCGCCCCTACCGGATTGCCCGCTCACCCTGAGCCTGTCGAAGGGCGTGAGCGGGGACGAGGCCTCTGGCAAGACCGCGTTTGTCCCTGAGCAGGGCAGGGGGGATAGCAGGCGTAACGCGGCGCAGGGGCAAGGGTGGCGCGCTTTGCACCGTGATAGCTCAGGGATGTAGCAATAGGTACAGCGGTGAAAAGGCTATCTGTGGCCCTTCTGGCGGGTGTTATGCTGGTGACTGCCGTGGCGTGCGGCGCTCCCAGCCCAACGCCATATCTCACGTATACACCGTACCCTACCTACACACCCGTGCTCCCTATCCAAACGCTGGCTCCCACTGCTACCCCTCAAGGGCTTTCTGCAGAGGTGGTGCGAATAATTGACGGCGATACTATAGATGTGCTGTTCGACGATGGCTCTACAAAGAGGGTACGTTTTCTCGGCATTGATACCCCGGAGACCTACGGGCCGAACAGTGCGTATGAATATGGAAGTATCACAGATATTGCCTGCCTGGACGACTGGGGGCAGCTAGCTACAGAATTCACGATTGAGCAACTGGATGGCCGGATGCTCACCCTAGTCATTGACCCTTTGGCTGGTGAAAGAGACGCCTACGGGCGGTTACTGGCCTACGTGTCAGTAGAGGGACGGGATTTCAACGCTGCGTTAGTAGAGCATGGATATGCCCGAGTACACACAGAGGGGGATAGCAGCCGAAAGCAAGAGTACCTACAGCTCCAGCAAGAGGCTCAGGTTCATAATGTTGGTCTTTGGCAATGTGACGGGCACAGTGCTACACCCACGTCAACACTACTCCCCTCTGGCTATGATCCTTACGGCCCAGACAGGAACTGTTCAGATTTCAGTACGTGGTCTGAGGCCCAGGCATTCTATGAGGCAGCAGGTGGACCGGCAACGGATCGACATCGCCTTGATAGTGACAGAGATGGAATCGCCTGTGAATCATTGCCGAGCGCTCCATAACCAGACCATATCGTTCACTGTTTTCAGTAAAGCGGTAACCGCTCTGCGTATGGCTTGGGTGGCGCGTCCTCCAACGCTGGCTCTCATCTCACCGACGCCACAATCTCCGCCCCGCCGCGTGCCTCCCACCCTCAGCAGGCTGTATAATGGGCAAAACCTGGGAGATGGTAGAGGGTGTTTCCAAAGGGAGGCGCTACATTCCGAACGGTATACCCCCTCTCTGACTCTCCCCCGTGCAACGGGGGAGAGAAATCCCCCGACTCGTCGGGGTTAGAGCTTGCCCTGAGCGAAGCCGAAGGGATGGGGGGCCTTCCGCGGCTTGGGAAACACCCACTTAGAGAGGAGCGCCATGTCTGACAAGTTCTCGATGCTGATAGGGGGCCAGTGGGTGGAGGCCAGGTCTGGCGAAGTCATGGAGCGGCACACCCCCATGGACGGGTCCCTGGTGGGCGTGTACCCCAGGGGCGGGCGTGAGGACGTGGACGCCGCGGTGGCAGCGGCTCGCGCGGCCTTCGACGGCGGCCCCTGGCCCGCCATGAGCGGCCCCCAGCGCGGCGCGCTGCTGATGAAGGTGGCGGAAAAGCTCCGGGAGCGGCAGGAGGAGATGGCCCTTCGGATTACCCGGGAGATGGGCCGTCCCATCCGCGAGTCCCGCAACGAGGTTAGGGAGACCGCGGAGGTGTTCGAGTGCTACGCCGGCAGGGCGTGGCAGAGCCTGAGCGAGGCGGTGACCCACGTCCCGGGGAGCATGGGCCTGATTATCCGGGAGCCTGTGGGGGTGGTCGCAGTCATCACCCCCTGGAACTTCCCCCTCCTTCTGCTGTCCTGGAAGGTCGCGCCCGCGCTGGCGGTGGGATGCACCGTCGTTGCCAAGCCGGCCAGCTACACCCCTGGGGTCTGTCTCATGCTGGGGGAGATGATCACCGAGGCTGGCTTCCCGCCGGGGGTCTTCAACGTGGTCACAGGCCCAGGCTCTGTGGTAGGCGATGCCCTGGTGGCCCATCCCGGGGTAGACAAGGTCGCCTTCACCGGCGACACTGCCACGGGGCGCAGCGTGATGCGAAGCGCCTCCGGTAACGTGAAGCGGGTCTCCCTGGAGCTGGGGGGCAAGTCTCCCAACATCGTTTTCGCCGATGCCGATATCCGGGCCGCGTCGGGGGGTGCCCAGATAGGCATCTTCTTCAATCAGGGGGAGGTGTGCCAGGCAGGCTCGCGCCTCCTCGTCCAGGAGGAGGTTCACGATGAGCTGGTGGCCCGCCTCATCGAGCGGGCCAAGAGCCTGAGGATGGGCGACCCCATGGATCCCGAGACTCGCATGGGCGCTATCGTCTCCAGGGAGCAGCTCGACACCATCCTCGGCTACGTGGGGATCGGCAAGGAGGAGGGCGCTGACCTGGTCTACGGGGGCAGCCGCAAGTCTGGCGGCATCTTTGACCGTGGCTACTACATGGAGCCCACCATATTCGACAACGTGAAGAGCTCCATGCGAATCGCCCAGGAGGAGATATTCGGGCCTGTGGTTTGCGTCATCACCTTCAAGGACGAGGAGGAGGCCATCCGGATTGCCAACGACACCATCTACGGACTGGCGGGCGCTGTGTGGACCAGGGACATCGATCGCGCCATGCGGGTGGTGCGCAGGGTGAAGGCCGGGACCATGTTCGTCAACTGCTACCTGGGCGCAGGGCTGCCCCTGGCGGAGATGCCCTTTGGTGGCTTCAAACAGAGCGGCTTCGGGCGGGAGCTGGGCAAGGCAGGCATGGAGCAGTACACGGAAATCAAGAGCGTCCACATGCGGCTCACCTCCTGACCCGGTACAAACCCTTGACAAGGCAAAAACCCTCTCCTATGATGCGCGTGGGCGCCAGGGCTGTGGAGCCCAATATAGGAACGGAGGTGGACTTTGCCAAGGCCTATCCCGGTACCCGATGAGTTGAGCAAGCCCTTCTGGGACGCCTGTAACGAGCGGCGGCTGGTAGTGCAGAACTGCACAGCCTGCAACAGGATGCAGTACCCGCCGGAGAAGACGTGCTTAGGATGTGGCTCCGGTAAGAGTTTGGCGTGGCGCGAGGTGAGCGGGCGGGGAAGGGTAGACGACTACGTTGTCGTCCACGACTCCCGTCTCAGGCTATGGCAGGCCGAGCAGCCCTACAACGTCGCTCTGATAGCGCTGGAAGAAGACCCGGGTGTACTGTTCCTCTCCAATCTTCCGGGGATTCCGGTGGATCAGGTCCCGGTAGGGGCCAGCGTGCAGGCGGATTTTGAGGAGGTGACGCCGGGCCAGTTGCTTCTCGAGTGGCGGGTGGTAAGTCAGCCCCAGAGGCCCGCGCAGAGAAAGAGATAGCTACACGCACTGTTGGAAAGGAGTGAACAATGGTTACTCAAAAAGGGGTAGCTGCCAAACTATACAGGTCAAAGGATGGGCTGGGGGTATGGGAGCACCGGGGGAAGGTGGCGGCCGTATCGTACGGGTACTCCCCTTGTGACCGGCGCTGGGACGAGAACCTCGAGCACAGCCTGGGCGCTTACTCCATGATAGCAGCCAAGAAGGCCCTAGAGGAGGCGGGGATTAGGCTAGACCAGGTGGACGGAGTTGTGTCCGCGCCGGGCCCCATAGGGGAGCCCTGGGCGCCCAGACCGTACTTTGCCCCACCCTACGATTCCGAGGACGGCATCAGTCTGGTGACCGCGGAGTGGCTCATCAAGAACATGGGGCTCAAGAACGTCAGGTTTGCCAACAGCGAGGCAAGCCGGGGACATGGCCAGGTGTTGGGCATGGCCTCCCAGGCCATCGGTGAGGGTCTCTGTCACACCTGCCTGGTGCTGTTCCCCTTTGGCAACCTGGCGGGCCGGTATTCCCAGGCAGGGTCTAATGCACGGGAAACCGCCACCGGGAATGGCCAGTGGAGTATGCCCTGGGGTTGGGGCGCCGCCGGTGCGGGGTTTGCCTACGGCTTCAACCAGTACTGCCGCAAGTACGGCGTCAACCATGACATGATGGCCCCCTTCGTCGTGAATCTGCGGAGGAACGGCCGCATGAATCCGATGGGGTACTATGCCCAGCACCCGGAGGAACCCCTGACCGTGGAGGACTATCTGGCGTCCCGGTGGGTAGTCAAGCCCCTGTGCCTCCACGACGCCGACCGGCCGGTCAACGCCGCCGTGTGCTTCCTTCTGACCACCGCCGATCGAGCCAAGGACATGAAGCTGCCTCCCGTCTATGTCCTCAACCACAACAACAACAACTTCGAGGCCCGGGGCCTTACCCATACGGCGGAGGAGATGGGGCAGTTCGGCGATATCCACGCCCGGAGGATGTACGAGGGCTCGGGGCTGACCCCCAGTGAGGTGGACATCTTTAACCCCTACGATGGCTTCACCCTCTTCACCCAGTATTACCTGGATGCCTTCGGATGGCACGGTGTGAAGAAGGGGGAGGCCCTTCATTTCTATCAGGGAGATATCAGGGTTGAGGGGCCGCATCCCTTCCTCTCCAGCGGGGGAAACAACGGCACGGGGCGCACTCGCGCCGCCATCTTCACCGATTGCATTGAGCAGTTGCAGGGACGGGCGGGCCCGCGGCAGGTCCATATCAAGGCCGAGACCGCCATCGCTGGTTGCACCATGCCTCACACCTGCGCCTGGATGGCTTTCGGCAAGTATCCCGACTAGGTCTCCGGCTTGGAGGAGGTAGATTACCTGACCTTTGGGCCTGCTGACCCCTGGGGGAGCAGGCCCAAAGGCAGCGTAGGGAATTGCTCACCAGGAAGAGGGCGCGTGGATGTCATGGTGAACGTGGTTTTCGTTCGTAACGAAAGGGGAACCCTGGTAGAGTGCCAATAATCCCAGGTGATGGGCACAAGTACTTGACAACGCAAAAAACCTCTCTTATGATGCGCGTGGGCACTGTGGCTCTGGAGCCAAATATAAGAACGGAGGTGAGACTTGCCCAAACAATCCCCGGTACCCGATAAGCTCAGCAAGCCTTTCTGGGACGCTTGCAACGAGGGGAAGCTGGTAATGCTGACCTGCACGGCCTGCAACTTGATGCAGTACCCGCCGGAGGCGACGTGCCGCAAATGCAACTCCGCGGAGAAGCTGGTGTGGAAAGAGGTGAGTGGGTGGGGCAAGATCCACGGCTATTGCACGATGTACGACTGCCGCATTAGGCTGCTCCAGGCCGAGCAACCCTTCAACCTCGCGTCCATAGCGCTGGAAGAGGACCCGGGTGTCTTGATGTACGCCAACCTTCCAGGGACGCCGGTGGACGAGGTCCCCGTGGGGGCCACTGTGAAAGTGGAGTTTGTGACGACCCCAGGGAACGGCCAGAAGGTTCCCGAGTGGCGGGTAACAGAGCCACGGTGGAAGGCAGCAAAGAAGGCCGCGCGGCCCGCGGCGAGAAAAAGATAGCTACGCACGTTTCAAGAAAGGAGTGAACAATGCCATCAGCGACACAACCTGCACCGGCGTCAATGTATCGACGCACTGAGGGACTGGGCATATGGGAGCACAAGGGAAAGGTGGCGGCCGTAGGGATAGGGCATTCCCCCGTTGACCGCCGCTGGGACGGAAAACCCGAGACCAGCGTGGGTGCCTACGCCATCGTCGCGCTCCGGAATGCCATGAAGGACGCAGGGATTACGGCCGACCAGGTCGATGGACTGGTTATGGACGCATCGACCACTACAGGGGCTGAGTGGCCCGCGGGCAGACCCCTTCCCGAAGAGTTTGTCAAGGCGTTCAAGCCTGGAGCCAATCATGTCGACGGCATCAGCTCCCTGAGCACGGAGTGGATAATCGCCAACATGCCGGAGTTGGCCCATGTCAAGTACACCCAGTATGGTCCGGGGTGTATGTCCAACTGCGTATGCGTTGCGGCCCAGGCCGTGGGTGACGGTAAAACCAAGGTCTGCCTGGTGCTGAAGGCCTGGGATAACCTGGAGGGCAGGTACGGCCAGGGCGGGGAGAACGCTGAGGACACCATTGCGGGGAGAGCCGCCTTCAGCAATCCCTGGGGCCCCACAGGGCCTTACCTCTGGGCCCACATGTTCAACGAGTACACCAAGAAGTACGGCGGCAACCACGACCAGATGGCCAACTTCGTGTTGAACGAGACGAGGAACGGCCTGTTGTTCCCGGAGGGTTTCTGGGCCCAGCACCGGCCGGAGGTCCTTACGAAGGAGGACTACCTGTCCTCGCGGTGGATAGTCAAGCCCGCGAACCTCTACGACTGCGACATCCCCATCACCGTCGCCGTGGCCTACGTGTTCACCACCCCCGAGCGGGCCAAGGACATGAAGCAGAAGCCCGTTTACATCTGGAACACCACTGCGACCAACCCCAGGAACCGGGGTATCATCCAGACCCTGGATGAGGGCCAGGCCTCCACCGACTTCACGGGCCGGAAGCTCTATGAAGGCGCGGGGATTAAGCCCAGCGACCTCTCCTTTGAGAACATGTATGACGGCTACACCCTCTTCCACCAGTTCTTCCTGGAAGGCCTCCGGTTCGCCGGTGTTCAGAGAGGGGAGGCCCTCGATTTCTACGAAACCGCGGACCTCACCATTGAGGGGCCTCATCCGGTTTCGCCCAGCGGCGGCAACCGCGGCAGCGGGCGCACCCGCATCTGGATGCACACCGATTGCATTCAGCAGATTCAGGGACGGGCGGGCGCTCGGCAGATCACGGGCGTAAAGCCTGAGATCGGCGTCTCCGGTGGTCCCATGCCGACGAGCGGCAACTTCCTGATCTGGAGCGCGACTCCCAACTAGGTCTCCCCGGCTTGAGGAGATAGATCAACAGACCTGTGGGCCTGCTTCCCCCGGGGGGGGGAGCAGGCCCACAATTAGCATTATGAGTCGTTTATACTAAGAGAGCGTGTTGATACCATGGTGGTGAAGAGAGGGGACCGTACTTGAGGGTAGTGATAAGTTTTGACATAGACGGTACCTTGGAAGTGGGAGATCCCCCGGGGCCTGTCACCCTGGAGATGGTGAGGAGGGCGCGGGATTTGGGATGCATAATCGGCAGCGCCTCCGACAGGTCGATCTCTGCTCAGCAGGCGCTGTGGCAGAGGCACAACATAGAGGTGCACTTCACATCCCTGAAGCACAAGCTGGCTGACGTGAAGGCGGCCTTTGAGGCTGAGTGGTACGTTCATACCGGCGATAGGGAGCTGGACCGCCAGTTTGCCCTGGAGGCGGGGTTCGACTTCATCTGGATGGACGCTGGTGCCAAAGAGCCCTGGATAGCCAAGCGGAACGGCTCCGAGCCGGCATGACCTTGAGCGTCCACCAACTCGCCAGAGATTGCCCCACCTCCTGACCTTGTGTTCATAGTGATGGGGGACCCTGGTAGAGTGCCTCTGATCTTCGGGACGAGCCCGCGGGCTTTAGAATGGGCAGGGAGCGCTGTACAGAATGGTACAGCGCTTGCAGAGCTTCCACTGGGAGCTAATTTGTAGCGGGGGAGACTCTAACACATGCGCTGGGTATTGAGGTCCAAGGTACACAAGGCGACGGTCACCCACGCCGACCTGAGCTACATCGGCAGCATCACCATCGACGAGGAGCTGGTCGAGAAGGTCGGGCTCTGGCCTGGGGAGAGGGTGCTGGTGGTGGACAACACCAACGGGGCCCGGCTGGAGACCTACGTGATGGTGGGGGAGAGGTGCTCGGGGATAATCTGCATGAACGGTGCAGCATCCCTTCTGGTCCATGTGGGGGACGAGATCATCGTCATGGGTTTTGAGCTGACGGACAGCCCCATAAAGCCCAAGAACATCCTGGTGGACAAGCAGAACAGGTTTGTGAAGGACTTTTAGCCCCGATGCATCGGGGCTACGTCTCGGGCGCAGACAGGGTTGCCTGGAACACATCCCTGGCCGCCGGGACATCCTCAGGGCGTAGCGGGCCGCGAGGCCGCTGCTGCGTGGGGGGTCTCAAACCCCGCCCATTCGTTGATTACCGTGCCACTGTCCTCTTGGCATCGCGGCGAGTGTCCTGCTTGGCAAGAAAACCCAGGACCAGGCTTGTGAATATGCCTGGGGCCTCCTGGTTGACGCCGTGCCCTACCCCGTAGAGGATCGCCAACTCCGAGTTGGGCAGGTCCTTCGCTGTCTGCTGGGCGTTGGCAGGAACAAAAGAGGGAGAGGTGTCCTGGGCACCGTTGATTAGAAGGATGGGCAGCGTCAGGTGGCCCACCCGGCCCTGGCGGTTGGGGAAGGTCACTCTGAACCGCTCGTTGGGCTCGTAGCCAGCGGTGCTCCCGGAAAAGAGCAGCGCCGCCTCCACCACGTTCGGATGGGCCAGGGTGAACTCCAGGGTCAGCAGGGCGCCAAGGGAGCTACCCCCCACGTAGGCCCTGTTGATTCCCAGGTGACGCAAGAGCTGATAAAGGTCCTCCACCCAGAGATCGTAGGTATCGGCATCGGGGGCTTTGGTGGACTGCCCGCAGTTTCGTCGGTCGTAGACAATCACTCTGTAGTGCTGGGACAGGGTGGGAAGGGACTCCTCCCACCTGGTAAGGTCGGAGTAGCCGCCGTGAGAGAGGACCAGGGGAAAGCCGGACCCGTGCTCCTCGTAGTGAAGCTGGACACCGTTAACCTTGGCAACAGGCATCACTCACCTCCTGAAAGGGTGCCGCGAGTGTAGCACGCGTCTCCGCTCCCTGTCCATTCCTTGGGCTGGGTCGGTTCATGCGGCTATTTGAGTTCAAGGCCGACCCCGCTCATGGTGAGCCTGTCGAACCACATGAGTGGGCTAAAGAATCGATGCACCTTGTCCGCTCGCGTCCTTCGACAAGCTCAGGGTGAGTGGACAAGAGCCAGTCTTTGGATCACAAAAAGCGAGGGTGCCCCGATGCAATCGGGGCACCCTCGTCCCTTCTCTGTGTTGGTCCCGGGCTATTTAGCCAGCCACGTCCTCTCGAAGATGGAGTAGGTGAAGGTGGGGAAGCCCGCCAGGGTGTACCCCTTCACGTCCGGCGTGGTGCCGTAGGTGAGCACTATCCATCCAAAGTGAATATCGTGCACCAACTCCAGGGTCAGCTTCTTGTCCAAGGCACGGAGCGTATCCGCCCGCTTTATCTGGTCCAGCTCGCCGGTCTCCGCCGCTATCAACGCCTGTATCTCCGCCTGCAACGCAGGCTCGGCAGCCGTTATCGCCTCCAGGTTGCACTTGTTGCTGGTGACCTGCGGGTAGTCCCAGCTGAATCTGTAGAGCCGACCATCCGGGTCCGCGGTGGTGGCCGTGAGCACGTTCCCCTGCATATCGTAGTTGCACACCTCGGTGCGCTCGGTTAGCACTGCTTGCTCAACTGTATTCAGGGTCGTGCCGATGCCCAGCTTCTGCTTCATCTGGTCCCCAAAGAACAGGCAAGTGTCTATGTACGTCTGGAGATTCCTGGTTATACAGGTGGTGTTGAACCGCTTTCCCTTCCCAAACACCTCGTCCAGCAACCGGTTCGCCTCCGTAATGTCCTGGTCCTTGGGCTGTCGGATGCCAGGCACCTCCTCCGGGGTGCCCCAGTAGAAATCGGGGTAAGGCTCCATGGAACCCACAAGGACCGCCCCGGGGCGAGTCCCGGACTTCCGGAACGTCATGTACTCGTCCCGATCTATGGCCAGTTGCATCGCCTGCCTCACCCGCCGGTCATTGTAGGGAGCCCGGCCCAGGTTGAACTTCGCTCCATAGGGAAAGGTGTGCAGGGTTGAGTGGAGCACTATCTTGCCCTTGAAATCCCGCTCCGCCTGGGCCACCTGCCCAGCCAGCATGCTGGAGCTGCCAGAGCCAAACCAGTGGATCTGGCCCGTGGCCAGGGCCGTGAACCGGGTGGTGGGGTCCTTCAGAATGAACGCATCTATGCCGTCCAGCAACGGCAGGCCCTCCCGGAAGTAGCCGGGGTTCCGCCGCAGCTTCGCTATGATGTCCGGCTGGTGCTCCAAGGGAATCATGGACCCCGTGCCTGTGATCAGCAGGAAGCTCTCGGGCGAGGTCACGGCCAACGCATCGAAGTGGTTGGCAACGTACCAGGGAATCCACTCCTTGTCCAGCATGTTCACGTCCTTGGTCAGGCCCCCCAGGCTCTTGGCCAGCACCTGCTTGAAGCTTATCACCACGGTGTAGCCCTTGGCCCCAGCGGGGCAGGAGACGCCGCTGACGTGTGCCAGCTCATTATCCACGGAGCGCTTCGGCTCCGGCGGGTTCAGGTCATACTCAATGGTGGCCTGCACGTCCTCACAGGTGAAGTCGCCACCCCGAATGTCCGCAGGCACCACCGGGTTGGACTGGAACTTCACCCCCTCCTCCAGCTTGAGGGTCAGGGTCAGGCCGTCGCCGGAGAACTCCCAGCTCTTGGCCAGGTCCCCGACCAGCGATCCCATCCCCACCCACGGGTCATACCGCAGAAGCTGGTTGTAGACGGAGGCGCACATCGGTCCATATATGGCGGAGTTGCAGCCGCCGGGCGGCCGCTGCGTGGTTGGCTGCTGGGGCATCCCCAGCTTCAGTATCCCGCCCCGCTGGGGCTCCCCCCACTCCGGCTTGTACCCCGGAAGCTGCTTGAGGGTGGCGGCAGTCACCCTGGGCGTGGCCGTGGGCGCGGCCGTGGCCGTGACTGTGGGAATAGCGGTGGCTGTGGGCACCAATGTGGCCGTGGGCGTGGGCGCTCCCGGCACCAGGGTGGCCGTGGCCGTGGGCACCAATGTGGCCGTGGGCGCCAGGGTGGCCGTGGCCGCAGGCGCTAGGGTGGCCGTGGGTTGCGAGGTGGGCGTCGCCTCCTCGCCAGCGCACGCCAGGCCCACTCCCAACATGGCAACTACGAGAATTGCAAGTAGTGGTCTCGCCTTCAACAGATACCCCAAACCCTCACCTCCCTGATGGATTAACGAAAAGAGTAACATGGCCTTGAACGACTGTCAAGGAGGGGTCTTAATCTCTCAGGACTTATGGTACAGGTTGATGGCCTTCTTTGGAGTTAGCATATTGATGCCCATATGGGGACGCACAGTGTTGTACGTGTCCAGGA
>JACVQK010000077.1 GCA_015661155.1 Dehalococcoidia bacterium | reverse complement strand
ATGGCCGCCAACACCCCCATGATGGCGATGACCACCACCAACTCGATGAGGGTGAAACCCCCCTCTGCTTTCATCAGTTTTCTCATGTGAGTCCTCTCTCTATCTTGTGACGTTCTCTAATCTAGAATATCCGCCTGTAGGTGAGCTCCAGGGAGCCACCGTCGGTGTCCGCCGTCTCCATTATCTCCACCTTCACCAGCTTGAACACGGCCACCTCGCGGCTGTCATCCGCGTTCACAGCATCGGCGGTGGAGGATGTCTTCTCAAAGAGCCAGAGGAAGTTGGGCGCGCCGTCGCTCTCCAGTTCTGAGCCGGCAGGCTCTTTCTCCAGGAGCTTCGCTCTCTTCAACTCTGCCATGTCGATGGCGGTGAATTTGGGGAGGAAGTTGGTGCCAGGCGCGGTGATCGAGTTACCCTCCTCGTCCAGCAGGACCACCTTGTCCACCTTGATGCCGGCGGTCTTCGTCTCGAAGACGTCGCTGTAGACGGAGCCGATGGCGGTGACCCCCGCGGGCAGTGTGCCCTGGGCCACGGTGATGAACTTCTCGGGCCACTTGCTGCTGGTCACCTGCTCCGAACTCGTCAGGGCAGCGCCGTTAACCTGAGTCTGAGTGGTCACTGTGTGGGGCGTTCGGACCTCGGACGTATTGATGCTGGCGTAGTACTTGGTGGATGCGCCGCGCACCTGGGTCGCGTCCTGCATGACCTGGGCGTTGATGCTGGCGTCCCGGGTGCCGGTGACACTGGGGGCCACAACGGCCACCAGTACCGCCAGGATGGACATGACTGCCAGCAACTCGATGAGGGTGAAGCCGTCCTGCCCTCTCCTCAGGATACTCGCTAGCTTCTTCATGATTTCCATAATTGTTCTACCTCCTCTTGTCTTGTCTCTGTTGTTTTCCCGCCAGTCCTGCTTGCTCTGGCTTGCTCTGGTCTATTTGAGCGATTCCTCTGCCTTTCTCAATGCTCTTTCTTGCCACCTCCTCAGTTCAGTTTCCGGCTGGCCCGATGCGGGCCCTTGTTTGCCCTAATGCCAGCATACGTCCCCGGACTCTCTGTGCCATCCTCCCTTGGGATGAACAACGGGCTAATCCTTTCCTGGACCTCCATCGCCTCAGATTTCCTGATCTCTAGTATCAGCCATGCCCGCCTCTCTGGCATCACCCCATTGGGGTGATTTTGGGGATAAAGGGACGGCTCGCCGGTAATCCACTGTCCGCCGGATCACGGCGCTGTGAACGCCTCCACGCTGTTGAGCTCGACGCTGGCGTTATTATAGCCGCCGAATACGTAGATGACGCCGCCGACCACCGCAGCGCTTGACCCCATTCGAGCGACGTTCATCGGTGGACCCGCCGTCCAGAGATTAGTCGCGGGATCGTAGCTTTCCACGCTCGAGTAGGCCGTCGAGCCGCTGCCGCCACCCATCACGTAGATGCGACCACCCACGACCGCGCTGGCAGCCCAGTCGCGCGCGGTGGACATCGGCGACTTCGTGCTCCAGGTGTTCGCCACGGGGTCGTACACCTCAACGCTGCTCAAGGCGCTCCCGGCGCTGTCGGCGCCGCCCATCACATAGAACAGGCGCTTTCGTGCTCCAGGTGTTCGCCACGGGGTCGTAGACCTGCAGGATGTTCAACGAACTGCTTGCGCCGTTGTGACCGCCAGCCACGTAGATTTTGCCGTCGATCACGCCGGTCGCGGGCCTGTCCTGAGCGACGGGCGCACTCGAGACCGCGGTCCAAGAGTTCGTCAGGTACGTGTACGACCAGACGGTGCTGATGGCGACGCAGCAGTCGGTTCCACCGACCTCGTAGAGCACGTCGCTGTTGGCGCTCGCGCTGAAGACGACCGCAGAGCCCTTGCCCGAGCCCACGTCCGGCCGGAAGGCCGGGTTGGCGAGCCAAGTGTTCGTCCCGGGGTCGTAGCGGTAGTGGTCGTTCGGCTGGCCCGCGTTGTAGAGGCCGACGAGGTCTACCTTGCCGTCGCTGACGCCGATCGAGGCCCCGTGGCCAGCCTTCGGCATCGCGGCCTTGAAGAGCCAGCCCACCGGTTCAGGCGTGGGCGTAGGGGTGGGTGTAGACGTAGGTGTAGGCGTGGCCGTAGGCGTCGGTGTAGCCGTAGGCGTCGGTGTAGCCGTGGGTGTGGGCGTAGGCGTCGGCACGGGTGTAGGCGTCGGCATGGCGGAGGTGCTGCCAAAAATCTGCCGGTAGGTGAGCTTGACCTTCTGGATGCCACCGGCCGTCGTAATGCCCTCAAGCTTCTCCACCTTCACCAGCTTGAACACGGCCACCTCGCGGCTGTCGTCCTCGCTCTCAGGGGCGGCGCTGGAAGAGGTCTTCTCAAAGAGCCAGAGGAAGTTGGGCGCGCCATTGCTCGATAGATCGACGCCAGCAGGCTCTTTCTCTATCAGCTTCCGGGCCTTCAGGATGTCTACGTCGACGGCGGTGAAGCGGGTCAGGAGCGCGGAGCCGCCGATATCCTCCCCTTCCTCGTTCAGCAGGACCACCTCTTTCACGATGGGGTCGGCGGTCGTCTGGAACACAAGCGCGTAGCTGGCAGGGAAGCTGCCAGCGTTTGCCGTTGTTATGTACATCTCGGGCCACTTGCTGCTGACCTTCTGGATGGCCGACGTGACGCCGGCCGTCATGCCCGCCAGCTTGGTGGTTGGAGTGACCCTGTGGGGCGTCCGGACCTCGGACGTATTAATGATGGCGTAGTACTTGGTGGAGGCGCCGCGCACCTGGGTGGCATCCTGGAGGACCTGGGTGTTGATGCTGGCGTCCCGGGTGCCGGTGACGCTGGGGGCCACGACGGCCACCAGTACCGCCAGGATGGACATGACGGCCAGCAACTCAATGAGGGTGAAACCGTCCTGCCCTCTCCTCAGGATGCTCGCTATGCGCTTCTTCATGGGATGCTCCTCCTGTGGTTTCTGGCTGGCCTGGTGTGGGCCCTTGCTTGCGCCAGCGCCAGGGTACGTTCCCGGACTCCCTATGCCATCCTCCCTTAGGATGAAAAACGGGCTAATCCTTTTGGATCAAACGAAACACCTTGCCACTTTTCTTGGCACCATACGCCCGCTCATTTCCTTCGGCAAGCTCAGGATGAGCGGAGAGAGGAATGTCATGCTGAGCCCTTCACTGTCATTCTGAAGGAGCGTAGCGAGTGAAGAATCTAGTTCAGGATAAACTCCGCGAAGCATCTAAGGGGCGTACGCTGGTGCAAGGCACACGTCCTGGATTCTTCACTGCATTCAGAATAGGTCATGCTGGCCTCCAGCACCAGGAAGGATGAAAATGCTTAGTCTGATGTCATTCCGAACGCAGCGCAGCAAAGTGAGGAATCTGGGGCGTCCCATTCTTGCTAAAGGCGTGGGTCTTAGATTCCTCGTCGCGGAGTTTACCCTGAGCAAAGCCGAAGGGCTCCTCGGAATGACATGCAGGCTATGTTGAACGGCTATTTTCGAGGCAACCCCTATTTTCATAGGAATGACAAGGGTATACCCACTCTCGTGGTGAGCCGAGTTTACCCTGAGCGAAGCCGAAGGGAACCATACGAGCAGAAGCGTAGGGGCGATTCATGAATCGCCCCTACCGGATTGCCCGCCCATGGAAAGACCCAGGTGATTGGGCCGGTTGAGGCGCTGCTACGAGGAGCTACCTGTCAGGCGGGCATAGGCAGCAGCCTGGGTGCGGTTCTTCAGGTGGAGCTTGGTGAGGATGCTACGCATATGGGTCTTAACGGTGTTCTCCGAAACCACCAGGGTGTCGGCGATCTCTTTGTTGGCAAGCCCCTGGGCCAGCAGGTGCAGGACCTCCCGCTCTCGCGCCGAGAGGGAGTCCTCGCGAGCGGGGGCAAGGGGGTGGCGCTCCTGGGGGAAGTCAACCATCATCTTCCCGGCCATGCGCGGCGAGATCACTACCCACCCCTGGGACACCTGCCTCACGGCATGCACCAGGGCCTCCGGAGGCGCCCCTTTCAAGATGTACCCCAGGGCGCCGAACCTGAGCGCCTCCTGAAGGTCCCTGGCCTCCTCCGAGACTGTCAGTATGAGGACATTGGCCTTGGGAATACGTTGGTTGAGGATGGCGGTGGCCTGTAAGCCACTGGTCCCGGGCATGCGCAGGTCCATGAGCACCACGTCGGGATGGACTTGATCCACCCATTGAATTGCCTCTGCCCCATCAGAGGCCTGGGCCACCACCTGGATGTCCTCCTCCTCTCCCAGGACGGCAGCGACGCCCCGGCGCACCAGTTCGTGGTCATCTACTAGCAGCACGCGTATCGGCTTCATTGCTTTCTCCTAACATCCTATCGGTGTCGAGGGTAGCTCACCAGCACCTCGGTGCCCTCGCTGGGAGCGCTGGTAACCTGAAGGGTAGCGCCTATCTCGGCGGCCCGCTCCTGCATGATCTTGCGCCCGTGGCCCGTGGTGGACTGGTCTTGGGAGAAGCCACGGCCGTTGTCCCGCACACTCAATGCCGTGCCGTCAGCATCAACTCGCAGCTCCACCCAGACCCGGGTGGCCCCACTGTGCTTACCCGTATTCGTCAGGGCCTCCCTGACTATGCCCCAAAGGGCTATGGTCACCTCTGGTGGCAGCCCCAGATCGCGGTCTGGAAGGTTGGATGAGACCCGAATCCCGGTCTCCTGGGCCCACGCCTGCACCAGGTGGGCGAGGGTTCCCCCGGCTGTGGGCTCCCACGTGCCGGCCTCCAGCAGGTCCAGCAGCTCCCGAAGCTCGTCGTAGGAGCGCTCTGATATCTCACGCAGCTCGGCCACTTGCTGGGACAAGTCCCCCACCCGGCGTAGCTGACGTAGCCCCAGGGTGAGAGCGCTGAGGTTCTGGGCCAGCTTGTCGTGCAGCTCGGCCCGGAGACTCAGCTGCTCCGCCCGCCGGGCCGCCGTCTGCCCCAACCTCCTGACATTGAGGTTTGCGTAGAAAGGCAGTAGCGCTATTCCGAAGCACACAGAGGCGTATATTGGGACCAGGGTGAGGTAGTTGCCTTCCAGAATCCACGGAAACCGGTGGAAGTAGATGCTTCCCACGGTGTGAGCCAAAACCACGGTGGCCCCGGGCACAAAGGCCAGGGCCAGGGCCAGGAATCTGTTGACCAGAAGCGCAGCGGTGAGGACGGGGATCAGGGCATACAGGAGGAAGGGACTGTCCATCCCCCCTGAGACCAGGATTCCCCCGGTGGCGATGGCGCTGTCCACCACCAGAAGAAGGTAGGTGATGCGGTGATGCAGACCCACGCGCGTTCTGAGGACCACCATGAAGACGCTGTACGCCACTGCCACAATGGTCAGTGCGCCGACATCGGCCTGGGTGGACTCCCGGGACACCAGGGTTACTACAAGGGCCCCCAGGGTGGCCACGGAGAAGAAGCGAAGGACGGCGAGCAGATTGTACACGGCGGCCGTGACATCGGGCTCTGCCCCCCTCTGCTGGCTCCACATCCCCTTGAGCCGGTCTATCAGCTTACCAGCTTGTGACATGCTCTTCTCTTCATCTGTACCGCCAGTGTCGCGTCTCTGAAGTTCACAGCCAATGTCATTGCGAGGCCCGACGAAGGAGGGCTGTGGCAACCTCGCTGCTGGGTCTACCCAACCTCCATATTGCTTCGTCGGCTGCCGTCTCCTCGCAATGACGATTCGTAAGCATATTTCGGAGAGAGGTCGCTAGGGGCCCGCCCTGGTCATCAGCTCCAGGTAGCGAGCGCTTAGCTCCTGGCCCCATAGTAGAGCGCTCATCCCACCGAGGGCCAGGAAAGGAGCGAACGGGATTCTGTCTTTCCTTCCTTTCACTCTCATGGCCAGCAGGAGAAGGGCAACGACGCCCCCACTGACGGCTGCGACAAAAAGGGCCACGGCCAGTCCCCGAAGGCCCACCCAGATGCCCACTACAGCAGCCAGCTTCACGTCTCCCAAGCCCATCCCCCCCCTGGAGACCAGAACCACTATCAGAAACACCACCAGACCAACGATCCCCGCAGTGATGGCATCCAGAAGAGCCCCGAGGGGAGCGTTCCCCACGCTCCACAGCGGCTGCCAAACATCGGCCGACCAGAGAGGAGCACTCACCAGGCCCATCGGAAGACCCAGGGCGAGCACCGAGTTCAGCACCAGCTGCCGCTCCAGGTCGATAGCCGCCACCAGGAGCAGAATGCTTCCGGCCAGGGCCAGGAGAAGGGTGTCCAGGCTCCAGCCGGAGGTGATCCAGATGTAGGTGAACAGGAGTCCTGTTGCGATCTCCATGACGAGGACTCGCGGTGGGATAGGAGCGGCGCAGGAGCGGCATTTACCCCGCAGCGCCAGGTAGCTGACCACCGGGACCATATCCAGGGGCGAGAGAGGCCGCCCGCAGGCGGGGCAGTGGGAGGGTGGCCGGAGCAAGGATTGTCCCTCGGGAAGCCGATCGGCGCACACGTTGAGGAAGCTGCCAACCACGGCTCCGAAGAGGAAGGCGATGACACCCGTCACCGGCGGACATCCCGCAGCACCAGCCCGAGGTTGGTTGCCAGGTCCGTCAGGGGAAAGTCGCCCGGAAGGTCCAGGG
>JACVQK010000076.1 GCA_015661155.1 Dehalococcoidia bacterium | reverse complement strand
ACATCGGGAAGGAATCCCAGCTCCCTTTTGAGGCGGTGGGACTCTCCCCACGTGTCCATTCCCAGAATGGTGGCGGAGCCTCGGGTGGGGCGCAGAAAACCCGTGAGAAGACGGATGGTGGTGGTCTTGCCGGAGCCGTTGGGCCCCAGAAACCCGAATATCTCGCCCTGGCGGATGGTCAAGTCCAGGTCTTTGACTCCCACCGCGTGGCCGTAGAGCTTGGTTAGCCCCCGAGCCTGAAGGACGACCTGCGCGTCGGCTGACACTGGGGTATTATAGCAAAGTACGCCTTGGAAATGCAGCCTGGAGGGGGCTGGCCCCGACAGGTCTTTCGGTTGTCACCCTGAGCGAAGCGAAGGGTCTAAGGCCTTACGCCCTAGATTCTTCACTTGGTTCAGAATGACAAGGGGACGACACCGCCGCAGAACTGAAAGACCCTGGGATAGCTCCGAAGGAGATGTGGTACAGCAAGCCCCCAGCGGCTCACCTGCCCCTACGAAGCGTACCTGGAGGCGCTGCTAGCTTGCCAGTGTGGTGTCCCCGAAAAAGGACCCAAATTGTCATTGCGAGGAGCCGCAGGCGACGAAGCAATCCGGCGAGGGGAGCGGAGCGCCACCCCAGATTGCCACGGCCCTCCGGAGCCTGGGGTGAGGCTCTCGAACCATCGGGCCTCGCCATGACCGCCCGGCGTGAGTTTCCTTGGCGAACTTCAGGGACAGGACACTATCTAGCAGGCGTGACCCGGGATGGGGCCACTCCGTAGTAGGCCAGGTGAGAGCAGCTGGGATCGCCCCGGGCGATGCACTCCTCCAGGGAAGCCTTGACCCCCAGGACCGAGGATATGAGGTGTGAGTGAAAGATGCAGAGGGAGCTGTGCTCCAGGGCTACGCTGCGGAAGGGGCAGTTGAACACCTTGATCCGTATACCCCCGTCCTCCTGCTCCACCTGGGGCATCAGATGCCCCTCTTCCAGAACCGAGGCCAGGGTCGCAGCTCGCTTGTCCAGGTCGTCCCCCGCGGACACCGGGATGCTGTCCGCGATCCTCTGGGCGATACGGCAGAGGAGGAGAGCCATGACCTCCTTGCCACTCTTCCCCTGAAGCTCCTCTTTCTCCAGGGAGGCCATCTCCTTGCATAGAGCGCCCAGCAGGTGTTGGTACTCCTTGGGCAACACCTCGTGGCCGGCCTCGGTGAGGGAGAAGGAGTACTCCGGCCTACCGGTGGGTTTCTTGACCTCCCGGTAGGTGATGAGCTGATCCCTCTGGAGTATGTCCATGTGGCGACGAATGGTGGCGGGAGCCAACTCCAGGGAGTGGGCCAGACCCTCTACAGTGGCCTGGCCATTCCTCTGAATGGTCGTCAGGATTTTCATGCGGGTACCTTCCATGGTGTCTCTGCTCCTGCGGTGGTGTCTAAGCGGGGGAACTCATGGATAGCATAGCTTCCAACGCCATGTTTGTCAATTGGCAAGTTTATAATGTATGTTGGCGTTAATAGCATAAAAGGCTTGACAACCTCTGGCACTGAGGCTATACTGTCTTCCTAGCCCAAGTTCCAATGACAAGGAGGTGACGGCTATGAGCAGCGTAGGTCTTCAAACATTCCCGGATACCGCGGTGGAGGAGGAGGTCAGGTGTGTCCACTACTGGATCATCGATATCCCCACAGGGCCGGTGAGCAAGGGAGAGTGTCGCCAGTGTGGTGAGGTTCGGGAGTTCAGGAACTATCTGGAGTATGTATCAGGCTGGGACGATGTCCGCTCCTTCAACTCCTCTCCGGGAGAGCGGGACTCCCTGCGACAGCTTGTGGGGTCAGCGGTGGAAGCTGAAGGGGACGACTAGGAAACCTATCTCAAAACGGCCTCTGGGGGAGTGCAGAGGGGGCAAAGCCCCCTCTGCCGGGGGTTTGGGGGTGTCCCCCAGATTTAACTCTCTTCCCCCTCTCCCGCACGGTGGGAGAGGGGGATACAGGGGGTGAGGGTTTTGAGATAGACTCTAGGCAGTAAACCAGGGAGGAACTGGTGAGATGACCAATGAGGAGGGCCCCCGCCTGGGGTTGAAGGGCGGTGGGCCCTCCTCATCTGTATGGGTCTCCCACGTCAAAGGTGGTATACTGGCAGGTGCGCCGGGGGGAATGCCCCTGGCTCACCAGACCCTGCCTGACAGGAGGTGAAGGTGGAGCTTCTGAGGAGTCTCCTCTTTGTTCCCGGAAACCGCAGAGACATGCTGGAGAAGGCGATAGCTCTTCCAGCCGATGTCCTGGTGCCCGATATGGAGGACTCGGTGCCTCTCTCGGAGAAGGCGGCGGCGCGAAGGGTCATCTCGGACGCACTCCCCCGCCTGGCGCAAGGGGGTCGCCGGGTGGTGGTGCGGGTTAACGCCCTGGAGACGGGGCTTCTGGAGGAGGACATGGAGGCGGCGGTGACGCCTCACACCTACGGCATCAACGTGGGCAAGGTGGATGGGGCCTGGGATGTCCAGGAGGTGGACAGGGTTCTGACGAGACTTGAGGCCAGGAGGGGTCTGGAGCGGGGCAGGCTCAGGCTCATCCTGTGGATCGAGTCGGCCATGGCGGTGCTCAATGCCCATCCCATCGCCTCTGCCTCCCGCCGGGTTATCGCCGTGGTCTTTGGCGCTGAGGACTACACCGAGGACATGGGGATAGAGCGCACCGAGGGGTCCACGGAGGTGTATGTACCCCGGGCCATGGTGGCCATGGCTGCCCGGGCCGCTGGCGTTGTCCCCCTGGACATCGTCTACCCCAACTTCCGGGATGAGGAGGGCCTGCGGCGCGATATCCAGGTGGGCCGGAGCCTGGGATTCAGGGGCAAGTTCGCCATCCATCCCTCCCAGCTGCAACCCATCAACACCATGTTCAGCCCCCTCCCCCAGGAGGTGGAGGACGCGAGGCGGGTGCTCAGGGCCTTCCAGGAGGCGGAGGCTCAGGGGAGAGGGTCCACCTCCCTGGACGGAAGGATGATCGACATTCCCATTGCCAAGCGGGCTCGAAACCTGGTGGCTTTGGCGGAGGCCATCGCTGAGAGGGAGGCCTCGGAGCGGGGGAAGGGTGAGTGACAGGATTCTCCTGAAGGGGATGGTCTTCTATGGCCACCACGGGGTCAGCCCTCATGAGAAGGAGCTGGGGCAACCCTTTGTGGTGGACCTGGAGCTGGAGATGGACCTCTCGAGGGCGGGCATCTCCGATGCGCTGAAGGACACGGTGGACTACTCCCAGGTGTATCACGCGGTGCGAGAGACGGTGGGAGGGTCAAGCCGCAATCTCCTGGAGAACCTGGCTGAGGCGGTGGCCCAGAGAATCCTGCGCTCCTTTCCCCTGGAGGGTGTTCGGGTGAAGGTGACCAAGCCCCATGTCCCCATAAAGGGGGCGGTGCTGGAGGGGGCAGGGGTGGAGATATATCGCCGGCGGGACATGCAGACCAAGTAATCTGAGACGGAGGTGACTTCCATGCGAGTGATTTTTCTGGAGGACGTCCCCAACGTGGCCAGCACCGGGGAGGTAAAAGAGGTCAAGGCGGGGTATGCCTGCAACTACCTGCTGCCCAAGCGGCTTGCTGTCGCGGCCACTCCCCAGGAGATGGAGCGGATAGCGTCCATCCGGCGGGCCGGCCAGGAGCGGCGGTTGAAGGAAGAGCAGGGGATGAAGGCCCTGGCAGAGCGACTGGAGAGCACCGGTGTCACCTTGAAGGTGCGGGCTGGGCCCAACGGGAAGCTCTATGGAGCGGTCACCAACGTCATGATCGCCCAGGAGCTTTCCATCCTGATAGAGGGCGAGGTCGACCGCAGGAACGTGCTGTTGGAGGAGCCCCTTCACGAGCTGGGAACCCATCAGGTGACGGTGCGACTGCACCCCCAGATCACCGCCACCGTCACGGTGACCGTAGAGCCTCTGTAAGCGCGGGCCGAAGGCTCTTAGAGATGTACGTAGAGAAGCTGCCGCCCCATGACGAAAGGGCCGAAGAGTCGGTTATCGGCTCTTTGCTCATAGACGGGGACTCCATCCTCAGGGCTGTGAACATCCTCCAGCCCGAGGATTTCTTTCGGGAGAAGAACCGCTGGTGCTATGAGGCGTGCCTCTCCCTTTGGGACAGCAACGAAGCCATCAACCCCATCACGGTGGGACACCACCTGGCCGTCATGGGCCGCCTGGAGGATGTAGGGGGGCCGGCCTACTTGGGTCACCTGGTCTCCTCGGTTCCCACCTCGGCCCACATGGAGCACTACGCCCGCATCGTCAGCAGGACCCACACCCTGCGCCGGCTTATCTCTGCTGCCGGGGAGATCGCCTCCATCGGGTATGAGGGAGGCTCCGATGTGGACAAGTCCCTTACCCAGGCCGAGGAGCTGCTTTTCCGTATTCGCACGGGGCAGCAGGTGCGGGACTTCGTCGCCATACGGGATGTGCTGGACAAGTACCTGGAGCAGAGCGCCAGCGCTCAAGGCCCCATGGAGAGGGGCGTTGCTCCCATCCCCACGGGCTTCACCTATCTGGACCGTCTCCTGGGGGGGTTTCAGCGCTCCGACCTGATCATCCTGGCCTCCCGTCCCAGCCTGGGCAAGAGCACCCTTGCCGTCAACATAGCCCGCTATGCCGCGGGCCAGGGGGCGGTGGTGGGAATCTTCAGCCTGGAGATGAGCCGGGACCAGATAGGGCTGCGCCTTCTGGCCAGCGAGGCAGGGGTGGACGGCCACCGCATGCGCCTGGGGCTTCACGGCGAGGCCGAGGAGCGCCGGATCATGAACGCTGTGGGCGTTCTCTCGGAGCTCCCCATCTACATCGATGACACCCCCGCCATCACCGTCCTCGAGGCGCGGGCGAAGGCGCGGCGCCTGCAGCGCGAGCACGGCATCGGCCTCGTCGTCGTCGACTACCTGCAGCTGATGACGTCCCACGAGAACGTGCAGAGCCGCGAGCAGGAGGTGTCGCGCATCTCCCGCGGTCTGAAGGGCCTCGCCAAGGAACTGCAGCTGCC
>JACVQK010000033.1 GCA_015661155.1 Dehalococcoidia bacterium | reverse complement strand
GTTCCCTCATCAAGTTGATGACCTTGAGGTGGTGGTTTTGCTCCTGACATAACTGGCAGAGTAACCTCCCGGTCGCCCACGCGCCCTCCACGCCCTACCCCCAGGTAGGGCGTTTTGCGTTGACGATTTACGTCATTCCTGGGATACCTCGTCCACCCCAAACCTGCCACACTACTTTTAGTGAGGTAAATCACAAGGTTGGAGGGGTGAGCCATGATAAGCACCAGAGGGGATAGCAGGGAGGCCATGATCGCCTGGGTGATAGGGGGGTTTGTGCTGTCCGTCCTGGCCCTCTTCAGCATCATGGGGGGGCTGGTCCTGACCACGCTCCTGCTGGTCGCGACCCCCTTTATCCTCGGTTTCCTGGTGATGGAGGCAGCCTTTGGGAAGCGCCCGGTCTATGTCACGTTCTGGAAGGCCGAAGAGGAGAGGCTCGTTGCTCCCGTAGCGAAAGCGGCGGCCGGAAGGGTTGCTGCACGGGTGATTCACGTGGAGGGCACCTGCCCCCAGGGATGCCGGTTCGAGGTGGGGGACACGCTCCGCATCGACGGGAGCGTCCAGGGGGCATACCCGGTGTGCTCCACGGCGGAGCGGCTGCTAAAAAGCGCAGCGATACGGCTCAAGGACGGAAGTCCCTCTGGGGAAGAGGTCCGCTGCGTGGGGGCAGAGCACAGGGTAATCTTCGCTCTCCAGGGCCAGAGGAGGGGAGCGACCCCTTCTTCGACAGGAGACATGCTCCGGGGCAGGATGGAGGAGGTGGGGTGATGGAGCGCGATCGCGTAGCCGTCGTAGGAGGGAAGGGTCTTTTCGGAGACACGGTGGTGGCGGCCCTGGCATCGAAGCGTCGCTTTCATGTCCAGCGCTTCTTCCTGGACGACCAGAGCGCCACCGCCAGGGAGCTCAACGCCTTCAAGCCCGACATGATTGTGCTGGTGGGAGGCATTGACCAGCCTGTCCCTCAGGCCATCCTTTCCCAGATGGAAAAGGGAGTTGTCATTGTCACCCTGGACCCCGGGGAGCCCACCATGGACTTCTCCTGCCAGGTGCGCCAGGCACCGGCTACCTTGGAGACCGTGATGCGTACGGTGCAGGCTGCCCGTCTCATGGTAAGAGGGGAACCCGAAAAAGTCACCACCGGAGGGAGGTAGACATGAGAGAACAGAGGGAATCCACAACGGAAAGCCAGGCTCCCGCTTCCAGCGGTATCTTGACCCGGGACAACTGGTCTCACGGGCTGCTGATAGCCGCGGTCGTCGTGTACGGCGCTGGAGCCGCGCTCCTGATGGCAACACCCATCCCAGCTATAGCAGGTGGGTGGCTCGCTGGTACGGTGGCTGTCCTGGTGGCCATGGGGATCCTCGCCAGCGCCGTGCGGCTTCCCGGGCGGGTCCTCATCGCTCCCCGGCAGCACCACCAGGACGAGGACCCGTGGGCCGAGGTGTGGGAGGAGCTAATGCAGAGGCCGGTCAGGTAGCAGGAGGCGTACATGAGCAAGGACACCAGAGACAAGGGGTCGAATCTTCAACTCTCTCGCAGGCGTTTCCTCAAGGGAGCGGGGATAACCGCCGTCGCCAGCGCCATGGCGGGCAGTGGCATTCTCAAGCTCCTGTCCCAGGCCGAGGCACACGAAGAGCTAGACAATGAGCTCGCGAAGCGCCAGTGGGTAATGGTCGTTGACCTGCGCCGCTGCGACGGGTGTGGGCTGTGCGTCAAGGCGTGCCAGAAGGGGCACTTTCTGCCGGAAGAGCAGGAGTGGATCAAGGTGTACGAGATGGAAACCACCACAGGGCGCACCTACTACATGCCCCGCCTCTGCATGCAGTGTGAGAACGCCCCGTGCCTGCGGGTCTGCCCCGTGTCCGCAACCTACAAGACCCCGGACGGCGTTATTGTGGTGGACCAGAATAGATGCATCGGCTGCCGCATATGCATGGCCGCCTGCCCCTACGACGCCCGCTACTTCAACTGGAACGATCCCCCACCAGCGCCCGTGGGACTGGGAGGGCCAAGGCCTGAGTTGCCTGTGCCCCAGCAGAAGGGCACCGTGGGCAAGTGCGTGTTCTGTGTCCACAACACCCGGGAGGGGAAGCTGCCCATGTGCGTGGCGGGCTGCCCCATGCTGGCCCTCTACGTAGGCGACCTGAAGGCAGACCTGGCCACCAACGGCGTGGAGATAGTGAAGCTCTCCATGTTTCTAAAGGACAACGACGCAGTCCACTACAAGGGGGAGCTGGGCACCCGCCCCCGGGTCTACTACATCATGGGACGCGGCCAGACGGCTGAAAGTTGAGAAAGGGAGTAAGACGTGGCTATTGAGCAAAGGACCCACGAGGAGATCAGGGAAGCGGCCCTGCGGCCCCTGGGGCCTCCTGGGAAAAGGTTCTGGCTTCTCCTGGGCCTGCTTTCGCTGCCCGTGGGATGGGGCGTAGTGGCCTACGCTTTCCAGCTCACCCGGGGGTTGGGAGTCACCAGCTTGAACGATCAGGTGTTCTGGGGGACATACGAAGCCACCCTGGTGACCTTTATCGGGTTCAGCTACGGTGGGGCCGTGGTCTCGGCCATCCTGCGTCTCACCCATGCCCAGTGGCGTGCTCCCATCACCCGAATGGCGGAGGCCACTGCCCTGGTCACTCTCCTGATTGGCTCCTCCTTTGCCATCGTTCACCTGGGTCATCCCGAGCGCCTCTGGCGGTTGTTCGTCTCGCCCCGGATCAGCTCACCCATAGTGTGGGACGTGGTGGCCATTAACACCTACCTGCTTGCGACGATTATCTTCCTATACCTGCCTCTCATCCCCGACCTGGCCGTCGTCCGGGACCGAGCGGCGGGGCATGTCTCCCGATGGCAGCGAGCCCTGGCGGGGCGGCTTTCCCTGGGGTGGCGCGGCCTGCCGGAGCAGCGCCAGCAGCTGGAGTGGGGCCTCACAGTGATGTCCATCCTCATCATCCCCCTGGCGGTGATGGTTCACTCGGTGCTGTCCTGGGCCTTTGCCGTCACCACCCGGAGCGGCTGGCACAGCACCATCTTTGGCCCCTACTTTGTGGTGGCGGCGCTCTTCTCCGGTGTCGCCACGGTGATCCTGGTGGTCGCCGCCTTCAGGAAGGCGTATCACCTGGAGGCCTTCGTCGGGGAGAAACAGATCAAGTACCTCAGCTTCATAATGCTGACCCTGGGGTTGCTGTATCTCTACTTCACCTTCTCCGAGTTCCTCACCGAGGGCTACCCCATGACCGAGGAGACGACGCCTGTGCTGGAGGCGTTGCTGCTGGATCGCTACGCTCCCCTCTTCTGGTTCTGGCTCATCGGGACCGGGTTCCTCCCCATAGCCCTCGTCGCCATCCCGCACACCCGCACCGTGCCTGGGATAGTGTTGGCGGCGAGCCTGGTGGTTGGAGGCATGTGGCTGAAGCGCTTTCTCATAGTGGTGCCACCCCTGGTGCTACCCCTGGTGGAGGGAGGACCGTGGGCTTCCTATCGACCTTCCTGGGTTGAAGCCTCAATCATCACGGCCGCGGCGGCGGCTGTCCCCCTGCTGCTGCTGCTCTTCTTCCGGGTGTTCCCCATCCTCTCCATCCACGAGATGGAGGAGGTGAGCACAGTCCCAGAAGAGACCTTGCCAGAGCCAACCACGCCATTTCGATTCTCGTAGGAGGGTATTATAATGAAGATGCATGTATCCAGAAGCTGGCTCCAGATCGCCTTGATAGGTGCCGTGGGGGTGTTTCTCCTTGAGACCGGGGTCGCCCTGGCCGCAACCCCATCTCCAGACACCACGTCGGAGGTGGTCGCAGCCGCGGTGGCTCCAGACCAGGACGGGCAGGCGGTGGTTTCCGCCCAGTTCGCCACCTCTGAAGGCACGGCGCTCTCCGACCAGAGGGTGAGCTTCTTCTTGCAGTCCGACTTCCTGGGCGGCCCAAGCCAGGTCTCAGACCCAAGAGAGGTCTTCCTGGGCAGCGCCACCACCGATGAGGCTGGAACGGCCCAGGTCCACTACACACCCACCTGGGACGGCACCCAACGGGTGGTGGCGCGCCTGGTGGGCAGCGAAGTTCACACCTCCGCGGAGGTGACGGTGGAGTTTGACGTCGCGGCTTCCAGCTCCGGCATCATCTCCACTCACGAGCTGCCCGTCCTGGGCCAGGTACGGGAGTGGACGCCGGTGATCGTCGGGGCTGTGGTGGTGGCCTTCTGGACAATCCTGGCTCTGGTCTTCCTGCATAGCTCTCAGGTAATCATGGCAGCCGGGCATCGGAAAGGCTTGGTAGCTCAGAGGTCTCCAATCCACGCCGGCACCGTCACCCAGAGGCCCCGGCGTCGGTAGCCTCAGGTCGGTAGCCTTAGATTGAAAGGGGAGAGATGAAGGGTCTTAAGAGAAACAGCCTGGCGATGGCGGGTATGGCGGTGCTGGTGGCCGTAGGTGTGGCTTGCACCAGCTCCTCTCCCACACCCGCGGCCTCTGAGACCCCCTCTATGACCATCACCAACGTGCGGGTGACCACGCCCACGCCGGCAGCATCACCAACCCCGGGAGAGTACGTGGGCTCTGTCTCCCAGGGAGAGGCGCTCTACACTCGGCAGTGTGTTGCCTGCCACGGCTCCGGGGGAGAGGGGGGATTTGCACCGGCCCTCTCCACCCCCGACTTTCAGCAGAGGTATGCCGACGACGCGACCCTCATCACCCTCATGCGTACCGGCCGCGGTGGAATGCCGGCCTATGCATCCAACAGACTCACCGAGAACGAGGTATCCGACCTGGTCGTCTTCCTACGCTCGCTCCAGTGAGGGCGTGAGAGGCAGGGCGGTCTGACCTCATCGCCTTCTCTAGCAGGGTGTTGAAAAACCCTTTCGACCATCCCCCTGTCCCCCTTCCTGGCCAGGAAGGGGGACGAATCTGAATCTGGGGGACACCCCCAGACCCCCGTCAAAGGGGCTGCGCCCCTCTGCACTCCCCCTTTTTCATCAGCCTGCTGAGGGTTCGCTCCAACCTCACGGCCGGGAGCATCTTCCCTTTGTTGACCCCGCTGTAGCCTAGGTGTGCACCCTGCGGGGTTCTCCGGCACTGCCGCGGGGCCTTCCGCCAGCGCAACCACCCTCACCCCTCAGGCTCGCTCACCCCTCCTCAAGAGGACAGGTGAGAAAACCTCACTTCCTGGACGCCCCTGTTCTCACCTGTTTCCATGATGGCAACGCCGCGCCCTTACCCTAGGATAGAGGGGTGATAAGAGCGGGGCAGGCACGCAAAGGGGTGAGGGTAGTGAGAGGCCAGGGAGAGCGCGCAGTATCCATCATCGCCTGGGCAATAGGGGGGTTCGTCCTGTCCGTCGTGGTCCTCTTCGGCATCTTCGGGGGCATCCTCCTGAGCCTGCTCATGGTCATGGCGACTCCCTTCATCCTTGGTTTCCTCCTGGTGGAGGCCGTGTTCGGGAAGCGGCCCGTCTACGTCATCTCGTACAAAATCGAGGAGGAGACCCCCGCCGCCTCGCTGGAAATGGCACCGGCACGCCGGGTCTCTATGCAGGTTCTCCGCGCCAAAGGCGACTGCCTTCTGGGGTATGAGTTCAACTTAGCAAGCATGTGGACCCTCAACGGAGAGCTGGAAGGTCCCGCTCCTCTGTGCCCTGAAGCCTACCGTGTGCTCAGCGAGTACGCGCAAGCTGCCCGCTCCTACGAGGCAGAGGCACGGGAGGTGACTCTTATCTGTCCCAACGGGCATGTGGTGGGACTGGGGCTAAGACCGGTGGAGATGGAGTCTTGGCCAGGGGACAACCCCTCCCCCGCTGTGGCCTGGCAGCAGCGATCGGCTGATTGAAAGGAGATGGCAAGGATGCTCAACAGGAGAAAGCTACAGGCCACACCTTCGGGTGATGCCGGGGGGAAGCCGGAGGAAAAGAAGGGTGGCGTGAGTCGGCGAGACTTTCTCAAGTGGTCCGGGGCAGGGGCCGCCGCGGTGGCCGTGGTCCCCCAGTTCCGCTTCGTCAGCAGGCTGCTGGGCAACGGCCGCTCTGAGGCGGAATCTGCAAACACGAATGGGAACGGCAAGGGCCGCCTGCGGCGATGGAGCATGATCATCGACCTGAGCAGATGCGACGGCTGCCAGAGCCAGGGGACACCGCCCAAGTGCACCGAGGCATGCATTGAGGGGCACTACGCCTCGGAGCCCATGGAGTGGATACAGGTCTACGAAAAGGAGATTCACGGAGGGGGGACCCAGTTCATCCCCACCCCATGCCAGCAGTGCCAGAACGCCCCCTGTGTAAACGTGTGTCCCGTGGGGGCCACCTTCTCCACCCCAGAGGGCGTGGTGCTCATTGACCAGGAGCGGTGCATCGGCTGCCGCATCTGCATGGCCGCCTGCCCCTACGACCGCCGCTTCTTCAACTGGGGCCAGGCACCCATCCCTCCCCAGGCCCAGTTCGTGGAATACCATGTAGAGCACCAGGTGCCCGCAAAGAAGGGCACCGTGATGAAGTGCGACTTCTGCCCCGACATGGCCAGGGTGGGCAAGCTGCCCTACTGTGCCCAGGCCTGCCCCAACAGCGCCATCTACTACGGGGACCTGGAGGAGGACATAGCCACCAACGGCGCGGAGGTGTTGAAAATCTCCAAGTTCCTCTCCGATAACCAGGCCTACCAGCAGAAGGAGGATCTGGGGACCCACCCCCGGGTGTACTACCTCCCAGGGCACGGAGAGGCCGTGGGTCGGAGCCCCTACACCCATGGCCGAAAGCCTACCCGGTGGCCCTGGATTGAAAAGATAAAGGGAGCGAAGACATGGAGCAGATAGACACCGTCGTGGAAGAGCCCGCCAGCTGGAGCCGACGCCTGGAGCGTAGAGTCATGAACCCCCTGATAAAAACGGGGCAGGGCTACTGGATAATCGTGGCGCTCCTGGCGCTGGTGGTAGCCTGGGGCGTGTACGCATACTCCACCCAGCTGAGGGATGGCCTCATCGTTACCGGGATGCGCGACCGCATCCAGTGGGGCATCTACATCATCAGCTTTGTGTTTTTCATCGGCATCAGCCATGCCGGCACCCTCATCTCCGCCATCCTCCGGGTGGCCAAGGCGGGGTGGCGCACCCCGGTGACCCGCATAGCCGAGTTCATCACCGTGGTAGCCCTCTCCATTGGCGGCCTGATGCCCATCATCGACCTGGGGCGGCCAGACCGCATCCACCACATGTTCATCTTTGGCCGGTGGCAATCGCCCATCCTGTGGGACCTCCTGTCCATCACCACCTACCTCACCGGAAGCATCATCTACCTCTACCTTCCCCTGATCCCGGACCTGGCCCGGTGCCGCGACCGCCTGGGGAATGAAGCGCACCCCTGGAAGCGGGCCTTCTACCGCCTGGCCTCCGTGGGATGGCAGGGAACAGAGAAGCAGCATAAGTACCTGCGCATCGCCATGGGCTGCATGATGGTGCTCATCATCCCCGTGGCCGTGTCCGTCCACACCGTGGTCTCCTGGATATTCGGCATGACCCTTCGGGAGCCGTGGAACAGCACCGTCTTCGGCGCTTACTTCGTGGCCGGCGCCATCTACTCCGGCATCGCCACCATCATCATCATCATGGTCATACTGCGCAGGGTCTACCACCTGGAGGAGTACATCACCCGCCAGCACTTCATAAACCTGGGCTACATGCTGGGTGCCTTTGTGCTGATCATGCTCTACTTCAACGTCCTGGAGTATGTCACCACGGGGTACAAGCTGGCAGGCGAGGGGCGATTCCACTTCCAGCAGCTCATGACCGGGCCCTTCGCCCCCGCGTTCTGGTTCTACATCCTGGGAGGCATGGTCGTCCCGGGGCTGATCATCCTGAACCCGGGCACCAGGACTATACCTGGCTTGATCGTCGCATCCATCTTTGTGGACATCGGCATGTGGCTTGAGCGGTTTATCATCGTGGTCACCGGGCTGCGAGTGCCGCTGATGCCCTATGCCGCAAGCTGGTACACCCCCACTTGGGTGGAGTGGTCCGTCATGGCGGCGGCTTTCGCCGGGTTTGGCCTCATCATAGCCGTGTTCGTTAAGCTCTTCCCGGTGATCTCCATCTGGGAGGTGGAGGAGCACCGTGAACACCAGGAGGCAGTCAGGGTGGCGGAGCAGAGCCTGCAAAGGCTCAGGGAGGAAGCAGCCGTGACCCAGCCAGCGTCGAGAACCGCATTCACATGGGAGGGACGACATGAATCATCGTAGGAATGGTATCCACACCCTGGGGCTTCTGGCGATCCTCGTACTCCTCGCGCTGCTCCTCTTCTCCAGCGTGGCGCAGGGGGCAGGCCCCGAGCCTGGCCTCACGCTCCAGGCCCCGGCTCAGGGGACTCTGGGGCAGACGGCAACGGTGCAGTCGACCCTGCTGGCCCTCGGCGGCTCCCCCGTCTCTGGTGCCACCATCCAGTTCTTCAGTCCTGCCAGCTTTCTCTCCACCAGCGGCGAGGTGTTCCTGGGTGAGGCCGTCACCGACAGCTCCGGGGTAGCGGTGCTTCGGTATGAGCTTCGGAGTGACAACCAGGTGGAGATAATCGCTCGCTTCGCCGGCAACGCCAGCTACGGGCCGGCGGAGAGCTCGGCCACCATCGCCGTGCAGGGTTCCACTCAGCTCTACCAGGAGGACATTGGAGTCCGGGTGCCCGGCTTGAACGTCTGGCTGCTGGCGGCCATCCTGGGAGGAGTGTGGTCTGTCTACTTCACAGTGTTCGTGCTGGTCTCGCGCATCGCCCGAGAGGGCGTTCGAGCCAGGGCTATCTAGGAGTGATGACATGAGGAGATACCACCAGCCGAGGCTCTCTGGGAAGACAACATGGCAAGTTTACCTGGTTCCCGCCATAGGACTGGCCGGTGTGACCACCCTGGCGTCGGTGCTCATCCTGCTGGTGGTGCTCCGAGCCGTGCCGGGCATGGGGAGGATATTCAGCCCGGACACCCATAGCAACCTGTGGGAGGAGGTCAAGCCCGGCTACGACAGGACAGAGGTGGCCCTGTTGGCCGGGCCGGTGGGGGGAGCATTCCCCTCGCATTCAGCGTCGGCTCTGTTGCCGGAGGGGCTGTCCCCCAGGGACATGGGAGAGCGGCTCTTCAGCGGCGTGGGGTGCGCCATGTGCCACGGCATAGAGGGCAAAGGAGGGACGTTCGCTCCACCGGTGGCCGGGGCTAACCCCCAGATTGTCCAGGCCATGGTGCGGTTCGGGCCGGGCGGAATGCCGGTCTTCTCTCCCGACGTCCTTTCCGATGAGGACCTGAGCGCCATTACGGTATATCTTCAGTCCCTGGAGGCACCGGTGCGGCTGACGCCGACGCCGAAACCATCGCAGGGGGAGCCGACTCCACAAGCCCCTGGCCAGCAGGAGCTCGCCCCAGAGGTCCTGGGACAGCGGCTCTTCAGCAGTTTGTCGTGCGCTGTCTGCCACGGCTCGCAGGCCCAGGGCAGCGGTTTCGCTCCCCCATTGGCGGGAGCCAGCCCGGAGACGGTCCTGGCGATAGTGAGGTCCGGGAGAGGGGGGATGCCGGCCTTCTCTGAAAACGCCCTGTCCCAGGACGGTCTGGAAGGCATCATCGCATACCTCCAGTCCCTGAAGCCGTAGAAGCTGCTCGGAAAACCCTCACCCCCTGTGTCCCCCTCTCCCTTGCCAAGGGAGAGGGGGAGGAAAAGGAATCTGGGGGAGACACCCCCAGACCCCCGTCAGAAGGGGCTTTGCCCCCTCTGCACTCCCCATTTTCAGCAACCTGCCAGGAGCCCAGCCCTGACGGCCTTTACCGCAGCCTCGGTCCTACCGCAGGAGTCCAGCTTGGAGATGATGCTCTGAACGTGCTTCTTGGCGGTCACCTCAGAGATGTACAGGCCCCTGGCAATGGCCTTGTTGGTGAAACCCTCCACCAACAAGGCCAGCACCTCCGTCTCTCTGGGGGTAAGGGAGTACAGACGGCTGAGAGGCTCAGCTTCATAGCGAGGATTCAGGGGGGTCTCCGGTGCCGCCATCGGGCTTCTTGAATCAGGGGTGGACACCTTGAAGGTCTCCCCCCGATGCACAGCCTTGATGGTTTGGCGAATCAACGCTGCGGGGGCATCCTTGATGAGGTATCCCCCTGCCCCGGCCCGTATGGCTCGTGCCACGTAGGCATCGTGGTCGTAGATGGTGAGAACGATGACGGCAGTCCGGGGGTGGGTCTCTTTTATCTGCTTGATCGCCTCAATGCCGTCCAGCCTCGGTAGCCGCAGGTCCATGAGCACCACGTCCGGCCGCAGCTCAGCGACCATCTGTAGCGCCTCAACCCCATCCCCAGCCTCTCCAACCACCTCCAGGGCAGGGTCTCTGGTCAAGGTCACCGTCAGACCCGCTCTTATCACCGGGTGATCGTCCACCAGCAGAACCCGAATCTTATCCATATCTCTCACCTGCCCTCCCGATGGCTTATGCAGCAGCAGTCATCCAAACATCGAAATCTACCAGGGTGCTGAATCCTTCAGCCGAAGGACGGCAAAGGGGCTTCGCCCCTCTGGACACCCCTTTTTCAGCAACCTGCTACTTGCGCATCCCCGGCCCGGGGATGGCGGAATGAAGGGCGTTGATGATTCCCCTGGTCTCCTGGATGGACTGTCTCAGTATCTCCTCGGACCTCTGAAGGAGGGCCGCCTGCTCCGGCTGTTGAGTTGTCATCTCTCTCAGGGCCTCCACCATGTGGCATACGGACACCAGACCCTGGATTATGCCGTCGTGCAACTCCAGAGAGAGACGCTCCCGTTCCACCTCTCGGGCGAGGGCATGGGAGCTGATAAGGTTGCGAGCCTGCTCCTCCCGCTCCCTAACCACCGCCTGTAAACGGCGGCTTTCCAGGAGGCTGCTCACCGAAAGAAGGCCAAAGAGCAGGCTCCCAGAGAGGAAGCGCCGATACCGGAAGTCCTTCCGGGCGAAGTGGGACACCTCCACCTGGATTGCCACGGCTCCCAGTCCCTCTCCTGAAGTGGCAAGGCACAGAATATCGCAGTGGTCCTGGGGAGCCTTTCCCCTCTGGCACAACACCCTCCACAAGCCTTGGGCCAGCATGGGACAGGAAGAAACAGGGCTGATCTCAACGCCTGGAGGCAGAGCGAGGCTGGCGTAGAGGCTTTCCAAGGGTTGGTGAGAGCAGGCGCAGGACAATGCATCCCGGGTATCGGAGAACAGTATCCTCACTGCCCCCGGCCCCAGTGACTCCTGGAGGTACTGCGCTACTCCCTCTATCTGGGGAAGAAACGGTGCGTCCTGGAAACTCAGCCCCCTGCTGATGGAGGTCATCACCCACCTGCCCTTGCCAGGGAGTTGCCTGATCAGCCCTGAGAGGTCGGTCTCCTCCCAGGCTATTAAGGGGGCTCCTGGGATGCCCGGATTGCCCGGAGGAGAGGCAACCCGTTGCACCATGCCCGCTGTTAGGGTTCTACGGTCTACGTGGAACTCTAACCGCCCGACCTGGGCGGGGTCAATAGTACTTGTGTACTACTATTCAGGGCCTTTCGGCTGAGCCCATCAGAAAACCCTTACCTCCTTGGTCTCCCTATCAGATAACTCGACCTACTTGAAGCGAACACAGGGCAGGGGAACCCTGGCAGGCTGTTGAAAAAGGAGAGTCCAGAGGGGCCAAGCCCCTTTGTCGGGGGTCTGGGGGTGTCCCCAGATTCAATTTTTCCCCCCTTCCTGGCCAGGAAGGGGGCCAGGGGGATGGTCGAAGGGTTTTCTCAGCACCCTGCTAGTAGCAGACTTGCAGTATAGGGCGCTAATTAGAGCTATAATTGAAAGCGGTGTATGGAAGGACAAGGAAAGGCGGCGTATCCTGCTATACACCAGATTCGACAGTTGCCCTCTGTCCAGCCATTCGCAGGAGGTTAAGCTAGATGCCCTCGTTTGATGTGGTCTCCAGAACAGACCTTATGGAAGTGGATAATGGAATCAACGGAATGCTGCGGGAGATCAAGCAGCGGTTCGACCTGGCGGGAACAAAGTGTGATATCAGCCGCACCGATAACACTCTCACGATGACCGCCGACGACAGCATGAAAATGGGCCAGATGGACGACCTGCTTCGCAAGTACCTTGCCCGCCGAAATGTTGACCTTCGGGCGCTGGAGTTCAAACCGAGACAGACCGCACCAGGAGGAAGCATCAGGCAAGACATCGCCATCCGACAAGGGATTGATGAGGACCTGGGACGCAAAATCAGCAAGGCTGTCCGAGGGACCGGAATCAAGGTCCAGCTGACTATTCATGGGACCGAGCTCCGGGTGACAGCCAAGAAACGCGACGACTTGCAGGCGACCATAGCGTTCTTGAAAGAGAGTGATATCGAACAGCCATTGCAATTCGTGAATTTCAGGGAATAAGCCTGGGAGCGGAAGTGCCGGTGTTTCAGAGCGATTCCCCGGCCAGAATGGGCGGAAAGTCTCACAAGGGAAGCCGATTCCTCCGCAAACAGCCAATGAGAATCTAGCACCTGGCTCCGTAAATCCGCGCACACAGGGGGTGGCTCAATCCCGCTCACCCTGAGCCTGTCGAAGGGTGGGCCGCTCATGGTTCGACAGGCTCACCACGAGCGGTTGATTATGACGCCCTTTTCCGCAAGTAGGTACTAGCTGAATGCAGACAGGTCGATCAGCCTGGCGTCTCGTCTCACTGGCGTCAGGTCCAGGATGGCCACGCTGCCGAGCTTTCTCAGGTTCCTGGGCAACGAGGGACTTCCCGGGTTTATGAAGAGCATGCCCTGATGCTCCTCCACCATGGCGTATAGAGTGCGTCCGAATACCACGATATCCACCGCGGTGCCGAAGAACTCCTCTATCATCATTGCCAGGGATTCGTCCGGGCGGCGACGGGCCTTCAAGACGCCGGGTAGTATGTCGTCGCTCATACGCGGGAGATATAGCTCGTGGGCCAGGCCAATGGTATGGCCTTCGATTTGGAAGACCTGCTGTTTGGCAACCCTCGGGTCACCGGTGCATTCCGTTTCGAAAAACTGGGGGCGCTCTGACCGATCCCCCATGGTCCTTCCCACCGCTTTCACGGGTGCGATGCGCTCCAGCCAGTCCAGCACTTCGGGGACGAAGATGCCGCCGGCGTGAAGAATCAGTTCGACCCCCCCAAGGGCGCGTGCCACCTGTATCGGGACCTCCTGTGCTCTGGAGACCCGGGTGTCTGATATGAGACCTATTCGCATGGCTGTCTCCTTGACCCCTATTATCTGTGGGTACTGCCGCTCGAATACTAGATGACATGGGGGATAAGAGTCAACCCCATTGTTGGTTGAAACTCGCGGCTCCCTCCTGCGGTGCAGCCTGGGTTCGGTATCGAGCAGGGCTGTGGAGGAGCCACTGTCGGATATTTGCGGAGAATACATCGGCGTGTTGACCGTCCCTTAGCCTGAGGTTACAATGATGACATATCTCCCTGGCAGTGTTCACACCAGTCTGGTTATAATGACCTTCAGCCGTCGGCTCTTAACAGGCTGCGGGAAAAGGGGAGTGCAGAGGGAAGGGCTCCCATCCAGTGGATGGGAATCCCTTTGCCGGGAGTCTGAGGGTGTCCCTCAGACTGGGCTTAGCCCAGACCCACACCTTACGAACTGTAGAACATGGTCAGACCAGCACAGCAGCAGTTGAGCGTGGGTGCAGGGCTCGCCCTGCCTTCCCCCTTCCTGGTCAGGAAGGGGGAAGGGGGATGGTCGAAGGAGTTTTTCAGCCACCGGCTCTTCAACTCAGAGAGGACACGTGAGAGACCTAATCCAGAGCGCCATCAAGGGCCATAACGCCGACTACGTCGAGGTTCGCCTGGAGGAGGGGCGCTCCACCCATATCCGCTACTCGGGGAAGGAGCTTGAGGACATAGGCTCCAGCACCTCCCTGGGAGGAAGCGCGCGGGCGGCGGTGGGGGGGGGCTGGGGGTTCGTCTGCTTCAACGACCTCACGGGGCTGAGGGAGAAGGTGTCCCTCGCGGTACGCCAGGCACGCATGGTAGGCGGGGAGAGAATCCACCTTGCCCCGGTGGAGCCCCGGGTGGATTTGGTACCACCCCACTTGAAGAAAGACCCTGCGCTGGTGCCCCTTGGGGAGAAAAAGGCCCTGTTGGACGAGTACAACCGCATCATGTGGGGCGTGGCCGGTATCCAGAGCTCCTCCATTATCTACGGGGACAGCAGCAGGAAAGTGTACTTTGCCACCTCCGAGGGCACGTATATCGAGCAGGAAAAGGTGGATGTGGCGACGTACCTCTCGGCCATGGCGAGGGATGGGGCAGAGATTCAGCAAGCTGGGCTTAGCCTGGGGAGCAACGGGGACTTCTCTTTTGTGGAGAGTCTGCACCAGGAAGCCCGGGATGTGGCGGATAAAGCGGTAAAGCTGCTCAAGGCCCCTCCGGTCAAGGGCGGAGAGTACACCGTGGTGCTGGACCCGGTGCTGGCGGGGGTGTTCATTCACGAGGCCTTTGGCCACCTCTCCGAGGCGGACCACGTTTACGAGAACGACCGCTTGAGGGAGATCATGGTGCTGGGCCGCTCCTTTGGAGGGCCCCACCTGAACGTGGTGGATGGGGCAGCCATCCCTGGCCTGAGGGGCAGCTACCGATACGACGACGAAGGTGTTCCCTCGACCCGGACATACCTGATAAAGGAGGGAACCCTGGTGGGACGCCTTCACTCCCGGGAGACCGCCGCCAGAATGGGGGAGCCCCCCTCCGGCAATGCCCGGGCCATAAGCCATCGCTTTCCCCCCATCGTCCGCATGACCAACACCTTCATCGAGGCCGGGGAGACCTCCTTCGACGACCTCATCTCCGACATCAAGGAGGGGGTGTACGTCTGCAACTGGCACGGCGGCATGACCAGCTTTGAGATGTTCACCTTCTCCGGTGGGGAGACCTACATGATTCGTAATGGCAAGATAGCGGAGATGCTGCGGCCGGTGATGCTCTCGGGGAACCTGTTCACCACCCTCCATAACCTGGAGGCCGTTGGCAACGACCTGGACATGAATCAAGGAGGGGGCTGTGGCAAGGGCGGGCAGTCGCCCCTGCCCGTGAGCAATGGAAGCCCCCATATCCGCATCAGCAAATGTCTGGTAGGAGGCACCTAGCACCATGGAGGAGGTTCTGGAGAAGGCCCTCAAAAGGGCCCAGGAGGCCGAGGTGTGTAAGGGAGAGCTCCGGGCTGGCCCTTCGCCTCATCAGGGACGGACACGTGGGTTTTTCCTCCACCACCAACTCCTCGGAGAGGGACGCCCTGGTGGAGCGTGCCCTGGAGGCGGCCCCCTTTGGAGCCCTGGCTCATCTGGACTTCCCCGCTGCCAGCGCCTACCCCCCGGTGGAGGTCTACGACCCCCA
The DNA here is from genome assembly GCA_015661155.1 of Dehalococcoidia bacterium. Classification (GTDB taxonomy): domain Bacteria; phylum Chloroflexota; class Dehalococcoidia; order Lucifugimonadales; family UBA2985; genus JACVQK01. The sequence goes on along the minus strand of JACVQK010000033.1, from coordinate 1,370 downwards.
GGTGGAGGAGGTCAGCATGGAGGCGATGGAGCACATGGGCCAGGGCCTGATAGACGCGGTGAGGGCAGCGTGGCCCCAGGTCCTGTGCGAAGGCCGAGTGAGCAGAAGCCTGGTGAGGATGGAGCTGCTCAACTCCCGCGGATGCCAGGCGTCGTACCGCAAGGCCACCTTCAACATCCATATAGAGGGAGTCCTGATAGAGGACACCGACATGCTCTTCGTATCGGAGAGCCAGAGCTCGTGTCACCCGATAGCGGACATCACCCTTCTCAAAGAGTCCGTGCTCCTTCAGCTGGAGCGGGCCAGCCGCATAGCTAAGGTGCCAACTCGCACTATGCCCGTGGTGTTCACGCCCCATGGGCTGGCCGGCGTCCTCCTGGGCCCTCTGCTGAGTGGGCTGAACGGCAAGATGGTCCTGAGGGGCACCTCCCCCCTGGCAGGGAGGCTGGGAGAGCGGGTGGCGGACGAGAGGATTTCCCTCTGGGACGACCCCACCCAGCCCTTTGTCCCCGGCAGCCGCATCTGCGACGATGAGGGAGTGCCCAGCCGTGTCACCCCCCTGCTCAAGGACGGCGTGGCAGCAAACTTCCTCTACGACCTTCAAACGGCTGCCCAGGCAGGCGCTTTGACCACGGCCAGCGCCGAGAGGTCCCTGGGGAGTCTCCCAAGCCCCGCTCCCGGAGTGCTCTACTTCGCCCCCGGGGACGCCTCCTGGGAGGACATGCTCTCTGACATGGGGGAGGGTCTGGTGGTGGAGCGTCTCTTGGGAGCTGGCCAGGGCAACACCCTGGGGGGGGACTTTAACGCCAACGTCCTTCTGGGCTACTATGTGGAGAAGGGCAGAGTGGTGGGCAGGGCCAAGGACGTCATGGTATCGGGCAACGTATACCAGGTCCTCAATACCATCGCCGGCGTTGGGAAAGAGACCCACTGGGTGTGGGGATTCCTGAACGCTCCCCATTTGTACTGTAGCGGTGTCGCCGTAGCGGCAAAAAGATAGATAAGGAGACTCCTTTCAGGTGACGCTGGAGCAATACTTGAATATCCTGGCTGACAAGGACCAGCCCTTGCGCCACGCTGACCTGCTGCACCTCTCAGGGATGACTCCCGAGGAGATGGGTCTCCTGCGCCGTGGGTGGCAAAACATCGACGCGGAACGCAGGAGAGCCATCCTGGAGCGGCTGGTGGAGATGGCCGAGGATAACCTGGAGGCGGATTTCAACGACCTCTTTCGGTTTTGTCTCGTCGATGAGAACACCGAGGTCAGAGCCAAGGCCGTAGAGGGACTGTGGGAGTGCGATGACCGCACCCTGTTGACGCCCCTGGCCACCCTGCTGAGGAAGGACCCTGCTGAAAAGGTGCGGGCCGCA